>JACQYT010000039.1 GCA_016208085.1 Elusimicrobiota bacterium | reverse complement strand
GCCGGTGGTTTTTTGGGCGCGGATGCCGGGGCGCAGGCGTTTTTCTGGCAGCCGGCGGCGATAGGCGGGGTGGCGTTTAAAACGGAAGGCCTGCGCGGGTACAACTTCCACGCGGGCCTTTGGCCCGGCAATTCGCCCCGTTCCGGCTACGCCATTGAAGTGGAATATAAGGCGCCGTTTGAACGGACAGAGAAACAAACGGACATGCTTGCCGCCAACAAATCCGGAGCGGAAGGCCTTGAGAAATTCGCTTTTGGCATAAGACCTGACGAAATAGCCTGCACTATAAAGCCTTCTCTGGCCAATAATATTTGGATGAAAATTCTCCTGTCCACGCAATTCCAGTATTCAAAAACAGTGTTTTACGGGAATGCCGATGTTTCGGACACATTTTATTATATGGGGACCGGCACCATAGTTAACTACGCCGCTAAGACGGTTTCCGGCGCTTTAAAACTCTATCCAGGAACCCCTTTATTGTTTCGCACTGAATTTCGGGAAACCGAAATAAACGCGGCATTTTATTCCTTGCCAAAAGGTTTTCATGAATTCAGAGCGGGGTATTTTTCCCTGGAGTGGCGGCGGCCGTCGGCAAACAATATGGGCTATTCCATTTCGGACGGGATTTCCGCCTATCCGGTAGTTTATGATACCCGCTATGCCGTAAAAGGCTTTGCGTTGAAATGGGTGTCGCGGGATATGACTTCCCCTGGATTGAACGGCGATATTGCAGTAAGGTTCGGCTTTAAGCCTAAAATTGAACAAGCTCTTCCATTAGAACTTCCTGAAGATGAAGATTTGACATACATTGATTACCGTTTTGGCGGGGCTTATAACTGGTATTTTAACGAAAAGACCAGAGATGGATTGTTTGTAAGTGTGGGTGGTGATCTAAAACTACTCGGCTGGTTCGCGGAGAAAAAAAAGACCGATGACAATTCCAACTCTGAAGAAAATCAGGGTTTAAATCTGCGCTTGATTGACAAGGAAACTCTTTATACGGTGTATCTGCCGCCGGCGTTATCAGCCTTTATAGGCGTGGGTTTTGTATATAGCCTTTACGCAGTCCAGGTAGGGTTGGCGTTTCTCCGGGGGGAAATCTTTGTAGTTCAGCTCCACGGCCCGCCCGGCGCCGAACAGCGCGTTATCAATGGGAAACAGCGCTTCGCAGCCGCTCGGGAGGAATTCCTTTTTGATCTCCATCCTCAAAGCCCAGCCGGCCAGCAGGTTGAGGCAGTAGACCCACTTCTGCGTGGGGGCGTTGTAGACCTTCAGCACGGGGCAGGGGTTGGAGCTTGAGCCGGGCTTCATCTCCCAGGTTTTGCCGGGGAGGTCGCCGGCAATGGCCAGCAGCTCGCTCCAGAAAACCTTGAACGCTTCGCCCGACTTCGGATACCTGAGGGCGATGTGCCTGATGTACTTATCGCACTCAATACGGACCAGCTCCGGGTCAGCTATTTTCCCGGTGGTCCCCTTGCGGCCGCCGTCTTTTTTAAGCTGCTCTGTCATTTCCTTCAGGCTCGCGGCTTCGGCCTCAGTGGCTGGCTCCAGGTATTGGGCTTTGAAAGTCATCCTGCCGCCGTTCTTGACGATAACGGTGACGTTGTCGCCGACAGTTTTTATCACGACGCCCAAACTTTTATTCAGGATGTTCCTGACCGCCGAATATGGTTCAAATTTATATGTTTCCATTTTTCTTTCCTATTTAATACGGTAAAGCGCGGGCCAGATGGGGTTAAGCGAAGTCACGAAAGCGTCGGTTATTGCGGACATGGCGGTCTGGATATCCAGGCCGTCATAGCTCATGGAGGCCGACCAGAGGATGGAGCCGGTTTGCACGTCCACCATGCGGGTCACCAGCGACACCTTGGCCGTCGTGCTGACCAGTTGGGCATTGGGCATGCCCAGCAGCGAGCCGTCCGAATAGACGCTGCCGCCGGCAAGCTGGGTTACGGAAGCGACGCGAGGATTGTTTGAGGCGCTCACCAGATAAGTGGAAGGGGGCGCGCTTTCAGCCACGCTGCCGACGAACAGCGCGTCGACGCCCAGCAGCTTCCCTATTTGTTTCGCGCTCCCCGGGTCGAAGTAGCCGACCGAGGAAAGCGACTGCTCAGTCATTACCGCTGTGAGGCGTTGGCGCTCCACCACGTCGGCTCCGCGGGCCAGCAGGCTTTGCGTGAACAGGTCCGATGCCAGCTCTCCGCCGCTCCCGCCGAAGGTTAACACGGCCACCCGTTTGACGGCGGAAAAATCAGCCCGCGGATTGACCGCCGTGCGCGGCGCGGCGCAGGCCGAGAAAAAAAACAGCGCGGCCGGGATGCAATTGCGCTTCATGGGGCTCCCCGCGTGGAAAGATGATGCAGGTGTTTCGCGGCCGTTTCGCGCAGGCGCGGGTCCTGCGTGTTGTCCAGGCAGGCTTTCCAGGCGGCGACGGCTTTTTCCCTGAGGCCCTTCTTTTCGTAAATAAATCCCAGCATGTAATGGGCTATGGCCTTTTTGGGGTCAAGCCGCACGGCGGTTTCAAACGCGTTCCGGGCGTCGTCCGGCCTGTCCAGGTGGGCGTAGGTGAAACCCAGTCTCACGCGGAGTTCGGAGTCTTCGGGCGCTTTTTTCACGGCTTCTTCAAGCGCCGCGGCGTTCTTCTGAAGTTCCTCTTTGCTCAGTTTTTTCGGCGGCGGGGGCGGCTGCGCTGCCTGCGGCGGCGGAGACAACTGGTTCCCGGGGGGCGGCGAAGACGGCTGATCCGCTTTCGGCGGCGGCTGGGCGGCGGCATAGACCGCAGCGCATAAAAAGAGCGCGACAAAAATATATCTCATAAGCTGCCCTAATAATAAAAGCATATAATATTCCCGCGGCATTTGGAATACGGCAATTTTATTATTTCCCGGCCGCCCTTTTTGCTGGTATAATCTTTGAAGCGCTATTTCAGCTCGCGGGGCGACCTCCCCCATAACACCGGCCCGGCTTGCAGGGGGAGGGTCAAAAAAGGACCAGGGTGAACCGCCGTATTCTTTGGATATCTGTCTGCGCCGCGCCGCTCGCGTTGGCGGGATGCCACACGCGCCGTATTTCCGCGCCTCCCATACCCGCGCCCGGCGCTCCCGCCGCGGCACTGCCCATCCCCGCTCTCCACGGTCCGGCCCGCACCCTGCGCGCCGACAGCGCGCTGCGCGGCGCAAGCGAACTGCTGCGGCGGGGGCGCGCGGCGGCCGCCGTGCGCGAATTCCACCGTTGCCTTGTGCTGGAGCCCGGGCATCCCGAGTGCCTTGACGGCGCAGGCCGCTCGCATGCCGCGCTGCGGAACTGGGAGGACGCGGCGCTGGCGTGGACGGAACTCTCCCTTATCCGCCCCGACGATCGTAAACTCGCGCGGCGCCTTGCGGCGGCGCGCCGCTCGTGGAAGGCGCACCTGGAACGCAGGGCGCGCAGCGCCACGCATGTGGAGATCGGAACGCAGTCGCTTCCCGGCGCTGCGCCGCTGAGCCTGCGCCTGGTCGCGCGTTTTCAGCGTTATAATTCCACCACGACAACCGCCGCGGATATGTACGACACGGATATCGACTCCCCGAAGTCGGTGAACATTTCCACCGACGGGACAAAGGCGTATATCAATTCATTGGAGGGCGCGCGCACTGTGATATATGACGCGCGCACTTTTGCCAAGCGCGGCGTAATACGCCACTCGTTTAGCCCGCGGCAGTCAGCGTTATTTACGAGCACCGCGCCGTGGTTCGGGTACGCCTTTTCCGAAGACCTCCCGCCGGACGGGCCGAACGTCTTCAAAGGCAAACCCGTGGAGAGCGCATTCAGCCACGGAGGCCGGTTCCTGTGGATCCCGTATTACCGCCGCGATTTTGACCTGGACGGCACCCAGCCCTCGGCGGCCGCGATCATTGACACGGCCTCGGACGCCATCGTACGCATAGTGCCGACCGGACCCATCACTAAAAATGCCGCGGCCTCCCCGGACGGACGCTTTATGGCGCTCGCGCATTGGGGCGATGACAGCGTCGGCCTTATAGACATCTCCCCGGCGGATCCGCCGGCGTTCTCTTCGGCTGTTGTGATAGCCCTGGGTCCCCGCGCCCCCCCACAAAGTTTTTTGGGGGTGAACCGCGACCTCGAATGCGGCCTGTGTGTGAGGGGGCTTGCCTGGAGCGCCGACGCGCGCACGCTGCTGGCGGGTTGCATGGGCGGCGCGGGAGGGGTGGCGGTTATAGATGTGAGCACTCCCGGCAGTCCGGCGCTGAGCGGGCGCGTAAACCTTGGTGGCAACCCCCGGGACCTGGTAGTTTCTCCCGATGGGCGGTGGCTGTATGTGAGCGCAAGCAACGCAGGCGCCGTTATACGCGCCGAGACGGCGCGGGTCATTGGGGCGGCTGTCTCCATAGGACCGGCGGTTGACCTCTCCACCGCCACGGCCCTGGTCGGCGGGGCGCCCCGCTCGATGAGATTGTCGCACGACGGCAAGTGGCTCTTCGTCGCGCTCAACGCGGCTTCGCAGATAGCGGTGGTGGACGCCGCCGGCATGACGGTGGCCGCCCGCGTCACGGTGGATTCCTTTCCCGTCGGTCTCGATCTCAGCCCGGACGGCGGATTTTTGTGGGTTACCTCGCAGGGAATAGACGGCGCGGGCGGAAATTCGGTGGAAATATTCGCCGTGATGACCTCCACCGCGCCCCCGCGACCCTCCCCGGGCGGCCACGGCAGGCTCGCTCCCATAAAGCCTCCGCCTCTTTGAGTTCCCGATATGTTATATTATTCCTTGTAAAATACCGCCTCAAGGATTAAACGCGCCGGCCGAGGCCGCGCTGGTTTTCATCGGCAGGATAGAAAGCAAACAAACCGTCTGTCCACAAGGCGGCAAACCAGCGGGCGAAGACAAATTCTGCAACAATTGCGACGCATCGCCGGACCTGCCCAAATGCCCGAAATGCGGCGCGCAGAACCCCCCCGGGATAAATAATCCGCGTCGACACGGACGCGGTTTTTTCGGGTCAGTATTTGATAAAATTTATTTAAGAATTTCAGGAGGCTCTATGATGAAAATGGGGAAAAGATGGTTTTTGTTCGCAATAGTCAACATACTGATACTGGTAACGATCTCAATAACTTTCCACCTCCTCGGCATCAGGCCGTACCTGAACGCGCGCGGCATAGATTACACTGCGCTGATGGTTTTCTGCTTTATCTGGGGCATAGGCGGGGCCTTCATATCGCTCGCGCTTTCCCGCATCATGGCGAAATGGATGATGGGAGTGCAGGTGATAGACCCGGACACCCGGGAACCGGAACTCGCCTGGCTGGTGGAGACCGTCCGTAACCTGGCTAAAGCGGCCAACCTCCCGAAAATGCCGGAGGTCGGTTATTATCCGAGCTCGGAAGTCAACGCTTTCGCCACCGGCCCGACTAAAAGCCGGGCGCTGGTGGCCGTCTCGGCCGGCCTGCTGGGCTCGCTGGAGAGACGGCAGGTGGAAGGTGTGCTGGGCCACGAGATAGCCCATATCGCCAACGGCGATATGGTTACCATGACGCTCGTACAGGGCGTGATAAACGCCTTTGTAATGTTCCTGGCCAGGGTTATCGCGTTTTTTGTGGTCCGCAGCTCGAGCGACAGAGAGGGGAGTCCCATGACACGCTGGCTTGTGACCTTCGCGCTTGAAATAGTCCTGAGCATCTTCGGAACGATCGTGGTGGCGGCTTTTTCGCGAAGGCGCGAGTTCCGCGCCGACGCCGGCGGGGCGCAGTTGGCCGGACGGGAGAAAATGATAAACGCGCTGGAAGGGCTTAAGCGCACGGTGCGGCACGCCGACCTCACCCACAACGCCTCCCTGGCCACGCTGAAAATCTCGGGCAAGCCGAAGAGCGCCCTTTTCGCGCTGTTCGCCACCCACCCGCCGCTGGATACGCGCATAGAGCGGCTTAAACAAATTATCTAAGAGTGAATTCAGTTATTTTCAAAAGAACTGCCACGGAGCGATTATTGGGAAAGCCATGAGCCGGCTTAAAGAAGGCAAGGGCCTGGCGCTGGTCCTTGTCAATCTGCACTGACAGTAAAAACTATTGTAGAATATACACACGGGCGGCTAGCTCAGCTGGCTAGAGCACTGTCCTCACACGACAGGGGTCACAGGTTCAAATCCTGTGCCGCCCAATCAGATTTTGCATGGCGGCAAGCGAGTCAACTGCTTGACTCGCGCAGGATTTGAAAGGCGGAGCGTTGTTGAGCCAGCAGGCGAAACCGCGAGCCGGGGTCGCGAGGCCGGTTGAGCGACGGCGAAATCGGAACTTGTGACCAAATCCTGTGCCGCCCAATCGGATTTTGCAGGCGGCAAGCGAGTCAACTGCCTATAACTCCCGCGACGTTGATCGCGGGAGTTTTTATTAGAGGAAAAATTATAGAATATCTCTGGTTTTTAGAAACTATATGGGCTTTATTCAGGAAATAATACGGCTTTTCTTAAAATTCGTCGACCTGTTCCTTCATCTGGATAAATATCTGGGTTCGGTCATCCAGAGCTGCGGCAACTGGACTTACCTGATCTTGTTCCTTATCATCTTCTGCGAAACCGGCCTGGTCGTCACGCCGCTGCTGCCCGGCGATTCGCTGCTGTTCGCCATAGGCATATTCGCGGCGCGGGGCGATCTGGACCTATATAAGATCTGGCCGTTGCTGGCGTTCGCCGCGATACTGGGGGACAATGTCAATTACGCCGTGGGCAATTATATAGGGCCGAAGGTCTTCCATTACGAAAACTCAAAGATCTTTAAAAAGGAATATTTACAGAAGACCCATGATTTTTACGAAAAATACGGCGGCAAGACGATAATACTGGCCAAGTACGTGCCCATAGTGAGGACTTTCGCCCCGTTCGTGGCCGGCGTCGGCGCGATGACCTACCCGAAGTTCCTGATGTTCAACGTGATAGGCGCTTTCACCTGGGTGACGGTCATAATGATGACCGGCTATTTCTTCGGCAACCTTCCGGTCATAAAAAACAATTTCTCTTTCGTCATTCTGGCCATCATAATCCTCTCGGTCCTGCCCGGCGTCATAGAATATATCAGGCGCCGCAAACGCGGCGCGCCGTAATACCGGGCCGAAAGGCCTATTCAACGGGGCGACCTTGGGCCCTGACATCGTCAATCCCGGCCTGCTATCCTATTTATATGAACCGGATATACGGACTGTTTCTGGCGGCCATTCTGGCGGGCGGCGCCGGCGTTTCGGCGGCGAACGCGCAAAATTCCGCGCTTGACGACCTGGCCGCGATATCCGGCGCGGCGGCGGAACTGCCCATCCCCGAAGCTGCGGCGCAGTCCGGGCAGCAATTCGCGCGGCAGTTTCTGCCGGAAAAAAATTCTGAGCCCGGGTTTGACTGGCCCGTCAGCAAGGGCGCCGGCTCGGAAGATTGGTTTCTTACCGGCAATGTTTCGACTTTTTTCAAGATCAGCGATGCGCAGTCCGAAACCCTGGAGTTCGCGACCGGTAAATGTGCCCTGCCGCCGAATACCAAATATCTTGCCGCCGCGAAGCCCGGCTTTGAAGGGGGATACGTAAAAGCGGCGCTTAAGGAACCCCTGAGCGGCTGCTCCTTCACCGAGGGCTACCTCTTCATGGAACACGTCGCGGCGACCTCGGCCGGCGGGGCCTGCGAACTTCCCGCCGCGGTCAGGGCTTTTATTGACACGCTGGCTTACGCCGAAGGAACGAACGGGCAGTACAACTATATTTTCACTTTCTCCGTTTTCACTAGCTACGCGGACCACCCGCGCAAGCGGAAATGCAGCGGCAAGCTCTGCTCCGACGCAGCCGGCCGCTATCAGTTCCTTTCCGGCACCTGGGACGCGCTGGCCGGCGACCTGGGCCTGAAGGATTTCACCCCGCCCAGCCAGGACAAGGCCGTAATGGAACTTATAAGGCGGGACGGGGTTTATAACGCCGTGGCCGGCTCTTTCGTCTATGATAATTTCACGAAAGCCGTCAATAAGCTCAACAATATCTGGGCCTCGCTGCCGGGCAGCCCGTACGGACAACCCACCCACCCCATGGCCACGCTCTGGAGCTATTACAAGACCGCCCTCGCCAAATACAAATAACCCCGTTAGGCATGGCCTTGACAAGTCAATTAAGTCTGCTATACTATTAAGGCGTCCGCTCAGGCGGCTCTCTATGAGCACGGGCGGGCATATAGGCCCAAAGACCTATTGACCCCCGGGACCAAAGACCATTGAACTTCGGCGCGCCATCAGCAACAATATAGTAAGGTAAATGTTATGAAACGGAACATCCTCCTTATACTGACGCTCGCGATGACCGCGCCGACGATCAATATCGGAGCGCAGGGTATTTCTTTTGACGAGGTCCGGTCCGGCCTGGACACCATAAAGGCCGGCGGCTTTTCCCCGGCCGTTCTTCCCGCACCGGCGCCCGTGGCGGCTCCGGCGGCCCTGCCCGCACCGGCAGCGGCCGAGCGGGACTGGCTTGTGCTGGTCTTCATAAACGGCCGGAACAACCTGGCGCGGGCCGCCATAATGGACGTCAACGAGATGGAGATGACGGGCTCCACCGATAAAGTGGCCGTAACCGTTGAACTGGGCCTGCTCAATGACCGGGGCAATTCCTCAAGGCTGTACATACAGAAGGACGCCACCGCCGGCGCCAACAACAAACTGGGGGCCATAATTTCCCCCGCGGTCAAGGTGCCGGGCGCCGACATGGGCAGCTGGAAGCATTTCGCCGATTTTGCCAAATGGTCATACCGCAATTATCCGGCTAAAAACGTGCTGGCGATACTCTGGAACCACGGTTCGGGCCGCATAGACATAGGCGGCGCGGACAATACCGGCGCGGAGCTGGGCATTGCCTACGACGACCTGACCCGGAACTTCATCCGCAACAAGCAGATCGCGCTGGCCTTGAAAGAGATAGAGCGGTCCACAGGGAAGAAAGTCAGCATCTACGCCTCCGACGCCTGCCTGATGCAGATGGCCAGCGTGGCTTACGAGATACAGGATAACGCGGATTTTATAGTCGGCTCCCAAGAGAACGTCCCCGGAGCCGGCTTCCCCTATGACACGATCCTGGCCGAACTTGCCGCCAATCCCGGAACGGACGCCGAAGCGCTGAGCAAAATGATGGTTGACAAATTCCAGAACTATTATAACGGCTCCGGAGACAATACGACCCTCTCGGCCGTGCGGAGCTCGCAGCTGCCGGGGTTCGCCGCCGCGGTCAACGACTGGGTAAAAGCGGCCGCCACTGCCGCCAACAGGAAAACCCTGCTGGAAGCGGAGCAGGGCGCGCTGTCTTTCGAGAAAGGCTATAACGGCAATGACACCTCTTACAAGGCCCGCTCAAAAGACCTCTACGATTTCATAGATCTGGTCAACAAGAAAGCGAACAAGGCCTCCAAGCT
The DNA here is from genome assembly GCA_016208085.1 of Elusimicrobiota bacterium. Classification (GTDB taxonomy): domain Bacteria; phylum Elusimicrobiota; class Elusimicrobia; order Elusimicrobiales; family UBA9959; genus JAHJSU01. Next base: position 1,951 of record JACQYT010000039.1, on the reverse strand, counting down.
CTATGCCAAGGGCGAGGCGCTGAAGGCCTATATAGACGGCAAGCTGGTGATAGCCAATAAGACCACCGAGCCCGGCAGCGCTTACGACAGGGCCAGGGGACTGGCGGTCTACTTCCCCAAACTGATCTATGACCCCAGCTATGACGAGAACATCTTCTCAAGGGATTCGCTGTGGGACGATTTCCTGAAATGGAAGCTGGACCCTTCTTATAAGATACGGTAAATTTATGAATATGTCTTCCTTGCATAGCAGGGCAAACATCGGGCTCGCGGCCGCGGTTCTGTTCTGCTTTGCCGTCCCGGGAGCGGCCCTCGCCCAGGAACTGAACAAGGAAGAGGCGGCCGCTTTAAAGAATTATGAGGCCGCTATAAGCAGCGCCGACCCCGTTGCCGCGAAAAAATTCCTGGAAGACGGCACCCTGGCCGATAAGCTCAGGATCATCGAGCCCGAGCAGGCCGCAACCCTTATCGCCAAAGCCCAGGCCATAACCGACCTCCAACAACTGCTGGACAGGACCTGGAGGGCGGGCCAGGACATGGAACTCAGCCGCGCGCTGGCCCTGAGGATAGATTTCAACAGGCCGCTGGAAAAAGTCGGCATCGGTCCGGCGCCGGAACCCCTGCTTGCCTGGATGGCAAAATACAAGAAATACTCCGCCGCCAAAACGCTGACGGTGAAAAAGGCCATCCGGGAGTTTGAGACGGTCTTCGGCACCGCGGCGGTGGCCGGCAAAGCCCAGTGGGAGGCCGCCACCATAAGGGAGCGCAACGTTTTGCTGTCTGAAAAAGCCGCGCAGCTCCTTGAAAACCTGATCAATAACGAAACCAAGACCGACAAGGCTTTCCAGGACAAGCTGAAGAACGCCGAAATCTTCAGATACCTGGACCCCGCCGGCAAAGCCCGCTTTGAAAGATATCTGAACCAGTTGGCCACGGTGGAACTCGCCAAGGCGAGGCTCAGCGCGCCGCAGGCGGACAAGATAAAGAACCGGCCCATTGAACAGCAGATGTACCTTTTAGGCGGCCTGTTCGACAACAGCAAAGACAGGGGCGCCGTATCCATAGAGCGCAAGGTGGACGCGGGAAGGCAGTCCAGGCCCGGCGAAACGCTTTCTTTCCAGAACAACCAGCTGCTGGCCGGGATGCTGCGCACCTCCCTGCAGAGCGAAGTGAAAGGCACCGCGGCCGGGAACAAGATACTGAAGTTCTACAATTCGGGCGCGAAGCTGGACGTGGCCATAGAGTCCTGCCGGGGCTGCTACGCCAAATACGAGCCGGACAACGGCAAGATCATCCTGGATTCGGAGATGATACAGCAGTATATGCGCATAAACAACATCACCGCCGAAACGCTTTTAAAGAACAAAACCCAGCTTGCGGCGCTGACCAAATACGTTTCCCCGATGTTCGTGCACGAGGCGACGCACCAGATGCAGCACGACTGGGCCGACAAAGCGCGCATCTATAAGCCCTACGTGCAGGAGGACGAAATAGAATCCGCCTCCATGGAAGCGCTCTACACCACCGAAAAAATGAAGAAGGACAAAAAATTCAAGGACCTGTTCCTGAAAATGGAAAAGACCACGGCCTACGCGCAGAAGCGCATTGAGACGATGGACAGGTTCAACGAAGGCAGCGTGAAATTCGACAAGACGGTCCGCCAGGTTTACTATTACGGCATCCCGTCTTTTGACGCGGCCTCCTCGCAGATCCTGTCGGCCATCTCCGCGGAGCTTGAGCGGAGAAAGGCCCTGTCCGCCGCTGACCGCGCGGCGCTTGACGCGGGCGGCACGGGGCTTAAAGACGCCATGGGTATGACCGTGACTGAGCTTACCGGCTCTGTGGCTGATATAAAAACCGACGCTTTAAGAAAGATCCAGGACGACCTGCTGCACAAGGCCGTCTACACCGGCCATTATGAGAACGCCGCTGACTGGACCGGCTCCATGCT
>JACQYT010000038.1 GCA_016208085.1 Elusimicrobiota bacterium | reverse complement strand
GGCGTTGAAGGCGTCGCTGGGCGAGCGCGCGGCGGAGCTGGAGCGCGACTACGCGGCGCGGCGGGAAGCGCTGGCCGGCGAGCTGCGCGCAAAGGAGGCCGAGTTAAACCGGGAAGCGGCCGGGCGCATTGAATTTGAACGCGCGACGTGGGAGGCGCAGAGCGCCCGGCAGAAGACTATCCTGGCCAGGACGGCGGAGGATTTCAAGAAGGCGCAGAAGGATCTGGAGAGGCTGGCGGCCGAGAACCGGAAGTTAAGCGGCTTATTGCTAGAGAAGGAGGGCGAGTTTGAGCGGCGCCGTGAAGAGGCCGCCAGGGAGATGGAGCTTCAGATTAAAGCCGCGGCGCAGCTCAGCGAAGCGTTTAACCGGGAGAGGGAGCGGCTTGACTCTGCCGGACATCGCGCCGCGCTTGAAGCTGCGGAAAAAGAGCTGCTGGCCGCTTTTGAGGAGAAAGAGAAGAGCTGGTCTGTTGAAAGGGAGAGGTATAAGAGCGAATCGGCGCTGGCCGCCGACTTTTACACCCGCCTGAAAATATGCGAAAATGAACTTACCGAATGGAAGTCGCGCGCGGGAAGTTATGAAAAAAACTGGGCGGAGGCTTTAAGAAATATAACCAGGCTGGACACGGCCTTAAAAGCGAAAAGCGCCGAACTGGCCGCACTCAGGAACAAATTCATGGTATAGGAATTATTAAAAATTTTTGCGGCAAAAATTTTTAATATACCCCGCCCTTTAGGGCGGGGAAACCTTAGGGCAAGAGGGAGTTTGAGGGAGAAAGAAATTTCTCCCTCATCCTGTTGGATACAGTTGAATTGTGTCGCTTCGTTCCACCCCGGCAAGGTGTTGAAGAAAACCCCGCGCCGGGTACATAAAATGTTGCCGGGCAACATTTTATGTAATATTAATCTTTAATTTTCGGGTCAGGCGTTCAGCGACCTTTTTATGGCTCTCCTGAGGTTAAGCTCTTCGGTCCTTCTAAACAGCGCTTCCACCCGGGCTTTAAGTTCGGCCAGCTCAAAGGGCTTTGTCAGGTAATCGTCGGCGCCCAGTTTAAGCCCGAGCACCTTATCGCCGAGTTCGGCCTTGCAGGTCAGCATAAGCACGGGCAGGGACTGGTATTGCGGATTTTTCCGGATCTCCGCGCACAGCTCCAGGCCGTCGCCGTCGGGGAGCATCCGGTCCAGTATTAGGAGGTCGGGCCTGTCGGCTTTCAGCTTTTTCCGGGCTTGGGCCAGGTCGGCGGCGGTGAACAACTGGTTATCGGCGCAGTCAAAAGCCTGCAGCAGCAGTTTTGATATGGCGGGGTCATCCTCCACTATAAGTATTTTATAAGGCAGTTTGTTCATAAATTCAAACTCTTTCCTGACTGGCGATGCAAAATTTCACCGGCATTACATTGGCAATACCAACAGGCTGAAGTTGGTTGTCAGGCGAACGGACACCCGAAAATTGCAGCAATTTTTGGGTTAGTATTTCCACAGGGATTTTTTTATGGCTCTCCTGAGGTTGAGCCCTTCGGTCCTTCTGAACAAGGCGTTCACCCTGGCTTTAAATTCGGTTATCTCAAAAGGTTTTGCCAGATAATCGTCGGCCCCCAGTTTAAGCCCCAGCACCTTATCGCCGGTTTCGGCTTTGCCGGTCAGCATAAGCACGGGCAGGGACTGGTATTTCGGGTCTTTGCGGATTTCCGCGCACAGCTCAAGGCCGTCGCCGTCCGGCAGCCCGCGGTCCAGCACCAGGAGGTCCGGCCTGCTCTTTTTCAGCTGTTCCTGGGCTTCTTTTATGGAAAAAGCGGCAAATGTCTGGTGCTCGTCGCCAAAACAGTCTTTCAGGAGTTCCAGAACGATCGGGTCGTCATCCACCAGAAGTATTTTATAGGGCAGTTCGTCCATTAGTATCTCCACAGGGATTTTTTTATGGATCTCCTGAGGTTGAGCTCGTCGGTTCTTCTAAGCAACGCTTCCACCCTGGCTTTAAGTTCGGCCAGCTCGAAAGGTTCTGCCAGATAATCGTCGGCCCCCAGTTTAAGCCCCAGCACCTTATCGCCAGTTTCGGCTTTGCCGGTCAGCATAAGCACGGGCAGGGACTGGTATTTCGGGTCTTTGCGGATTTCCGCGCACAGCTCCAGGCCGTCGCCGTCCGGCAGCCCGCGGTCCAAGATCATGAAGTCCGGCCTGCTCTTTTTCAGCTGTTCCCGGGCTTCTTTCAGGGAAGAAGCGGTGAACGTCCGGTGGCCGTCGTTAAAACAGTCCTTCAGGATTTCCAGAACGGTCGGATCGTCTTCTACAATGAGTATCTTATAGGGCAGTCCGTCCATTAGTATCTCCACAGGGATTTTTTTATGGCTCTCCTGAGGTTGAGTTCGTCAGTCCTTCTAAGCAGCGCTTCCACCCTGGCTTTAAGTTCGGCCGGCTCGAAAGGTTTTGCCAGGTAATCGTCGGCCCCCAGTTTGAGGCCCAGCACTTTATCGGAGGTCTCGGCCTTGCCGGTCAGCATAAGCATGGGCAGGGACTGGTACTGCGGGTCC
>JACQYT010000031.1 GCA_016208085.1 Elusimicrobiota bacterium | reverse complement strand
GCGGCGATGTGTGAGACACTGAATAAGATGGAAGTATGTTTTCCAGGCACCCGATTGCGAATGAACTTCGGCGTGGCCAACCAGTCGTTATGAGACAAAAATGTGGCAAATCCTTGTGGGGCTATGTCAGGAGGTCTGAACGTGGAGCCGTAAACGCGCCGAGAGGGACGCCTTGATTCGGGAAGAGATTGTCAAGAAAATCCGTGAGCAGCTGGAGAAGGAAAATCCTGAGCCCAAACAATTTGTGACGCACAAGGGATACCGGCAGTTCTTGAAAGGCTTGAGTGAAGGGACGCCGACGCTGGATGAGCAGGCAATCGCCGGGGCTCAAAAACGCGCCGGTTTTTTTGGCGTACTCACAAATGTTTCGGCCAAGGTGTTGCGCGATGAAGATGTTTATAGCCGCTACAAAGATCTCTGGCATGTGGAAGACGCTTTTGGGGAAATAAAGGGTCCTCTCGAAACACGGCCGATGTTTCATTGGGTTGATCCGCGAATTCAGTCCCATGTGCTTTTGTGCTTGTTGGCTTACTATGTGGAAGCGATCCTTATTAGGGATTTTCGTAAAGCCGCGGCGTCGTTCACCGTGGGCCAGTGGTTTAGGGTATTGAACGAGGTCTATGCGATTCCGGTTGATGTGCGTGGAACGCGGGCGTGGGTGCGTAACGAAATCAAGGGAATAGCGGCAGAAGGATACGCGTTAATGCGCCTGAAATTGCCGGAGCGTGTGCTCAAAATCGAAAAAATCCGCTCCGAGAAGAATGTAGGTACACAAAATTTTTCACAAATTGGGAAAAGTGTTTGAAAATTAAGGATTTTTTAAAAATGAAGTGTCAAAGTCGGGAGGAACCCCACGAACCAGCCCGCCCATGGCGGGCGGGCGGCGCGGCCGGGCTAACCCGCAAGGGTTAGAGCGGACGCGGCGGTGGGGCGGTCAACCGCAGCCGAGCCGGCCTCCGGGCCGGGCAACCCCTGGCCGGGCTGGACGTAGGGGAAACCGCTATGCGGTGTCCACCTATGGGTAAATCCCCCGGAAAGGGTCCCGCTGGCGCACCTTTTTTATAAGGAACTCCATCGCGAGCAAAGTGTAGTTGAAGCTTTCGGGTTAATTCGCGGCAAGCCAAAATATTATGCCGCCCAACAGCGCCCTGTATACCAGGAAAGGCGCGAGGCCGCGTTTCCTGAGCCAGGCCAGGAACAGCCCTATTACCGCCAGACCGGAAAGAAAAGACGACGCCACGCCGGCCGCGAAAGCCGCGTTGAGGTCCGCAGGGTTTATTTTCAGCGCCTCAAACAGCCCCGCCCCGAATATCACCGGGGCGCTCAGCAAAAACGACAACCGCGCCGCCGCCGGGCGCGAATAACCCAGGAAAAGCGCCGCCATTATTGTCATGCCGGAACGGGAAGCCCCCGGCATTAAGGCTATAGTCTGGGCCAAGCCCATAAGCAGGGCGTCTTTCAGCGTGAAAGAACTCTCCTGTGAGATTTGCGCCGGTTTTCTGTCCGCGAGGTAAATAAACAGCGAAAAGAAAATAAGGTTGAAGGCTATCCAGCGCGGATCCCGGAAAGCCGTTTCAGCCAGCTCATGCAGCAGCAGGCCGCCTATGCCTGCCGGGACGGAACCGGCGGCCAGCAGCCAGAGCAGGCGGCCTTCCTTTTGGCGCGGCCGCGCCAATCCGTCGCGCAGGATATTTACCCAGTCTTTAGCGAAGTAAACCAGCACGGCCAGCAGGGTGCCCAGGTGCAGCATCACGTCGTAAGCCAGACCCTGGTATTGCCAGCCGAAAAGCCGCGGGGCAAGGGCAAGATGGGCCGAGCTTGAAATCGGCAGGAATTCCCCTGTCCCCTGCAATATACCCAGGATCACGGCCTGCAATGCGGTCATATCAATCCGCCTTCCTGCGGCTTTCCCATGGTCCGCTCCAGCCCGGCCCGCAGCGGCTTTATCCCATCAAGAAATTTTTCCAGTTGCGCGCCCCTAAGGCTCGCCGCCGGGGGCAGTTCAAGCTTCAGAAAATTGACGAAACGGCCGTTTTTCTTTATGCTGAAATCCAGATGCGGCCCGGTGGCCAGGCCGGTCATGCCCACGTACCCTATAACCGAACCCTGCGAAACTTTTTTGCCTGCCTTCACCCCTTTTGCGAAAGCGCGCAGATGCCCGTAGCCGGTCACATAGGCCGCGCCGTGGCGCAGCTCAATAAATTTGCCATAGCCGCCTTTGCGGCCGGCGAAAGACACTGTCCCGTCGGCCACTGCGGAAACAGGGGTGCCGCCCGGGGCCGCGTAGTCTATGCCGCTATGCGGGCGGAATATCCGCAATACCGGATGATAGCGCCTGGGATTGAAATAGGAGCTTATCCGGCGGTAGCTCAGCGGCGCGCGCAAGAATGCCCTGCGCAGAGAACCGCCTTTTTCATCATAATAAGAATCTCCGTAATAAAAAGCGTATTCCTCCCCGGTTTCCGCCCCCCGGTAAACGGCGCCCGTTATTTTCGCCGGGCATGGGGCTCCGAGCGCGGTCCGGCGCTCCTCCCAGGAAAGCGCGAAGGAATCGCCTTTTCGGGGTTCGGTCAGGAAGTCTATTTTCCAGGCGAAGATATCCGCGAACTCCATGATGACGGCGGGCGGCGCGAGGCACGCGCTCATGGCCTCCCAAAGGGAATTTTCCACCGTTCCCCGCGTCTCCCGAGCGGAAGTTATGACCGGCAGCGTTCCTTTTTGACACGTAAAAATTCCGGCGGAACCCTTTTGCACGCGGTAAAGCGCCTCCCCTCTTGCCAGGGCGAACCGGCGCGCCTCTCCGGAAGTTGAAAGCCCGACGGCATAAAGATCGCCGGCCTGAATGAAACCCGCCCCGGCTTTTTTAAGGGATGCCGCTATGGCGAGGATATCGGAATACGGGACCGCGCGGCCTAAAACGGTTTCAATGGAATCGCCCTGGGAGAAAGTCCCCGTGGAAATAACCGGGGCGTCCGGCCCGGCGGCAAGAAGCGCAAAACCGGGAACGGCTTTATCCGGCCGCCAACGATAAAGCCCGGCAAAAAGAAGCAAAACCGCGGCAAGAAAGAACAATATCGCGATAATGATCCTTTTTTTCATCGCCATATCATTAGACCAAACTATTATTAACCGCGTCAATTTTCCAGTTCATGAAGGGGCCCCGCCAAATCTTATATAATGGTTACTTATGCGCAGCCCTAGGCTTCTTTTGCTGTGCGCGGCGGTTTATGCAGCCGCGCAGCTTCCGGCCGCGTCCGGCGAGCGGGAGCGCGGCCGGGTTTTTAAAAAAACGCTGGCCGAGGCGGGCCTGGAATATAAAGGGACAAGAGCCTTGCGGACCGGCAAAAATTACAGGCGCGGCGACTGGAAAGGCGCGCGGCCGGCTTTCTGGACGCTCGCCGCCTCGGACGGGACCGTTAAGCTGCGCCTTGAGCTCACTAAGAACATAGGCCGCGCGCTGGCCGAGAAAACAATGGATGAACGCTTTCTGAGGATAGATGCGCTTTATTCCGGGAGCGCGGCGTATCCCGGCATGATCACTAAGGAATTTGAAGTCCCAAAAGCCCTGCGGCCCGCGGACCTCAAGGCGGGGCCGGACGGCAACAGGGCGAAAGCGCTGGCGGCTACGCCTAATATGGCCTACGGCGCCGGAGCGGAGGATCTTGTAAGCCACAGGGGCCTCCTCGGCTATCTCTACTGCGGCGGGGCCGGCCCGGATGCCGAAGCAGAGGCGCAGGCGGGCACGCTGGCGCAAATAGAGCTCTTTTTTCCGAAAAAGGAATTTAAGCTGGAAACGGCCCGTCAGGAATTTGATAAAATCCATTGCAGAGGGAACGAATTACGTGAATAGAGGTAACTGCTCAGGTCCCCACGATTGTGGTAGCGGTCGCATTGCTATGCGACTAATAGCGGGATAGCAATCCCGCCGCTACATTGTTGGCGGAAAAACACGCGGGGACCTGGGCAGTTACGAATAGAGAGCGAATGGCGCTAATACATTAATTCATGATATTCGCTATTCGCCGGTAAATCAAAATGAAAAAGCGCGCCGCCCAGCCCTCCAGCTCCGCCGCCAGAGCGCGCCCCGTACTTTGGCCAGCTCGGAAAAAATGCGCGGGGGGCGCATATGCCTATGCCCCGGATATTTTGCGAAAGCGCCGTTATATTTACGACAGATACAACCCGGCCAGGCTTGGCGGCGGGGGCGCGCGGGACATAAAAAATATCCTCGTCATCAACGCCGCATCCAGGAGCGGGTCCAGCTTCCTGCATTCCCTGCTGTCGCGGCATCCCGATATTATTTCGCTTAACGGCGAAGAAATAGTTTTTCACAAACTGCACGGCGTCGGCGCGATAAATTCGGCAGACGACTCGGATTTCCTGCCCCCGGATTTTGAGGCCGGCAAAACCGTTCTTGAAAGCATCGCCGCGGATATCCTTAAGGACGCAGGGTGCCTGTACCAGGGAACCGGCCCGTTCCCGAAAGAAAATTATCTGGCGGACTGCGTCCAGCGGTTCATCCTGCAATGGCCTCAGTTAGAGGCCGATCCGGACCTGCTTTACCGCTGCGCCGCCGGGACCCTGGAGCGGGAACCGCGCTTTGAGGCCGGAGCCGGCCCCGCACGGTTCTGGAATTCGTTCCTGACCCGCCTTGCCGGAGCCGGCGTCCGCGTGAACCCGTATTATTACGACATGCTCCCTGAATTGATACGGCGGAAATTCCCTTCGGCCGAACCGAGCGCGGGGCCGCCCTTTGACGCCGGCTGCCTTGAGGAGACTCCTTTTATCATTCCCGGGCCGAGAACTTTCCCGTGGCCGGGCGAGTTGCGCGCAAAAACCCTGCTTTTGAAATCGTCTTCAAACTGCTACCGCTCCGGTTTCGTCAAAAAGCTGTTCCCCGCGGCCCGGTTCAGGTTCATACTGCTGGCGCGCAACCCTCTGGCCTCTATAAACGGGCTGATGGACGGCTGGCTGTCGCGCGGCTTTTTCTCGCGGAACCTCGGCGCCATAGCCGGGCTCGGCATAAAAGGCTACTGCGCGAGCGCGCAGCCGTGGACCTCGGCCTGGTGGAAATTTGACCTGCCGCCGGGCTGGGCTCCGTACGCGCGCAAAACGCTTGAAGATGTCTGCGCCTTTCAGTGGCTGTCGGCCAACGAACACATCCTGAAAGATTCGGACCTCGGCGCGTTTGAGGAAAAACTGGGCGTAAAATACGAGAACCTGCCTGCCCGCCCGTCTTTAAGCCGGGAACTTAAAAAGATCCTGGCTTTCGCCGGGCTGCGGGAGCGCGAGCTCGCCGGGGGCCCGGCGTGCGCGCGTCCCGTGATGGCGGTGACCGCGCCCCGGAGCGGGAAATGGCTCGGGCGCAGGCAGAAACTGCTGCCGCTGTGCTCGGGAAAAATAAGGACAACGGCCGCGAGGCTCGGCTATGACCCGGAGGAAGCGGAAAAATGGACCTAACCCGAAAATTGCTGCAATTTTCGGGTGTTCGTTTGCCTGTTTACCGACTTCAGCCAATAGGTTTTACCAATGAACACTTATAAAATTCCGCATCGCCGATCAGGAAAGAACCCGAAAAAATCAGTTTCAACTGAAACTTTTAGACTAAGATCGGCGTATCAGGGGCGCGGGTGGAAGCCCAGAACGGCGGCCCTGGCCGTTGAACTGGCCGGGGCCGGCGCCCCGCGCGTCAATTCGGAATATAAGCGGCTTAAGGCGGTGCTGCTTTATTGTCCGGGCCGCGAAATGGCGGACATTAAAGACCCGAACGCCGTCCAGCATCTCGCCGGGATAAGCCCGCAGAAAATACGCCGCGAATACCGGGAACTGACCGCCGCTTTCAGGAAATGCGGCGTCGCCGTCCACTTGATGAGAACGGATTTCCCACGCGGGGGGAAAAAGCTCGACAAATACAACCTGATGTATGTCCGCGACCTTTTTGTGAACACCATGGAAGGCGCGGTCGTCGCCAGAATGGCGAGCGCCGCGCGCGCGGGCGAGGAAAAATACGCGGCTTTCGCTCTCTCTCGCCTTGCTATCCCCGTCGTAAGGACGATAGCGGGCAAAGGCCTCTTTGAGGGCGCCGACGCGCTGTGGCTTGACGAAAGAACCGTGCTCTGCGCCGTGGGCAACAGGACGAACGAGGAAGGCTTCCTCCAGCTGCGCGCTACGCTGGCTTTGCAGGGCGCGGACGTTTTAAAGACCGCGCTTGGGCGCGGCGTGCAGCATCTGCTCGGCCTGTTGCAGATAGTGGACCGGAAACTCGCGCTGCTGCGTGCAGAAAAAGCGCCGGCTGAGCTCAGGTCGGTTTTAAAGCGGAAAAATTTCACCGTCATCCCGGTGCCTGAAACGGACGAGGTCAGGCTGCGCCAGGGGCTGAATATCGTTACCGTGGCGCCGCGCAGGCTCATCATGCCTTCCGGCTGTCCCGGGCTTAAAGCGCTGTACCTTAAAGCCGGCCTCAGCGTAGAGGCGGAAGTCGAAATAAGCCAGCTTATCAACGGCGCCGGCGGCCTGGCCTGCGCCACCGGCATCCTAGAGCGCGCCGTATGACCTCAGCCGCCAAGGTCCCCATTTTCATAGTCGGCACGGAGAGGTCAGGCTCCAACCTGCTGCGCGTCATCCTCAACAGCCATCCCGATATTTACATCCCGCACCCGCCGCATATAATGAAAAGCCTGGGGCCCGTAGAACAGCTGTACGGGAACCTGAAAGACGACCGCAACTTCCGCCGCCTGATAAACGACGCGGCGAAACTGACGGAACTGCATTTTTTCCCGTGGGAGATAGCGCCTTCCAGATCCGAGGCCTTTGAACGGGCCGCCGCCAGGAACCTGTACTGCGTGAAAGCGGCTTTTTATGAGCAGTACCGCCGGTTCAAAGGCGCGAAAAGATGGGGCTGCAAAAGCACTTTCATGGTCCATTACGCCGCTCAAGCCGTAAAACACAGTCCGGGCGCGAAATTCATCCATCTTGTGCGCGACGGGCGGGACGTGGCCGCTTCGGCTAAAAACTCGGTGTTCAACCATTTCCACCCGTACTATGTCGCCCGCCTGTGGAGCCTTGAGCAAAAGCTCGCCGTAGAACTCTCCGGCCGGCTGGGCAAAAGCGGTTTCCTGACCGTCCGCTACGAGGACATGCTTTCGGAGCCTGAACGGACCATGAAAGCGATATGCAGTTTTCTGGATGAAGAGTACTCCGAGCGGCTGCTCCGCTATTTTGAAACAGAAGAGACAAAACAATTGGCCCTTTACAGCAGCTCCTGGGACAACTGTGCAAAGCCGCTCCTTAAGAACAACTCCGGAAAGTACAAAAAAGACCTTTCCGCCGGCGAAATAAGGATCTTTGAAACGGAATCGTTCCCCGAGCTCCAATGTTTCGGCTATCCGCCCGACAATCCCCGCGCCGAACTTTTAAAACGGGCTTCGGCCCCGTTGTCCCGGGCGCGGAGAGCGCTGTATTTTTTACTGGAAAAAGGCCGGATGGCGTATATTCTCCTGCGGTCACTGTTTACCGACCGCAACGCGTTCGCAATGCTCAAAAAGCGGGCGTTTGTGGGCTGGGTCGGCCTTAAAATTCGTATAATAAGACCTTATGAAGCGTCCGGCACCGATTTCAGGCGAGACGAGCAGGCTCCGCGAGCTTGAGAACGAAAGCATTTACATTATACGCGAGGCGTACCGGAAATTCAAAAAACCGGCGCTGCTCTGGTCGATGGGCAAAGACTCCTGCGCGCTGCTGTGGCTGGTCAGAAAAGCGTTCTTCGGCAGAATCCCTTTTCCCGTAGTCCACATAGACACCACCTATAAAATGCCGGAGATGATAAAATTCCGCGACGAAAAAGCCGCGCAGTGGGGGCTTGACCTCGTAGTCGCGAAAAACCGCGCCGCGCTCCAGGCCGGGGTCTCCCCGGCGCGGGGCAAGCTCAAGTGCTGCGCCGCGCTGAAAACGCACGCGCTGCGCGAGCTTTTAAAAAAGGAAAAATACAACGCCCTCTTCCTGGCTATTCGCCGCGACGAGGAAGGCACGCGCGCCAAAGAACGCTGCTTCTCCCCCCGGGACGGCGGTTTTGAATGGGATTTCAGGGACCAGCCCCCCGAATTATGGGGCCAGTTCCAGACGGATCACCGCGAGGGCGCCCATATCCGCGTCCATCCGCTGCTGCACTGGACCGAAGGCGATGTGTGGAAATATATCCGGCAGGAAAATATCCCGGTGATAAATCTTTACTTCGCGAAAAACGGGCAGCGCTACCGCAGCCTCGGCTGCCTGCCGTGCACCGCCCCGATAAATTCGCGCGCGGCCACCCTTGACGATATAATCAGCGAACTTGAAACCATCCGGACCAGCGAGCGCGCGGGGCGCGCTCAGGACAAGGCCGGCGATTACGCGATGCAGAAACTCCGGGTGGAAGGGTACATGTAACCCGTCCGCCTAAGGCGGACGGGTGTCCGTTCGCCCATCAAACGACTATCGCCGTTGATTTTGCCGATAAACGCCAATGAAATATTTGCTACGCCGGTCAGGAAAGAAACCGAAAAATAAGATGCCGGGCATCGAGATCAAGGTAGTCATCGCGGGGCACGTCGACCACGGAAAATCCACGCTGGTCGGACGGCTGCTTTGCGACACCGGCCAGATGCACGCCGACAGGAAAGAAAAGGTGGAAAAGCGGTGCAAAAGGGACGGGAAGCGCTTTGAGTTCGCGTTCCTGCTTGACGCTTTTGAGGAAGAGCAGGACCAGGGCATAACGATAGACGCCGCTGAAATAAGGTGGAATTTCGGCGGAAAGCGCTTCCTGCTCATAGACACGCCCGGGCACAGGGAATTCTCCAAGAACATGGCGACCGGCGCCTCAAAGGCCGACGCCGCGATAATCCTTCTTGACGCGGGCGAAGGGATACGGGAACAATTCCGCCGCCACAGCCGGATACTCGCCATGCTGGGTATTGAAAATATCATCGTGGCGGTCAACAAAATGGACCTGGCCGCGTATAACGCGCGCAAGTTCGCGGCGATAAAAGAAGAGGCCGGCGCTTTCCTGGCCCGGCTCGGCATCCCGCCCGCGGCGGTCATCCCGATCTGCGCGCTCCACGGCGAGAACTTGGTTCAAAAAAGCCCCAAAATGCCCTGGTATTACGGCCATCCGCTCGCCGGCGCGCTGCTGGACATGAAGATCAACAAGAATACGGGCCTTGAGCCGCTCAGGTTCTCTATTCAGGACGTCTACAAGTCCGGCGAAAAGCGAATTTATGCCGGCAGGGTGGAGTCCGGGGTCATCAGAAAAGGACAGGAGCTTGTGTTTCTGCCTTCCGGAAAAACGACCTCCGTTAAAACCATAGAAAAATGGCATGAGCCCGGAGTTAAAACCGCGAAGCACGGCGATTGCGTCGGGGTAACCCTCGCGGAACCGTTGTCCGTCGAACGCGGGGAGGTCGCGGTCGGGCGCAAACGCGCGCCCGCCGTTTCCAATCTCGTGCGCGCGAACATTTTCTGGATGGGCGGCCAGCCGCTGACGGCGGGCCGGGGCTACAAGTTCAGGCTTGCCGCGCAGGAAGCCGGCTGCAGGCTGGTCTCGGTGGAGAACGTCATAGACGCGGACACTTTTGAAAAAATGGACGCGTCGGAAGACGCTATAGCCAGGAACAACATGGGGGATGTCACCCTCCAGCTTGACAGGCCCCTTGTGTACGATGAATTTTCAAAAGTGGCCGCCATGGGCAGGTTCGTGCTGGTGGACGAAGGCCGCGTCTCCGGCGGAGGCATAATCCTCGGGGATGCGCGGGCCAGGCTCCCCGGCCGGGAGATAAAGGACCGCAAGGTATTCACGGAGAGGAGCGGCGTCACGAAAGAAGCGCGCCGAAAACGCAACGGCCATCCGGGCTTCGCGATCTGGCTCACCGGGCTCCCGGGCTCCGGGAAATCCACGATAGCGAGGGAGCTGGAAAAAAAGCTATTTGAGGCGGGGGTCCAGGTTTACGCGCTGGACGGCGACAACATACGGCACGGCATAAACAGGGACCTGGGGTATTCGTGCGCCGACCGGGCCGAAAATATCCGGCGCTTGAGCGAGTTAGCGCGGCTTTTCTCGGACGCGGGGCTGGCCGTGATAACAGCCTTTATTTCCCCTTTTGAATCGGACCGCCAAAAAGCGCGGGAGACTATCGGCGCCGAAAACTTCATCGAGGCGTTCGTGGACTGCCCGCTCCAGGTGTGCGAAAAACGGGATCCCAAGGGCCTGTATAAAAAGGCGCGGCGCGGCGAAATCCTTAATTTTACGGGCGTGCACGCGCCTTACGAAAGGCCGGTCCGGCCCGACATCACGTTGCGCACGGACAGCATAGACGCCGCCGCTGCGGTAAAAAAGCTCCTGGATTTCCTCAAACGCAAAGGGAAGATAAAGTGAGAAAAAACAAACGCGCCGAAACCCCACAGTCTCACTTTTCAAAACGGGCCCCGAAATACGACGCCTCGGCCCGCTGGGTCTGCGACGAAAAACTAATCTCCGGGATACGCGCCCTGGCGCGCCCCCGCAAGACCTCGCTGGTCCTTGACCTGGCCATGGGCACGGGCAGGATAGCCAGGGCTTTCAAAGGCAGGGTGAAAACCGTGATCGGGCTGGACGCGTGCGCCAGGATGTCCCTCAGGTCGCGCAGATATGTAGATTGCCTCGTGCTGGCCCGCGCCGAGAACATGCCTTTTCCGGACGACACCTTTGACATCTGCGCGTGCCGGCAGGGGCTGCAGTTCATGGAGCTGGAACAAGCGCTCTCCGAAATACGGCGCGTGCTTAAACCCGGCGGCAGGGCGGTTCTCTGCCACCTGACCTCCTACGGCGGCGAGGACGACAAAACTGCGTTCCTGATCCAGCGGCTCCGGAACCCGGCCCGGAAAAATTTCTTTTCTCCGGGCGACCTGGCCCGCGCGGCCGGCAGGTATTTTTTAGGCGTGAGGACCTTTGAGTATCTCACGCGGGAGTCCGTCAGGAACTGGATTTCCAACGGCGCCGTCCCGGCCGGCGCCAGGGCCCGCATTATGCGGATCTACAAAAATTCGCCCGCCGTTTTCAGAAAAACCCACAAAGTGCGCTTTAAGAACGGGGATGTCTTCGATTCAATGCGGATGGAAATAATAACCGCCGTAAAAAAGTGAACCTGGAGAAGCTGTGGATTTCGGCCTTGTCAGTCTGGCATTGGCGGCAGGCAAATTAAGAACGATAGTCGGATTCCTGGCGGTCATCAGCGGCGTCTGGCTATTGATAGATCTCTTCCTGGGCCTGGGAATGGGACAGTAAATTGTGACAGCTCGGTATGACCACTGATAAAATCGTGGATTTCAAGAATAGAAAAAACTGCAGCGGCCAGTACCGCAAATGGGAAGAGCTTATCTCCGGGACCGCAGTCAAGCCGACGCCCCCCGGGGGCTTCAAACCGCTAATCGCCCTTGTCGTCCCGCCAAGCCCGTTCACGGTGCCGCGCGGCTGGGGTTATTACCTCGCCCGCCCTTTTGAAGGGATCTCCTATATCGCCACCGTCCTCAGCAACGCCGGGTACCGGGTGAAAATAGTGGACGCCAGATATAAGCCGGCCCCGTTGGAATACGCCCTGTCCGAGATAGCGGGCGCGGACGTCGTCGGCATAGCGACGTATGAAGACGGTTTCCCGTTCATCGAAAAACTGGCCGCTCTCGCTAAAAAAAAATTCCCGGCCCGGCCCGTGATACTGGGCGGGTCCCTTGTGACCTCCATACCGGAACTGATGATGCGCCATGTCAAAGCGGACGTCGCCGTGATTGGAGAGGGGGAACTCACTATCCTTGAGCTGATGGAAGCTTACTGTGGAGGCACGCTGGCCGGACAAATAGATTCCATACCCGGGCTCTGTTACCGCGGGCCGCACGGCAAACCGCTGCTGACGGCGCCCCGGAAACAGCTCTCAAACCTGGACATCCTGCCCGTCCCTGATTTCACGCTCTGGAAGGAAGCCGGCGGCGGTCTGCTGCGCCAGAATATCGTAAGCGGGAGCCGGGGCTGCCACAAAAACTGCTCCTTCTGCTACCGGACGACGCCGAAGCTGGGCCTGAAATCCCCGGAAAAACTGCGCCGCGAACTGGAACTCCTGAAAAAAAAGCATAAAACCGAATTCTTCCAGTTCACCGACCTTACCTTCACTTTTTCAAAGAAAAGGACGCTGGCGCTTTGCGAAGTCTTGAAGGGCCTGCGGGTTAAATGGTGGTGCATGACAAGGGTGGAAGATGTCGACGCCGAAGTATTGGGCGTCATGGCGGACGCCGGTTGCGAGCAGATACTCTACGGGGTGGAATCGCTCAGCCAGGCCGCGCTGGACGAGGCCCGCAAAGGTTTCAGCGAGGATGAGACCGTGCGCGCTATGAAGCTGACCCGGGATGCCGGGATAACGGTAGGGGCGGCATACGTGATAGGCCTTCCGGGGGAAAGCCCGGAAACGCTGGAACGGGCGGCGGCTTTCGCGGCCGGGCTCGGAACCCCTTGCCGCGTAAAATATCTTTCCGCCATTCCCGGCACCGGGGTCTACGCCGACGCGGTGAAGTCCGGGGCGATAAAAAGCGAGCTCTCGCATCTGTGCGGACTGCTGGCGAAAGAGCGGGGCCTGGCCGACGATGATTTTCTGAATCTGACCGGGCTTCCCGAACCGCTGTACCGGGAAGTCTACCGGAAGATAGAGGCCCGCTATGTCCCGGGGCCTTACGGGACGGCGGAACTGGTCAAGGCGAAACATTTTTATACTTATCCGGATACGCCGTTAGGCGAAAAAGAAATCCGGTCCGTGCTGGAGGAGGACGCCCGGCTGGTATCCGGGTCGCTGCTTGAATGAATACATCCGTGAAAGCGCAATTCGACGCCCGCTCCGCCGGATTTTCAAGATCGGCTTCCTGGGTGACCGACCGCAAACTGCTGGCCGTCCACCGCCGGGCGATAAAAGGCCTGCTGCCGCGCGGCGCCCGGCTGCTGGAGGCCTGCTGCGGCACCGGCGAGGTGACCGGCGCGCTTAAGCGCCGGGGCCTTGAAACCTACGGGCTGGACGTCTCTTCCGGTATGCTTGCCCGGGCAGCCAGGCATATCAGCCGCCTGCGCCGGGGCGACGCCCACAAAATGCCGTACCCGGACGGTTTTTTCGACGCGGTGGTGATACGCCAGGCCATGCAGTTCCTCAGGCCCGCCGCTTTTCTTAAAGAGGCCGCGCGCGTTCTTAAGCCGGGCGGGACGCTGCTGCTCAGCCAGCACGTTCCCCGGAGCGCGAAAGAGCGGTTACGGCTTTTGCGGATCTACAGGCTTATTCAGCCGTCGGGCGTTTTCAATGACCCGGCAAAGCTTTATATGGGCCGCGACCTGCGCGCGCATATCGCGCGTTCGGGCCTGCGGCTGAAGAGGGAACTCTCGCATTTTTCCACGCAATCCATCACGACTCTGCTGAAGTGTTACCCCAACCTCTCCGAAGATCAGAAAAACAAGATTTTTAAGGCGTATCTGGAAACCGGCGCCGCTGATCGCAAGGCCTGCGGCATGGTCCTGAAGAACGGCGACCTGCGCGCCACCTGGAAGTGGGTTCTCTTCGCCGCCCAGAAAGGGGGACGCTCTTAGTTAACTTTACAGGTAACTACTTCTACAACCGCATTTTTTCACCCGCCATTTTGCGACGCCGTTTTACAATGTGAGCGGTATGTCACAAGGTTCCGCTTCGTGTAATATCGCAGAATTTCCAGAACATATTTCCTGTTGAATACCCGCATCGGCAGGACTGCCTTCATGAGTAGTGCCGCTTGTGGCAACGTTAAGAGGGGCTTTTTTTTAAAGCGGTGACGGATCCTTAACAGAAACAACTGCCCCAGGAACACAAAAGTGGAACTTCTAGGAATGTTATGGTCATCGTCGAGAAAATAGGGGGTCAATCCCTATCAACTGAGAAGAAAAATGCGGCTGTAGAACTAATGTGCCGGCTCCAAGAAGAGCCGGGGCGCGGGAAATATCTGATGATCGCGTTTTGGGCGGTGGTGATTTCGTGGAAGCTGTGTTAAAGGAGTCGGAAGGTAAAACTGACGCTGAAGCGCCCGTGGAAGACGTTCGCAAAGAAGTAGAGCAAAAGAGCGGGTTGCCGTTTAAGGAACTATCAGGCCGCAGTCGTGGGCGCGAAATAAGCAAGGCGCGCGCCTTATACTGTTATCTTGCTAAAGAAAAGGCCGGGGCAAGAGGAACGGAACTCATGAAGGAATTGCGAATGAGT
>JACQYT010000030.1 GCA_016208085.1 Elusimicrobiota bacterium | reverse complement strand
AAAAGGATCATAAGGCCGCAAAAACCGGCGGACCTGGACCGCTATCCGCCGTTTTCGTTTAAATGGGGGAAATTCGGGCCTATAGAAATAACCAGGGGCTGTCCGTTCGGCTGCTCGTATTGCCAGACTTCCTACCTGTTCGGCTGCAAACCCAGGCACAGGAGCGTGGGCAATATACTTTCGCTGGTGGAGCTGATGAAAAGCGAAGAGCTGTGCGATATCCGCGTCGTAACTCCGGACGCTTTCGCTTACGGCTCCCTGGACGGGCGCAAGATTAACCCCGCCGGACTTGAAGAACTGCTTAAAGGCGTCAGAAAGATCCTGAAAAAAGAGGGGCGGATATTTTTTGGAAGTTTCCCGTCGGAAGTGCGCCCGGACCATGTCACGGAAGAAACGCTGGAACTGACCCGGCGTTACGCCGATAACAAGCGGCTGGTCATAGGGGCGCAGAGCGGCAGCCCCAGGATACTTTCGGCCATCCGGCGGCAGCATACCGTGGACGATATTCACAGGGCCGTGCGGCTGGCCCTGCGTTTTGGGTTCAGCGCCGACGTGGATTTCATCCTGGGCCTGCCGGGGGAGGGGGAAGCCGACGCGGGAATGACGCTGAAGGCGATGGAGGAACTGGTCAGGCTGGGGGCAAGGATACACGCCCACACTTTCATGCCGCTGCCCGGCACTCCTTTTGCGGACAGGGCCCCCGCCGCCTTGAGCGAAAAGACGCTCCGGCGGCTGCGCAATCTTGTGGCCCAGGGCCACGCCTTCGGCCAGTGGGAAAAACAGCTCCGGCTCGGAAAAACTCCATAGGAAAACCACATTTTCCCGTTCAGCCGGCCGCATCCTCCGCGTGATGCCGAATATCCTGGCCCAGCGCCATGAAGATGACGTCTTCCGCGATGTTGGTGGCGTGATCGGCGACGCGCTCCAGGTTCCTGGCGATAAGTATAAGCCCTAAAGCCCGCTGGATTGTGGACGCATCTGATTGCATCAACTGCATCAGCTCGTTGAACGCCTCGCTTTTCAACTGGTCTTCTTCGGCATCTCTGGCCAGGACCGTTCTTGCGAGCGCCACGTCTTTTTTTACAAAAGCGTCCAAACTATCTCTAAGCATGTTTTGCGCTAATTCGGCCATGCGCGGGATATCCAGCAGCTTCCTTTCAAGTTGGGGCTGACTTAACAATAGTTCGGTTGTTTGCGAGATATTAACAGCCTGGTCGCCGATGCGTTCCAGGTCGGAGTTGATCTTGATCGCCGCGATAATGAACCGCAGGTCCGTCGCAGCCGGCTGATACAGGGCTATCAGGTTGAGGCAGCGATTGTCCACGTCAATGTGCAGACGGTTGACTCGCTCCTCGTTTTGCGCCACATGGCACAGCGGCTCTTTCTTCCTTTCCACCAGTCCTTGAACGGCCAAATGGATCATTTCCTCCGCCAGGCTTCCCATGAAGAGAATCTGGTTCTTCAATTCCCCTTCCACTTCCTCAAAATGGCGATACATAAGTCCCTCCGTTAGCCGAATCTTCCCGTGACGTAATCCTGCGTTTTCGGGTGCTGCGGGTTGGTGAAGATCGCGCTTGTCGAGTCGAACTCCAGCAATTCCCCCAGCAGCATGAATGCCGTGAAATCGGAGATGCGGGCCGCCTGCTGCATATTATGCGTTACGATGACGATGGTGTATTTGTCCTTCAACTCCAGCATCAACTCTTCAATCTTGGCCGTGGCGATAGGGTCCAGAGCGGAACACGGCTCGTCCATAAGCAGCACTTCCGGCTCCGTAGCCAGCAGCCGGGAGATGCACAGCCTCTGCTGCTGTTCCGGCGGCAGCGATAGGGCCGAGTCGTTCAGCTTATCCTTTAGCTGCTCCCACAAACCGGTTTTCTTCAGGCTGTTCGCGACTAATTCCGCCAGTTCGTGTTTCTCAACGAGGGCGTGTATCTTCGGGCCATAGGCCACATTCTCAAATATAGACAGCGGGAAGGGATTAGGCCGCTGAAACACCATCCCGACCCGTTTCCTCAAGGAGGCCGTATCCAGCTGCCTGGAATAGATATCACGGCCGTGCATCAAAACCTGTCCGGTAACGCGGACCGTGGCGATCAGATCGTTCATTCGGTTGAAAACGCGCAGCAGCGTGGATTTACCGCAGCCCGAGGGCCCGATGATGGAGGTGATCGCGTGTTCCGCAATCCGGACAGTCACATTTTTAAGCGCGTGGAAATTGCCGTAGTAGAGATTGAGTTCGCGGGCTTCCAGGGAGGAGATGCTCATCCGAACCTCCCGGTGATATAATCTTCCGTTCGCTTGTCCCTGGGCGTAGTGAAAAGCTCCCGGGTAGGAGCAAACTCCACTAGTTCGCCCAGGAGCAGAAAAGCGGTTTTATCCGCTACCCGTGAGGCTTGTTTTACATTGTTAGTGACCAGAACAATGGCCATATCCTTCCTCAGGACCTTCAGAGCCTCTTCTATCTGCGCGGTGGAAATCGGGTCCAGCCCTGAACAAGGCTCGTCCAACAGTAAAATCTCCGGCTCCAGCATCAGGGTGCGGGCCAGGCAGAGCCGTTGCTGCTGCCCGCCGGAGAGGTTGGCGGCCGGCTCGTTCAGGCGGTCATTGACCTCCTCCCAGAGATACGCGGACTTAAGGCTGCTCTCCATCATCCGGCGCAATTCCTCCACGGCGGTTATGCCGCCGATTCTGGGGCCGAAAGCCAGATTGTCAAAGATGGACAAAGGAAGCGGCGTGGGAACCGGGAAAACCAGGCCGATTTTGCGCCGGATCCCGACGACGTCGGCATCCCTGCCCAGAATGGATGCGCCGTTGAGGAAGACCCGGCCGGAGATCCGCAGCCCCTCGTCCAGATCGGCCAGCCGGTTGAGGCACCTGAGGAGAGTGGTCTTTCCGCTGCCGGCCGGGCCGATTATCCCGAGGATCTCGCCCGGGCGGACTTCCAGCGAAACGGAACGCAGGAGGTCCCGCCCGTCAGCGCGGATGCTCAACTCTTCTATTTGCAGCCCTTTTTGTCCAGTCATTTCTCCGCCCGCAGCCTGCGCCGGATCCTGGATCTGATCCAGATGGCCGTGAAATTGAGCGCGAATGTCAAAACCAGCAGCACGAAGACCGTAGAATACAGGATGGGCTTTGTTTTCTCGACGTCGGGCGACTGCGTAGCCAGGACATAGATGTGGTAGCCCAGCTCCATAAACTGGTCGTTGAGCTTATTAGGCAGATACGGCAGGAAATAGGCAGCGCCTGTAAAAAGGATGGGCGCGACCTCTCCCGCGCCGCGGCTGACAGCCAGTATGCCGCCCGTCAGTATGCCGCCGACAGCCTGCGGCAGAACGACGCGGCGCACCATCTGCAGGCGCGTGGCGCCCAGGGAATACGCCACCTCGCGATGCGACACAGGAATGGCCCGGAGCGCTTCTTCGGTCGCCACGACCACGGTGGGCAGGGTCAGAAGAGCCAGGGTCAAAGCCGCCCAGATTATAGCCGGCTGGCCGAAAGCCAGTTGGCCGTCCAAGAAGATGCGGTCAATCCCCCTGCCTACGAATTCTATGAAGAAGCCCAGGCCGAAGAGCCCGAAGACGATGGCCGGGACGCCGGCGAGATTTTCAATGGCAAGCCTGATCCAGCGGATCACCATGGATTTTCTGGGCGCATATTCATGCAGATAAATCGCGGTCATGACTCCCAGAGGGATGACCGCGATGGTCATAAGAAGCACCAGAAAGACCGTCCCGAAAATCGCCGGGAAGATGCCCCCCTCGGTCATGCCCTGCTGCGGAGCCGTCAGCAGAAATTGCAGGTTCAAGGATCCCCAGCCGAACCAGGCGATATCGCCGAGGATGACGGCGACCAGCGCGACGATTATCAGGCAGCACAAAGCGGTCAAAGCGACGAAGAATATTCCGATCATATCGTCCCCAGGACTTTTTTCTGCAGCCGGGCTACGAACCAGTGCGCGAACATGTTCAGGACGAATGTGAAGATGAAAAGAGAGATGCCGATGAAGAAGAGGACATGGTAATGCGCGCTGCCGACGACAACCTCTCCCAGTTCCGCCGCGATGGTGGCGGAAAGGCTGCGCGCAGGCTTGGCCAGGTTCCAGGACATGATGGCGGCATTGCCCGAAGCCATCAACACTATCATGGTCTCGCCGATGGCCCGGCCGAAGCCCAGCACACAGGCGGCCAGTATTCCGGGCAGCGCCGCCGGAAACACCACGCGCCAAGCCGTCTGCCAGGGCGAAGCGCCCATAGCCATGGAGGCCTCGCGATAGCTCTTGGGTACCGAAGTCAGCGCGTCGTCGGCCACGGTGTAGACAATGGGAATCACGGCTAAGCCCAGGGCTATGCCTGCGTTGATGGCGTTGAGACGATAAACGATGCCGAAAAGTTCCTGCACATAGCTCGCCATAACCATCAGCGCGAAGAAGCCTAATACTACCGAGGGAATCCCGGCCAGAAGTTCAATAATCGGCTTGATAAACTCCTTAAGCCAGCCGGGGGAGAACTCTGAAGTAAACAGAGCCGCGCCCAGGGCCAGAGGGATCGCGAACAGGACGGCGACCAGGGTCATCTTCAGGGTGCCGACGAACAGCGGGAGGATGGAATACTTCGGGATTTCAGAGACCGGCTGCCATGAGTATGGATGGGCCTGGTCCTGGGGCAGGAACAGCTTTGAGATGTTTGCCTCCTTGCGGACATCCGGCGAGGTCAGAATGGGCAGCGCCTCCTTTCCAATGAATATAAAGATAAGGAATAATCCGACAATGGCTGAAAAAGCGCTTGCGCGGATGAGCCATTCTACGGCTCCTTCCGCGAAGCGGCTTCTTGTCATGGTTTTGGGTCTGTTCATGCAACTATCTCATGTCCCTCGCTTTGATTACCCCTCTTTATTTATTAAAAATTTTTGCCGCAAAAATTTTTAATATACCCCGCCCCCAAGTCGCGGGGAAACCTTGGGGCAAGGGGGAGTTTGAGGGGGAAAGAAATTTCTCCCTCATCCCCGGCAAGGTGTTGAAGAAAACCCCGCGCCGGGTACATAAAATGTTGCCAGGCAACATTTTATTCAAATCCCCCTACCCCCTTTGCTAAAAGGGGGATTCTCATCCTTTTTATGCCTTTTTCTTCGCGGCTTTTCCGGCTTTCTTTAAAGGGTAGTAACCCACTTGTTCGCATAGCTTCTGTCCATGCGGCCCCAGGATCCAGGCGATAAAGTTCTTCTCTTCGCCTTCGGGTTTCCCGGCTGTATAAAAGTATAATTCCCGGGAGATCGGGTAGGAGCCGTTGAGCACGTTCGCCATGGTCGGCGCCACCGCCGGCCCGTTGACGTCCTTGCTGACTTTGAGCGCCCGGATTCCCTTGCCGTAGGCGATGCCGCCGTAGCCGATGGCGTTCTTGTCCTTGCTTATGGCGTTGATTACGGCTGCCGTGCCGGGCAGGCTGAGCACTTCGGGGGCGAAGTCCTGGTTTCCCAGCACATGCTCTTTGAAGTAGGCATAGGTCCCGGAATTATTCTCGCGGCCGTAGGCGATGATCTGAGCGAGTTTCACGCCGAGCTCTTCCCACCTCGTCATCTGCCCTATATAGATGGCCCTGGCTTGCGCCAGAGTGATGGTCTTCAGGGTATTGGACTGGTGGACGTAGATGGCCAGCCCGTCCAGGGCCACCGCAATCTCTTCAACGTCCTTGCCATGCTTCTCCTTCACCAACGCTTTTTCCGCCGGCTTCATGGGCCGGGAAGCCTCGGCTATATCGGTGGAGCCGTTGATCAGGGCCGAAATGCCGGTGCCGGAGCCTCCGCCCGTGACCTGGATCACGACGCCCGGATGCGCCTTCATGTATTCTTCCGCCCAGCGCTGGCCCAGAATCACCATGGTGTCCGAACCCTTGATAGTGATGGTTTTATCGGCGGCCTGAACCGCGCCGACGATAAGCCCCATGCTTATCAGAATCGCGACACTTTTGATAATTGCATTTGCTTTCATAACTAGCCTCCCATTTATGTTTTCGTTTTAGAATTTCAGTTCAAACTGGGCCATCAGTTGATTTTCGTTGGACTTATTGGAGCCGGATACCGATTTGACGACCTGAAGCCACTGGTCGCTAAGCGAAATCCGCGCGCCATCGGCCAGTTTATGATCCACGCCTATCGTGCCACGGTCATAGGCCTCGGGACCAGCGGCTGCCGCCTTTCGAAAGCTGTCGTAACGTCCGAACAACGAAAAGTCCCGCAGGAGCCGGTAGGAGCCGTGCGCGGACCAGCTATTGGTTATGCGGTTTGCAGTCCCGTCCCCGTCATGGCCCCGCAGGTAATAATACATAAAATGGCACTTGCCTTTCTGGTAGCTCACTCCGGCGATATAACGGTCCCGCAATTGTCTGGCTCCGTCCGAGACGCGCCCCTGCTGAATATAGCCGTGGAACTTCAGTCCTGACAAATCTCCAATTCCCGAGTGCGGTGAGTTGGAAAACGGAACCAGAGAAACGCGCAGCATGACGTCCTTGCGGCGGCCGTCCTTTTTGCTTTTTTCGTCCTTATTATAGCCTTCTCCGTTGACATAAACGGCATGGTATTCGCCGTAACCGCGCGGCAGCTTTCCCACAAGCCCCGCGCCCAGGTCGGCCGAGTTCAGCACGCCGGCCTGGGCCAAATTGGTCTTCTGGACGAAGCGACGGCCCCAAACTTCTTTCTCAAAATCGATCCAGGGAGTTGGGATCATGCCGAAAGCCGCGCTCAGGCGGTCGTTGAACACATACTCGCCGAAAGCGTTCTTCACGAATACGGCGTTACTGGTGCCGGAGGTGACGTATATCTCCCTGGAACTCCCTTCCAGCACGACCTTGGCCTTCAACTCGGGGCTGTACTTGGCCTCGCCGGTCATGTAGATGCGCGAGATGCCGAACGCGCCACGGTCTTTACCCTCGTCGCCCTTATAATTATTATTGCTCAACTGATGAGCGTACTGGCCGAACACCACTCCGCTTAGTTTCACATCCGCTGCCCTGGCTGGGCCCAGAGCTGATATAAATACTGCCGCCGCTGTCAGCCATACTTTTATCTTCATTGTTGGTCTCCCATACTTAAAGTGTAAAAAACCGGTGTGAAGCGCAGTTAAAGGAGGTGTAAAATGTATGTAAAGATTATTATTTCGGAAGTGTGAACCAGAACGTGTAGCCGCGAGCTTCGGCGCTTTCCACTCCGACGGAGCCGCCGGGAAGCTCCACCACGAGGGGACAGGCTGCTTTATAAAAACCAGCCTGTCCCCTTTATCTGTCCCCGCCGACCGTTTGGAGGGCTGGGTTGTTTGGCGGGAAACTTCGGAAAATCCGCAGGCAGGCCCAGGCGGGTTAAGCGGAGCCAGAAATTGAGCTGCAGTCGGGCGAAGTTTGATTTATAAGCCGCGTGTCGGGAGGCGTTTAATGAAATCGGAACTTATTTTTTCGTACAATGTTTCAGGAGCAATATCGGCTCCATTGGGCCAGGCGATTGTGCCGCCTTCAATGGTTGCTCTCTTAAAAATCCGCAGGTTTTTTAATGCTTTAAATACAGGACCTTTATTGATGCGCTTGGAAAAATCTATATCCCCTTTTGTCTTATCGTCAAATACGATATGATAAACATAATTGTTTTTGTATTTAATTTTTTTAACTTCATTCATATTCCACATATTGCATCTCAAGTCAATGGATCAATTTTTCTTATTTGTTTACCGGCTTTAGCCAATTTCCAATCTGCTTCAAGCTCTGCGGAGTGGAGATCGATCCATTCCCTGATAAGCCGCGTCGCCGTTTTGGAAAACAGGCCACCCCTAATTACGTTGCCCTGGAAATCAAAAACAGATTTTTTCCTTTGATATTCCGCGTGCAAGTGCGGTGGATCGTGTTCATCATAAAACAGCCGTATAATAATCCCGAAGAATTTCGAAATTACTGGCATTCCATCACCTTATTTTGATTATACCATATTTTTTTACTTAAAAATAATGTATGTAGAAATAGTTATTTAGGTATTGTGAACCAGAATGTGGAGCCGCGGCCTTCGGCGCTTTCCACTCCGACGGAACCGCCGTGCAGTTCCACCACATGCTTTACTATAGAAAGACCGAGGCCGGTTCCTCCCGTTTCGCGGGAGCGGGCCTGGTCCACGCGGTAGAAACGCTCAAACACCCGCGCAAGCCGGCTTTGCGGTATTCCTGTGCCGTTGTCCCTCACCAGCACTTTGACGCTTCCGGGCAGTTCCTGCGCCGAGATTTCCACTTTCGGACTTTCCGGGGAAAATTTAACGGCGTTGTCCAGCAGGTTTATAAAAACCTGCCCCAGCTTCTCCGGGTCGGCATTGACGCGCAGGTCCGCCGGTATTATATTGGAGACAACGGCTTTTTTAGACCTGAAGACGGAAGCCAGGCTAGTTACAAGAGAATCCGCCAGGTCTTTCAATCCTACAGCTTCCTTCTTTACCTCCGCCGCGTAAGATTCCAGCGCGGAAAGTTTCAACAGGTCGCCGACTATATTATCCAGCCGCTTAGAGTGTTCGCAAATGACGCCGAGAAATTTCATTGCGTGCTCTCTGTCGTCTATGGCTCCCTCCAGCAGCGTTTCCGCGCAGCCCCGGATAGCCGTAAGCGGCGTTTTTAGTTCGTGCGAAACGTTGGCCACGAAGTCCCTGCGCCCGGCCTCCAGACGCCGCACTTCGGTGACGTCATGCACGACCATAAGACAGCCGGACACGGCCCCGCCCTCAAACAGGGGCGAAGCGTTCACGCTGAAAACGCCCCTGACCGGAGCGAAGAGTTCCGTTTCTTCCCAAACCGGCTTCCCGCCGGAAACGGCGCGCCCGCAGATCCCACTTAAACGGGCGTTGAGAATAACTTCCAGCAGCGGTTTTGAAACGGAAGTTTCAGCTTTCACGCCGAACATCCTCTCTATCGCCGGGTTGAGCGCGGTCACCCGGGCGTCCGGCCCGGTTATAAGAACGCCTTCTGCCATATTGGCGAAAGCGGCGGCAAGCTGCTGCGACTGGAACTCCACGCGCCGCAGATTCTCCTCTATGGCCGCCGACATGGAATTCAGCGTCTCGGCCAGCTTGCCCATCTCGCCGTGAAAATCTTTCTGTATTCTGTACGAGAAATTCCCGGCGGCGAATTTCTTGGAACCGTAAACTATTTTATTGAAAGACCTGGAAAAGCCGCCTGAAACCGCAAGGCCAAGCAGGAAAGAAAGCAAGAATGCCAGCGCCAGCGCCGCCGACAGCGCTTTCTTAAGCATGGTCATTGCCGCTTCCAACTGCGCCGCGGGGATAGTCAGGCGCGCCACCGCCACCACCCGCGCGCCTGAACTTACCGGATAGGCCGCGTAAAGCATAGCCTTGCCGAGCGTAGCCGAGCGGCGTAGGTCGTAAGAGGGCCCGCCTTTCATGGCCCCCGCAACTTCAGGCCGGCTTGAGTGGTTTTCCATGGCTCTTACGCCGGCTACGTCCAATTCCGAATCCGCCAGCACACGGCCGTCCGCGCCTATTATTGTCAGTCTTGAGCGCACTTTTAAGCCGAGGGAATGAGCCAGCGCGTGAAGGCCGGGGGAAGCGAGGTCGGAAGAACGGAGTTGCGCGGAAACCAGCGCGGCTTCATCCAAAAGTTTGGATTTCAAAGTCGAAAGTTCGGCTCTCTCGATGCACTGGTATACCAAAAAGAAAGCCGCACCGAGCACGGCCGCCGACAGGGCGAGATATGAAAGAAAAAGCCGGAATCTGAAAGTTTTAAACATACCGGGCATTATTGGTTTTCAAAACGGTAGCCGTAATTTTTAACCGTTATGATGCGCTTCCCGTCGGACTTCAGCTTTTTGCGCAGCGTGCCTATATGCACATCCACGGTGCGGGTCTCCACCTCAAGCGCCGCGTCCATCCCCCAGACTTTATCCAGCAGGGCTTCGCGCGACAGCATTTTCCCGCCGGCCGCCATCAGCGCCTTTAAGAGCTCAAATTCGCGTGCGGTCAGCTCCAGCGGTTTTCCTTTGGCCAGCGCCAGCACCCGGGAGCAGTCCAGCTTAATGTCCCCGGCGCGGTAAACTTCCGGCGTTTCGGCCGCGGCCGCCGGGCGGCGCAGCACGGCCCGCACACGGGCCAGCAGTTCCTTCACGCTGAAAGGCTTGGTTACGTAATCGTCGGCGCCCAGCTCAAGGCCAGCCACCTTGTCCGACTCTTCGCCCTTTGCGGTAAGCATTATTATAGGTATGGAAACGGTTCTGACGTCCATCTTGATGCGGCGGCAGACTTCAAGCCCATCCATTCCGGGCAGCAGCAGATCCAGGATTATAATGTCCGGGCGTTCCCTGAGCGCGGCAGCGGCCCCGGAAAGACCGTCATGGGTCAAAACAGTCCTATAACCTTCCTTCTTAAGGTTATAATCTATCATTCCGGCGATATCTTTTTCGTCTTCAATAACAAGTATCTTTTCATTCATAGCGGTATTTTCTCTGATCTCTAAGAAATATGGGGCAATTATTATTATCGATTATCGCGCTCCAAGCCTTTAGAAACCGTTTCTTTTTTGCCGAAGCGTCGCGGCAACAATTATAATACCAAAAAAGGCGGCGGGGGAGTCAGATCAGCGGGGCACCGTCGGATTGTAAATCATTCATCATAGATATCTGTGTTTACCTGTGGTTTCACGGCTGCCAAAAAGGATAATACCCAAAGGAACGGGGCACGGGCGGCGGCACCGTCCGTTTGGTTCAGGCCAAATGATTAAAAGACGTATTCTGAACACCGGGGATGATGGCCTTTTGCGACACCGGCCCACGCAGACCTTGACATTCTGGGTTTTATCGGCCATCCTATATACAGCGTTTAACCGGTTAAGAGTTTTTTCTGCGGGGAATATGAGGAAGAAAACCGTTTCAATGATATTTGCGGGGCTCACCGCGATCAGCGTTATCCTGCCGCACGCTCCCAAAATAATTCCGGAAGGAAACTCCCTCATAGCCGCCGCGGCCGTTGCGGCAACTTTATCCATCCCGTCAAAATCAATGGCGGCCATTATGCCCGCGCGCATAGTGCAACTCGCCGTCGCCATGCCGCAAAGCTGCGAGGCCGGCGTCATGGAGCAGCTTTGTTCCTCGGTCACCAGTTTCCTGGATGACGAGGCCGCCAGGGCCGATACCGCGTTAAAAAACTGCACTAAAAACTGCGGCTGGAAAAAACGGAAAGACGACCTGATAGCCGCCGCCAAGAAAAAAGCCAAAGAGTCCTGCGCCAAGGGCGAGGCTCCGGACGTCAATGAATTAAGCAAGGGGCTGGATAGGAACACAAAAGACCGGCTTAAGGATTTATACAATCGGAATAGCCGGATGTTCGACGGCACCGCCAAACTGGCCGCGAAAGATTTAACACCGGTCCCCTCAAACAGCGCCGCAACGCTCACCGGTAAGGGCGGTCAAGTCACCGATTTGAAATTCTACGAGCCGAACACCCCAAAATTAAATCCCACCACTGAATTCAGCCTGAGCGGTACAAAACTGTCCGGGGAAACCTCGAATCCGGCCGCTGCAAAACAATCCGCCGGCTTGCTGGCATCTGCTGTGCAAACCAAAGCTTCGGCCGACACAACCGCCGGGTCATCATCAAAATCCCCGACCGCCGCTGCTGCATCCGATAAAGCCACGGTTTCGGCAGTCGAGCCTCAAACCTGTGCTGAATGCAAGCAGGTTGAACCCAATCTTTCTAAAAGATGCCTTGGAATATGCTGCGCGGAAGAGGTAAAAAGTATCCAAAGGACGCAGCTAAGCAAGGAGAGTGCTATACACTGTGTACCGCTATTACCGCCGGGGCGGCGGCACAATGTAAATGTTGCCAGGATTACAACAGTCTTTGCACCACTTTTGTTACCGGCTGCACGTCAGGCTGCGGGCCGGAGTCTGGTATTTTTGATTGGTGGCACAAACTTTGGGGGAAGCAGAAATGCTGCGGGACATGGTTCAATCCCAAGACAAAATGCTGCGCGGACGAAAAGATAGTGGATGGGGTAAAATGCGACACAGCTTGTTATGACCCCAAGACAGAATGTTGCGTGGACGGAAAGAAGATACCGGAAAGTTGTACATGTTATCATGTTAGAAAGCGTCTTGAAACGGTGAATAAATACCTCGCTGGCTATAACCAACATCAGCCCCTTACACAAACAGACCCAACTGCCACCACAATTGCCATGACATCTTGTTTGTGGGGTATTAACCGACCATGGACGTACAATTACCCTGGATTCTATACTCTTGACCCTGATATCCAAGCCGGGATAACAATTCATGAAAATGAGCATAGACAACAATGTATAAATATGGGCCAGAAGCGCTACATGGAACTACAAAAGGAAAAGGAATATGTACTTGAGGTCCCTGCATATACCAAGGAGCGGGACTTTTTAGAAGGGAAACTCACGGAAAAATGCAAATAACCTATACAGGCAAATTATGAAACCAAATTTATGGGTAATTATTTTATTTTCTTTATCAATGGGCATTGTTATAATGGCTCTCCCCTACATCATTACTTTGCCTAATCATTTTAACAAGGAGAGGCTTTTAATCTGGCGTAAATTTCTGATTATTATTTCTGCTTGCTATTTACCGGTTATTGCTGTTTTTTATATTGTTGGTATTGCTTCGCATGGCCATATTGGTGAGGAAATTTTACTCCCGTGGTGGCAGGGCTGCTATTTTGCTTATATCGCGCTTACAATTTTTGTTAAGAAACACACAAATCTTCAATTAGGCTGGTTTAAATTCATCCTGTTTTCAACTGTGGGTTACTTAATAACCACAGTTTTACTTCTCTATTTATCCGAGTTATTCGGCGACCTATTATGTGGAATATTTTTTGGAGGCGCCGTCAATTATCTCTAGCCGGGAAACTTTTACAAAACATTCTCGGGAAAAAGGGGAAAAAGGGACGTGGTTGTGTGCCAAGGAGTAAACTGCCGTTAATCCAGCCGGATGAAAAGAGCCGGCTCAGGTAAAGCTTGACAGCCTGATAGCAGGGAATCGGAGGGAGGGGAGCAATTCCCTCTTTCTAAGCGATTCGACAAAGGGCATTATAAGATGTCCGATGCGAAGGAGCGGGTCGTAACGAAAGTGAACCCGGATGTAGCTGCGTTACCCTAAACCAAAGTTCCAGCACATAAAAAGAGCTTTTATCGTCGACAGCCAGTCAATTCCGGCTGTAGCTGTTCTGGCTACAACGATAGCGGGATATTGAGCAACTCAAAAGCCCGCTTTTGCAAAGGCGTTGGTTTTGTCAACATAAAGAATTCAGCCTTGCCGGCACCACAAGGATTAGCCCGATTCTTGGCTATTGTCGCCAAATCCTGTAACAACGTTTGAAAACTGTGCACCGGATAGCCCTGCGGGGTTCGCCGTGTACGGGCTTTTTCTTCCGCCATTGGCGAACGCACGGCAGGAGCTACAACAGATGTCCGCAGTTTCCTGGCGTATTCCTTGTCTTTGTCGTCAAAGAGCAGCGGTGCCAGCGCTTTGCGCATGTGCCATTCAATATAATAGGCCAGCATGCATAGAAAAATGTGCGCGACCACGCGCTTTTCCAGCCAATGATAAATCGGACGCACATTCAAATCCACAGTCTTAAGACAGCGAAAAGCGCGTTCCACAAAAGCCAGATCCTTGTAGCGGCCCACCACATCTTCGCTGTTAAGGGTCTCTGCTCCCACGGAGGTGCGTATCACGTATATGCCGTCCAGCGCGGCTTCCGCCTCAATTTCCTGTTTCTTCCGTTCATAAGAAAAAGAATCCTCGGTAATGGTCAGCTTAAAATGTTTCGCCATCTTGTAATGATTGATAACCTTGCCCACGCTGACGCCGATTTCCGCTTTGCCTTTTAATCTCTTTCTGGCACGTCTGGTGGCGGCGACTATTTTTTTCAGCGTTTTTTCTGTCGCTTGCAATAAATCCTGCCTCTTGCGCGTCCGCTCTTCCGCCAGAAAAGGATTGCGGCATACTATAAGCCGCTCCCCTGGAAAATCCGGCGATTTTATTTCTGCCAGGTCCCGCTCGTCAAAAAGCGATGGCCGGATCAGCCCCTGTTCCGCCAGTTCCTTAATTGAGGGAGCCCGCAAAGCCGCTATCCAGTCTATTCCTTGCGCCGGCTTTAGTTCCTCGTTAATACGCGCATCCGTTATGCTTCCCCTGTCGCCCACCATAATGATGCGCTTGAGCCTGAAACGATTGCGCAACTTATCAAGCTGCCTGTCTAATGACTTAGCATCGCCGATATCACCGTCAACAACTTCAACGGCTACCGGACAACCCTCTTTGTTGCAGAGTAGTACCCAAAACGCTCCCCGAGCAGCCCTATAATAGGGCCCGATTCGGCCTCTTATTCTGAGTCGAAAAACACCCCCTGAAACAGGCTGTTAGCCCGTTTCAGTCGGATAAATGTTTCAAACAGCCGTATTTGGTTGTTCGACGCCCACAGACCTGCCGCGTTCCGTGCAACCGTCTCCCGCCGCAGTCCGGCGCAGGCGTTGTCAGCATTTTCTAATCCAAGGATGAGCATGAGATCTCTCGTCGGTGCTCCGTCGCAAACTTTTTAACCAAGCCTCCATTTCTGAATGTTTGTGCCCCTTTCGGCAGCACTTCTCTGAATAATTTAGCCTTTGCGTTCTGCATCAGTTTTGCGAACCCGTTGGCGCTGTGCGCCTTGGCCGTCTTTTCCAGTTCCTCAAGGGTCACGTCTTCCCGAAGATATTGCTCCGGTTTCTTCAGCGACCTAAACGCCTGATATGGCGTCTGGTAGATTTCACACGTTCTGTGCCGCTTGCCTTTCTCATCAACGGTGATCGTCGCGAATCCGCAGGGCCTGTGGTAGTTCAGGTAGATGTTGAAATATTCCATGTAAAACCGGTGTATCCCGTCAGCGTGCCGCCGCTCTATGTGCCAGTGCCCCATATGTTTGCGGATGACGCTCCCGTTCTTGCCCTCCACCAGCGCGTTGTCGTTGGTCCGCCCCGACCTGGATTTGCTCTGTTTTATCAAAAGCCCGCCCAACATCCCGGCTACCTGCTTGTTTATAAATTCCCCGCCGTTATCCAAATGGAACCCCCGGATAAGAAACGGGAACATCAATATGGCCGCCTCCAGCACGTCTTCCAGCCAAGCCTCGCTTATCGCCTCCACGCACGCGACAATCTGCCACTGTGTGACCTCGTCAACCATGTTGATATGGTAAACGCCCTTTACGCCGTCAAGATCGCCCTGGTGCACCGTGTCCACCCGTAAATGCCCAGGCTTCCCTCTCGGATTTGGCTTGCCTCTTTTCCATATGGCGACCTGCACCGATTTTGTCTTTGATACGGTCAGCGCCTTAAATCTGTATGCGGGGCTTTCCCGTAGGTTGTATATGTGCGAAACGGATATGCTGCTAAGACGTTTATAACGGATATCGCCGAATTTAAGCTTGCGCTCCAAGATGTTCTTGGTCGCCGGACCTGCCAGCCGCTCATGAAGATTATCCGTTTCCGCCAAAAGCTCTATATCCTCCCTTGTGTAAACCACCGGGAACTTGTTGCGCTGGCCCCAAGCCGCAGTTATCTTCCCGGCAAGCAATTGCTTCTTTATCAGCCTTGTCAGCTGCGACTCGGAAATCCCGGTCATAGCTTTCATGTAGCTGCGCAGCAATCCCTTTTCGTCCCGCTTGAGATCAAAGAACATGAAGCGTTTGAGAATGCCTTCCAACCAGCGATATTTTTTGATTTTTGGGCGTGGTGGTGGCTAAATGCTTATTTCAACCAGCGGATTTTTCTTTGGCGAGACCGGTGAGGGCGCGTTAATGTTTAAATCTTCGGGCAGGGCGGTTCCGGTTCGGACGGATCATTGATCGGACTTAAGCCGCCTATTCCATCTTCTGTCAAAGGCAGCCAGAAATAGTATGCGCAGTTAGTGTTTCGGAGCAGTCCGTTGTTTTGGAGCCGCCTAACCGAATATAGTATCCCCCCTTTTAAAGCGATCTGGTCCAACAGCTGCCTGAGCGTTGTATTGCGCGCCTTGACTTTAAACGGGCATAACTGTTTTTTAATATTCCAATCCTTATATGAGAACGGCTCAAAAAGAACTGGTTCCGGGAAATTACGCTGTTGCACTTGTTCCAGCGCTTTCAGAATCAGGCTGTTATAATCCCCTCTCTCAGAAAATCGTTCAATGGTGGCATTTAATTGATAATCGGACCGCGTGGCCAGTGATTTTGAAATAATATGAATAACATCCCCTTCCGCTCGCCACACGAAAGAGTTTTTAGGAACGACTGCGTCCAATAGTTCCCGCGCCGTTGTTTTTGGGGTTGAATAAGAAATCTTTTCCGAACCGTCATGGCGCCCGCCGCCGACTTCCACCATAATGGGGATTTTGTAATAATACTATACGATGTCGCTTAAATCCAAAATGTCACAATCAATTTTCACATTTTCCAGGACCCGGTCCTCTATATTCTCCCGGTCTGGTGTGGCAAAAACCCCGATTAAAAGAAGGAGGATAAATGCGCAGACAGGAGCGCTAAGCAGCACGGGAATGATTTTTTTTATGCGTTTCATCGCAACTCCACGGGATTCGGCGGTATTCCAGGAGTCGTCGGCTTTTGCCCGGGCCAGATCGACGGATCCCTCCGCTATTGTAATTTCGCGTCTGCCGGCCGAAGACAGCGCCATTTTGACTGCGTTCGTAAGCGTTAAATTCGTCAGGGATTTGACGGCGTCTTTTATCTCCGAATAATCGATAATACCGACATGACAAACTTATTTTTCTATTATATCGGCAGTCGGCACACCTATTCTTACTGAAAGAATATCACAAAGCGGATCCCCACAAAGATAAAATATCACCGGAAGAATGAGTGTGGCTATCAGATAAAATATAGTGCTTAGAACTACAAATGTCCGCAAACGCAATTGGAGACTGAGCCAGGTCTTAATAAAACTGCCTGACATTAGATAGGCTAGATAGTAGACCAGAAATAATGTTCTAAGTAAATGGTCGGAAAAATTTAAAATCAACGGGTTATGAGCATGGACCACTGCCAGAACTATAGGAAACGGAAGGTAGCAAACAGAAACAATCATGAAAAATCGGCGCCAAGCCGAAACCTTGTCTTTATTAAAGCGACTGAATACCGTTATGATATACGGAACAATCAACACCATTACGGCCATCATTGCGAAAACAACTACATATGTGCAAATCTTCATATTGCTTGCCTTTATTGACAGTGTAATTTATCTGCGGAGGTTTCCAGAATCCTCTTTTCTGCCTCATGTGCTGGTATTTCAAAAGGACCGATGCCACCCTTTTCGCTTAGTTCTTTGTCCTTCCCGTAATAAGTTATCCTGAGAAACGTATATGGCTTACATTGCCCCGCATGCACATTCTCATGTACTGTTATTGCTTTTTGTAATTCAGGGTCCAAGCTATAAAACGCTTCATAGAACTTTATTTCTGGCCCTTTAAGTGTCCGGCAAAATGTTTCAGCATATGTTGTTACTACCGCAGTATTCGGATCGCCTTCTATAGTATAATTGGGATCTGCCTCCCACTTGCCAATATATGTATTTATTCTCCCGATGCGCCCTAGAATGGCCTCGCATATGGTCATGCATTTTCCAAGATATAAAGTTTTTCCCGGATAGACCTTGCCGTCTTGACAGCATTCCACCACGGGATTCCAACATGCGCTGCCGCACTTTGCGACCGGCGTTCCGTTCACGCAGCATTTTGTCTCCGCCTCCCCAACCTCCAGAAATAAGCCGCCGTAGTAACACTTGCATTCCCTCACCATCGGAATTATCGGATCCGAAGCCGCCACGGCTTTTTGCAGCGAAAGGGCATTATTTGCGGATGCGGCAGTGTCAAACGTGGATTTCGCCGGCAATACGGAAGCCGTATCGGCCGAAGTCTTTGCCGGCGACGCAGAAGCTGGCAACACGGCGTTTTGTTTTGCCGGGGCCGGTAGTTCCCCGGATAGCTTTGTGCCGCTCAGGCCGAACTCGGATGCGATGTTTAACTTGGGGGTGGCCGACTCGGCGGTTTTAAGGTCGGTGACCTGGCCGCTTTTACCGGTTAACGCGGGGGATTGGTTGGATTTTACATCAAAGTCCTTGGCGGTGAGCTTGGCCGAGCCATCGAACATCCGGCTGTTACTGTCATATAAATTTTTAAGTTTTGCCTTGGTGTTCCCGTCAAGCCCTTTACTCACCTCGTTGATATCCGGGGCCTCGCCCCTGGCGCAGGACTCTTTGGCCTTTTTCCGGGCGGCGTCTATCAGGTCGTCTTTCCGTTTTTTCCAGCCGCAGTTTTTAGTGCAGTTTTTTAACGCGGTATCGGCCCTGGCGGCCTCGTCATTCAGGAAACTGGTGACCGAGGAACAAAGCTGCTCCATGACGCCGGCCTCACACCTTTGCGGCATGGCGACGGCGAGTTGCACTATGCGCGCTGGCATAATGGCCGCCATTGATTTTGACGGGATGGATAAAGTTGCCGCAACGGCCGCGGCGGCTATGAGGGAGTTTCCTTCCGGAATTATTTTGGGAGCGTGCGGCAGAATAACGCTGAACGCGGTGATAACCGCAAATATTATTGAAACGGTTTTCTTCCTCATATTCCCCACAGAAAAAACTCTTAACCGGTTAACCAGAATGTCAAGGTCTGCGTGGGCCGGTGTCGCAAAAGGCCATCATCCCCGGTGTTCAGAATACGTCTTTTAATCATTTGGCCTGAACCAGCTGTTCTGGACGGTAATGCGTTGGGGCTGTTTCCGGAGGGGCCGGCGCGCCGCGCCTGGCGGAGTTACTCATATCCGCCCAGGGGTCGTCGGAGTCCAGGGCCTGCTCGGCCAGGCCGGGACAGGCGATGAAAGCTCTGGCTTTTTTTACGGGGCCGGCGCTGCTGAGATAAAACGGCTTGGATTTGCCGCTGCGGAAATCCACGGCCTCCATGACGCGCTTGTATTCGGAATTAAGCCCGCCGCCTGAGTCGGAGTAGATTATCTCCACCCTGCAGCCGGCGTAATCGCCGCCCAGGGGTTTCAGCCAGAGCCTGGAATCGGAGAGGTCGCCCTGGAACTTGCGGCTTTGTATTATTTCTATCCTGTCGCGGAAATCCTCGCGCAGGTTCAGATAGACTTCAGGGTCGCGGTAGTTGCGGTCCGCCGTGAAGGTCAGGTAATCCCGGTTCTTTACTGCCCTGGCGGCCTTCGCGCCTATTCTGCCGCCGGTGGAATTGACGTAATCTTCCTGCTGTTCGTTCACGCCGGGGGAAAGGACGTGCGAGCCCGCGCTCTCTATATTGCCCACGATATAGGCCCGCAGGCCGCCCCTGACATAGCCGTAAAGCATGATGCCGTGGAAATGGTACCACGCGCCGTACTTGTCGCCCTTGCCCTGATAAAAATTGGAGATGTTCGCGAGTTTGCGCGTGACGGCCAACTGGTCGCGCTGCGGATGTCTCCAGTAATCGGAAAGGATGTTCTCTATGGTGAGGATGGTCAGATAGACTTCGCCGCTGTTCAAGACGTAGCTCCGGTGAAAAGCCTCGTCCAGGGTGACGCTGCCGTCGGGACGGGAGAGGATGTAATTTACAAGGTCGTTCTCTTTGCCCGTCTTGAAGTGGCGCGAGGTGACGCCCGAGGCGAGGGCCGTCAGCAGCTTTGTGAAAGTCAGCGGGATCATTTCGCCCGTCGCCTTGCAGTAAGCCGTGAATTCCGGGCTCCAGGCATGCGGCACGCCGAACTGCGGCGTAATGCCGTTGGCATCCATTTCCTCTTTCATTATCTGGGTAAGCATCTTTACCATTTCTTTGACCCGGAAGGGGTTTACGCGCCCCTCCAGCATAAGCTTTGAGTTCTTCAAGCTGAGCAGCAGGCGGTCCTTTTCATCCTGCGGTATCTCCTGCGCCATTATCTCCGCCTCGGTAGGCAGCGCGATGACCGGGTCCTGCGTATCCGGCGCCACCGGGTTTATGTCGCCGTAGGTGCCGCCGCTGGTGGCGCCGTTATCCTCCACGACGCCGAAAAGCACCCGGAACAGGGTTTTGGGAATACTCTTGGTGTAGACCGTGAGCGCCACGTCGCTCTGGAGGTCGTATACCTGGTAAGCCGCCTGGCGGTATTTGCGGGCGAAATTCAAGCCGCTGTCTGCGCCGGGGATGTTTATGTCGCCGCCTATGACGTTTATTTTCTGCAAAGACGGCAGGCTGCGCGTGAGCAGCGGGTCATAGCTGTTCTCGTCCAGGTAGTAGTTGCCGTACCGGGGAGCTTTAGCGTCCGCCGCCGGGAAAGCCGGCGCTTGGACCGCCGGGACCGCGAGATACAGGGCGCCGCTTATGTCGGAGGCGTTCATGGCTTCAAGCTGAAGGGATACGGCGCAACGGGGGAAAAGGGAGAGGATGACTGCCGCGCTTATGAATACTCTTTTAAACATTGTGCGGTCTCCTTGAATACCTGCTGTTATAATTTACCAGTTCTTCGCGAAAATCGGCAGTGAATAAGGGCCTAACACCGCGTTTCTTTTGGACCTATTTGCAGGTGGGCACTACGAACGCTTTAACCCTGGAGTCCGACACTGCCCGCCCTGACAAAGGTATAATTGAGTTATGCTGAGGTTTATCGGCGGGATACTGACCATGGCGCTCCTTGCAGGCGCGTGGTACGCGGTATACCCGAATAAAGCGCGGCTCCGCGCGATGGCGCGCGTGGTTGGCAGGAAGGCGGCGCCCTGCACGGCCCCTATCACCTATTCAATAGGCTATATCGACCCCCGTTTCCGCATCCCGGCAGACACGCTTGCCGATGACCTGAAAAACGCCGAAGCGGTCTGGGAAAAACCGGCGCGCTGGGATCTTTTTGAATATACGCGCATCGGCGGCGATATTACGGTCAATCTAATCTACGACAACCGCCAGGCCGCGGCCGATAAGCTTAAGGCGATGGGTATCCGGACCGACCAGGGCCAGGCGTCCTACGAAGCCCTGAAAGCGCGGTACAACGCGCTCTTAGCGCAGGTGGATTCCGACCAGGCGAGGAATACGGTTAAATTGACCGCCTACAAGCGCCGCGAAGCCACTTTCAACGCCGCGATGCGGCGCTGGAACCAGGGTGGATCGGCGGCGGAATACAGGCGGCTCGAGTCCGGGAGAACGGCGCTGGGGCGCGAACTCGCGGGTATTAACGCGCTGGAGGCTAACGTGAACGCGCATATAGATACCCTGAACGCGCTCGCGACAGCGCTTAACCAGTTCATCGTACAGCTTAATTTAAACGTCGCGCAGTACAACCGCGCGGGCGCGGCCCTGGGTAGCTATGAAGCGGGCTATTACCGGATTTATTGGGGAATACAGGAGATAGACATCTACAGCTATACCGACCGTATGCAGCTGACGCGCCTTCTTGCGCACGAGATGGGCCACGCGCTGGGGCTTGCCCACCTTCCCGGCCCAGAAGCCGTCATGTACAAGATAGTCGCGGGTGGGAATCTGAAAGCGAGCGGTATAGACATCTCTGAGCTGAACAAGGCGTGCCGGCCGGGCATCTTGAGACATTAAGGAGCCTCCGCAGAATAACTTGCACATTTGGAGGCACAGCTTTGAGTCGGATGCAAGGCGCGACGACGATGGTGTAGCTTGGCTACATTGAGGAGGAGCAACGCAGCAGCCGGCCAAAGATGTGCCTCCCCCGCGCCGTCGGCGCGGGGGCTGACCGCTTTTGGGCTGCACCTGCGTCACTCGTCGCTTACGTACCAATGGTACGCCGCGCTCCTCGTTCCTTGTTGCAGCCCAAAATCGGTCAGCCAAATGTGCAAGTTATTCTGCGGAGGCTCCTAAAGCCCCAGCTCGCCGGAGATGCCGCGCATGGCGTTCAGCGCCAGCTCCGCGAACTCCGCAAGCGGGATGCCCAGCTGTTCGCATTCCATTACGATGTTTCTGTCCACTCCGGCCGCGAACCTTTTGTCCTTCATCCGCTTTACGATGGACGAGGGTTTCACGCCGGCCAGCTTTTTATCCGGATATACCAGCGCCGTGGCTATGATAAGCCCGGTAATGGTTTCCCCGGCGGCCAGCGCCTTGTGAAAGCGCTCTTCCCTTTTTTTCTCCGAGGCAGCCTCGTTGTGCATTTTTACCGCCTCTATGATGTCCGCGGCGCAGTCATGCTCGCGCAGGATCTTCTCCGCCTCAAGAGTATGTTTCTTCAGATCGCCGGCGGTCAGCTCCACGTCTATATCGTGCAGCAGACCTGTCACGCCCCATTTCTCCTGGTCGCCGCCCAGCTTCAGCGCCAGGACGCGCATGATGGCTTCCGTGGCGAGGCAATGCTTGATCAGGTTTTCGTTTTTGACATGGGTCTTCAGAAGTTTAAAAGCTTTTTCTCTTTCCATAATTTCTCCATAGAGCGAACAGAATACTTGGCAAAATTATAGAATATATAGTGTTGGGGGAGTTCAACCGCTTTTTAAAAACCCGGCGGGCAGCGCCCCCGACTGAATTCGTTTTTCCAGCATTCCGCCTCTCCTTGCGAAAAACACAAAGGCCCCGCGGTGGCCGGCCCATTCGAATTTCCGGTAATGGCCGAGCGCCCAGGATAAAACCGGATGGACAGGTTTGCCCTGGCGGCGGCCCTCATACTCCCATTTCAGCGCGATAAACAATTCCGGGGGTTTTTGAGCCAGGGCGGAAAGAAGGCGCCGCGACAATTTGACATGCTGCGGCCCCGATATTACCGGCGTATTATAAAAAAGCCCCACAGGAGGGCGGAGGCCGCTGCTGAAATAAAGGCCGGGCTGAGTCCCCCAGGCATAAAAAGACTCTCCCGGCAGCAGGAGTTCTTTTAGCTCACGCCCGACCTTGTCGGTTAAAGCAAATTCATTTCCGAACTTCTTCCGCGACCATTCATCCGCGGTAAGGCGGAAATAAGGGAGCTGAGCGCCGAGCAGGACGGCGGCCAAAACCAGTCCCGCTACGGCCGAGAGCCGCCGGGCCCGTTTAAACGGGGCAAACTCAATGGATTCCAGCGCCCACCCCCCGGCCACCGCCAGGAAAGGCAGCCAAAGCTGGTAATATTGCGTATAGAACCAGCCCGGCAGCGCGATCGCCGCCTGGACGCCGAGCAGGTAAGACGGACGCCGAGCAGGTAAGACATGAGAAGCAACGATTTCCCGTCCATTTTTTCTGCCCGATTTGCGAATATTCCGGACACTCCGAAAATAAAAAGCAGAATTAAATGAGCGACCGGCCGCCCCTCTCCCCCTGGAACAAGGGTAGGTGAATTTCGTCCTGCCGGAAACGCGGCTCTTCCTGCTGTACTCGACTACCGCCTGGCGGAAACCTATCCAGGCGAACAGTCCTTTCATGAACCTGCGCCTTTCCGGCAGCCGCTTCAGGGCGTCGACGGCGTTCCTGGACATCAGCCGGAAATCGCCCACATTTTCCGGGATAGCTGTATCTGAAACCGTGTTGAACAGCCTGTAAAACAGCCCGGCGGTACAGGCCTTGAGGTATGAGTCGGAACTTCTGTCTGTCCGTTTCGCCAGTACCACTTCATACCCTTCTTCCCACTTCCCGATCAATTCAGGTATAAGTTCTACCGGGTCCTGCAAATCGCAATCTATCGGGATCACGGCGTCTCCGGCGGCAAAATCGATCCCGGCGGTCAGCGCAGCTTCCTTGCCGAAATTCCTGGAAAGATCCACAATCTTAACGCGTTCCCCGTATTTCTCTTTTGCCGCCAGCAGCTTTTGCAGTGTTAAGTCCGAGCTGCCGTCGTTGACGCATACAAACTCATAAGCGCAGCCCGGCAGCGCGTCCATGACGGGAACCACGCTCTCAAAAAAATGAGCCACCGCCCGCTCCTCGTTATAGAACGGGACCACCAGCGAAAGCGATTTTCCGGCAGATATGTTTTCCATATTCGGCTCATGAGTCTCCGGTCAAACCGGACATCAGAATGGAGATTAAAATTCCGCGTAGCCGGGGACCCGGGGGTAGGCGGTCACGTCGCGGATATTGGAGATGCCCGTTATCAGCATCATCATCCTTTCAAAGCCGAGCCCGAAACCGGCGTGCGGCGCCGAGCCGTAGCGCCTGAGATCCAGATACCACCAGTAGGCAGCCGGGTCTATCTTAAAATCAGCCATTTTTTTCTCAAGCACGTCCAGGCGGTTCTCCCTTTCGCTGCCGCCTATAAGCTCGCCTATCCTCGGAACGAGCAGGTCCATGCCCTTGACGGTCTTCCCGTCGTCGTTGAGTTTCATGTAGAAAGCGGCCACCTCTTTGGGCTTATTATAGAGGATCGTGGGTTTTTTGAAGTAATTTTCCACCAGGAACCGCTCATGCTCGGAAGAAAGGTCCGCTCCCCATCTTATCTTGGCTTCAAACCGGTCGTTCGCGGCTTCAAGCAGCTTTACCGCGTCGGTATACGTTATGCGCTCGTATTTATTCTCCGCGACGTTTGCGAGCGCAGCCGGCAGGTCCGTATCCACGAATCTGGCGAAAAGGTCAAGGTCCTCCTGGCAGTTATCAAGCACGTGGCGGGTTATGCCCTTGACGAAATCCTCGGCCAGGTCCATGTCGTCCGCCAGTTCATAAAAAGCCATCTCCGGCTCTATCATCCAGAACTCGGCGCAATGCCTGTAAGTGTTGGAATTTTCCGCCCGGAAGGTGGGGCCGAAAGTGTAGATTTTGCCCAGGGCCAAAGCCAGGGTTTCGCCCTCAAGCTGGCCCGAAACGGTAAGATAGGTCTTTTTGCCGAAAAGATCTTTAGAAAAATCTATCTCGCCATTCTCCGTCTTCGGGAGCGCGGCCAGCTTTCCCAGGTCCAGGCTGGTGGCGCTGAACATCTGCCCCGCCCCTTCGCAGTCTGACCCCGTCAGGATGGGCGTATGGACGTAGAAAAACCCGTTACTGCGGAAATAATTATGCACCGCGAAGGCCAGCTCCGAACGGATGCGCAGCATGGAAGCGTATTTATTGGTGCGGGGCCGCAGGTGCGCCACCGTGCGCAGGAACTCGTCCGACGTCTTCTTCTTTTGGATGGGATATTTTTGGGGGTCGCATTCGCCGCAAAGCTCGATCTTTTTGGCGTGCAGTTCGTATTTCTGCTTGGCGCCGGCGGGGGCCGCTAGCAGCTCGCCCGCGACGGCGACGCTTACGCCGGTGACCAGCCTGGGGAGTATGGCCGTGAAGTCGCCGTTGGCGGCTTCAAAGATTATCTGCAGGTTTTCCCGGGTGGATCCGTCGTTCAGTTCGGCGAAGGAAAAAGTTTTCAAATCGCGCCTGGTCTTTATCCAGCCTTTCACCGCGATCCCGCCGGCGGCCGCGGCGCTTTTAAGCAGTTCTTTAACGGTAAGGGTCGCCA
This sequence comes from Elusimicrobiota bacterium, assembly GCA_016208085.1. GTDB lineage: Bacteria > Elusimicrobiota > Elusimicrobia > Elusimicrobiales > UBA9959 > JAHJSU01. The sequence goes on along the minus strand of JACQYT010000030.1, from coordinate 47,069 downwards.
TTATCTTCTTTTTTTAGCCGGCAGAACGGGGATCCTGCCCATGGAAACAAGCTCCAGCTCGCAGATCTTGTCGTCGCCCGTGTATTCCTCAAGTATATAGCCTACGCCGGGGGCGTAGTAGCGGACGGACTTGCCGGACTTGCCGCCGGAAAGCCGGGTGACCACTTTCAGGCATTTCGCGAATTTCCCGGCTATAATGGAAACTTTATCCGACATGGAGACTATCTCGTTCACGTCCGGTTTTTCGTCCCACTTGCGTCCCTCGGCGGGGGGGAGGGGAAATTCGCGCCTGCCGCCGACCATGACCCCGTTGGCCGTGGTAAGCCACTTGGCGTCTTTTGTTATGGTGTATTCGCTGGTATGGGAATCGCGCAGCTCAAATATCATCTGGACCAGGGCCACGGTCTTGCCGGGCTTTTTAATAATCTCCATTATGTCGATAAAGACCTTGGCGAGGCCTTCAAATTCGGTGCTTTTATATTTGTATTCAAACCTGGTGTTTTCTTTCAACGGAAAATAATCAGCGGGCATCAGTCCTCCGGTAATTCCGGTAAAGCGTGAAGCGTTTATATCTTTCTGACTTCTAAAATTTTATGGACGTGAGGGGGATCGAACCCCTGACCTCCGACTTGCGAAGCCGGCGCTCTCCCAGCTGAGCTACACGCCCCTTTGTCGCACCCCGCATTCGCGGGGCGGATTGACCGCCGGCCCTCTAGAGAAACCCGGGCCGGTGCTCCCCAAGGGGAAAACCCAGGTTTTCCCCGTTCGTCGGCGCCGTCGGCCAGCCCGCCTTTCGGCGGGGGCCAGGACGGCTGAACCCCTTTCCTGAAAGGAATCCTTTTGTCGCACCCCGCATTCGCGGGGCGGATTGACCGTTATTCTTTGCCGGCCTGTTCTATTCTTCTTTTGGCTTTAAGATGCTCGCTGAACTTCGCGTTAAAGATATGCCTGCCCTTCCTGTCGGCCACGAAGTAAAGCGCGTCTATATCGGCCGGATTCAAAACGGCGGACACGGAATCATAACCCGGATTGCAGATCGGCCCGGGAGGAAGACCGCCGACCGCGTAAGTATTATACGCGGATTTGATTTTAAGGTCCTTCAAGGTCAGCCCTTTTTTCCAATACCCCAGGGCGTACTGCACCGTCGGGTCGGCCTCAAGCGCCATGCCTTTATGGTATCTGTTCAGATATACCGCGGCTATAAGCGGCCGCTCGGTCGGTATAGCGGCCTCGCGCTCCACTATAGCGGCCAGGATCAGCGTTTTTTTTTCGTCCAGACCGGACGGAAAGCCTTTAGAGAACAGAGGGCGTACCCGCCTGTCAAATTCCAAGTTTAGCAAATTAATAACTTCCTGTGCGGAGGAATTTTTTTTGAAATAATAGGTGGAAGGGAAAAGATAACCTTCCAGCCCGCTTTTATTGACCGCGGCCATAAACCGGCTTTTATCGGTCACGCCGTTGGATTGGAGGCGCTCCGCCATCTGCTCCATGCGCCAGCCTTCGGGCAGGACTATCCTGACATGGTTTATGTAGGTGCTGTGTCTCAGGCGCCAGAGGGCTTCTTCGGCGGACATGTATTTCCTGAACGAGTAGTCCCCCGGCATTATTTTTTTGGCGCTGCCCGTGGCCAGGACCAGCAGCTTGAACCAGTTGGAGCTTAGGATCACGCCGTTCTGTTTTAAAATGGCCGCCGCCTGGGCGGCCGACGAGCCTTCCGGAATGACAACCTGCGCTTTAGCGCCGGGCCAGCAAAAATAGGTTGAAAGCGCCGCCAGCAGGAAAACCGCCGAAAAAATTGTTTTATTGAATCCGCTCATAAGAGTTCACGGGAAGCCAGTATTTTATATTCGGGGCCGGAACTTGAAAGCAGGCTTTCCATCAGGTCCACCGAAGTCAGAAGGCACCGAGCATCTGTTCCCGCCGCTTTGCGGCGTATTTCTTCAAGAGCGGACGGATCCACTCCTGACTTAACCCTGCCTATGGTGAGATGCGCCGAAAACCTGTGTTCCAGTATAAACCCCTCGGCCAAAAGGGCCTCGTATATTTTAAGCGCCAGCTCGTTCAGCGTTCCGGGCGCTTTTTCTTTAAGCCCAAGCCACAGGACGCGAGGCTTGTCGAGAGACGGGAACGCGCCCAATCCGTCCAGGGTGACTTCCGGCTTTTTAAAAACCCCCGCGGCCGCTTCCAGGCTTCTCTTTATGGCCGGCGACCGGTCTTCGGGCCACGAACCCAGGAACGCGTAAGTAAGGTGAATGTTTCGCGGCTCCACCCATTTCACTCCCCGTTCAAGGCGCGCCTTCGCGAAAACCTGTATCTCGTTTACACGCTCGATGAACGGCTCCGGAAAACCGGAAGCGATGAATAAACGCATGGGGTTCAATTTAATTTTTACTCTTCCTCTTCTTCTTCGGCGACGGGGCGGACCCTGCGCGCGCCAGTTTTTTTAGGCGCCCTGCCGCTGCCGCCGCGCTTGGCCTTGTTTTTCACTTTAGATTTGAATTTAGACTTTTTCGGCCCGGACCCGTCATTCAATTCTTTTCTTATGACATGCTTAAGGACCTTGTTCCTTAAATCCGCCCTCCTGGACTGGCTCAGCGGCTTCCACGCTTTTTTCAAAGCCTTGAGCCGCAGGCGCATTAAGGCGATCTGGGTGGTGTAGCGGCGCATCTTGGCCAGCGGCACGGTTTTCAATCTTCTCTGGTCGGGGGTGAAAGTGAGTTCGGTGTTTTTCTCCAGAAAATATTCGCCCAGTGTCTGGCCCTTTTCGTCCATGGGCGTTACCAACAGGCTGCCCTCGTCAAACACCGCCGCCCCGGTCTCTTTGCCGAACGGGGAGTACTGAACCGCGAATTCGGTGCCCCGCACCGCGCAGACAGCCGACGGGACGCGCACCTGCATTTTAAACTTCTCGTTCAAAAAATGCCGGATCTTGGCCGCCAGAAAGCCGGATTTAAGCGAGAAAGCCGTTTCCGTCTTTACAATGGCTGAGATCTCAAGCTGGGTGTTCCCGCCCAGGAAAATGGAGCCTTTGTCGTCCAGATATATCTCGGCGGAGCCGTCGCCGCCGGTTTTCACGAAATCCGAGGCCTCAAGCGGCATCTCCCCTTCAAGTCTGGACCATTCCTCCGAATCGGCGGTTTTCACGCTGACGGAACCCGAGATCTTTTTAACGCGGGCGTCCCAGTTGTCCACCTGGCTCAGGCTGTATTTGCCGGATTTCATGGCTTCCTCAAGCATCGTCTTATAGCTGTCGTCTTCTATCGGCTTTTGGGCCTTAAGGCCGGCCGGCGCGAGAAACAGGACCGATGTTAAAAGAACCGCGCTGATCTTTTTAATTTTCACCTGGCGCTCCTTGGCCCATAGGCCGCAAACATACAGGCCGCTGCCCGCTGACGCTCATTTTATAATTTTTACGAATTGCCTTCTGCCCACCTGCAGCACGCAGTCCTTAGGCTCGAAAAAAATATCCCCGGCGACTTTTTCCCCATCTATGCGCACCGCGCCTTGCGCGATAAGCCGGCGGGCTTCGTTGGCGCCTTTGCACAGCCCCGAGGCGACCAGCAAGTACGAGAGCTTTCCGGGTTTTTCCGCCCTGAAAGTCTGGATGTCCCGGGGCGGCTCTTTCCGGGAAAAAACCCGTTCGAAATGCTGCCGGGCCGCCTCAGCCTCGGCCGGGCCGTGGTATTTTTTCACGACCAGCGCGGCCAGGGCCTTCTTGGCGTCCATGGGATGGCGCCTTTTAACCTCAGCGAGGTCTTCAAAAGTGAGCAGTTCGTAATATTTACACATGAGCTCGTCGGATACGGACATCAGCTTGCCGAACATCTCCTGCGGCGCGTCGGTCAGCGCCACGCAGTTGCCGTAGGATTTTGACATCTTTTTTACGCCGTCCATGCCGATAAGGAGCGGCACGGTCATCACCACCTGCGGCTCCATGCCGTAGATTTTCTGGAGGTCCCTGCCCACCAGCAGGTTGAAAAGCTGGTCGGCCCCGCCCAGCTCTATGTCGGCTTTGACCGCCACCGAGTCATAGCCCTGGAAAACGGGGTAGAGCAGTTCAAGCAGGCTCACCGGCGCGCCGGCGGCCATCCGGGTCCTGAAATCCTCCCGTTCAAGCAGGCGGGAGATAGTCACGCTTTTTGCCGTCGTGATGAAACCGGAAACGTTTTCCGCCCGGTCCCCGATGAAAGGTTTGAGCCATTCGCTGTTGAACCTTATTTCGGTCTTATCCTCATCCAGCAGCTTGAACGCCTGCCGGGTATAGGTTTCGGCGTTGCCGGCCACCGCCGCGCGGTCCAGTATGGGGCGCGTGGAATCCCGGCCGGAAGGGTCGCCCACCTGGGCGGTGAAATCCCCGACTATCAGCACCGCCGTGTGGCCCAGGTCCTGGAACTGGCGGAGTTTGGAGAACACGATACTGTGTCCCAGGTGCAGGTCCCGGCTGGTGGGGTCCACGCCAAGCTTTACGCGCAGCTTCTTGCCGGAGGAAATTTTCTTGAGCAGTTCCTCGCGGTTCACTATATCCACCAGACCCCTTGAAAGCTCTTTAAGCGCGTTTTCGTCGTTCATCGGTTTCCCCGGGGACACACCTTGCAGCAAGGTGTGTCCCCATATTTTATTATTTTTGAGGGGAAAAAGTAACAAAAATCAGCCGGATTGATGCCTGAAGCCTGTCGGCGGCTCTGCAGCGCCGACTCATAAAAATTTGCGCGACAGCCCCGATTTGGTGCATAATATTCAAACGGGGCAGCCGTGTCGGCCCTTAATAATGTAAGGATTCAAGACCCCTTTGCCTTATGATAAGCTCCGCAATGATAAGAACAAGATATCTCGCAGGCCTCATTCCTGTCTTCTTTTTTTTCTGCGGCTGCTCTGATGATTTTGACCTTGCCGCCAGGCATGCGAAGGGCGGGGCGCACAAAATGGCGCTGGCTTCCTATGAAGCGTATCTGGCAAAACATCCGACCGGTACGAAAGCCGCGGCGGCGCATTACGAGATCGGCGTATTGCTTTCCAGAGACAATAAAAAAGGAGCGGCTTTGCTTTCATTTAAAAAGGCGCTGGAAGCCGGGCATCCCGCCGACAAGGTAAGAAGCGCGCTTCACAATCTCCTCGGAGACATCGCGAGTCCCAACCTGGAAGCGACACGGGCGGTTTTGAATCAGGTTCGCGGGGTAAACGAGGATTTTACGGAATATGCGGAGGTGCAGCTTTTGAGAATAAAAAATCTTGAAATTACGGCCCTGAGCCTGGTGTCCGCCGCAAGAGAGAATTTGAACCGGATGCAATTTGACCAGGCAAGGGAGAACCTGGGCAAAGCAAGGACTTTGGTCCCGGGGATCAGTCTGCCGGGCATCGGGGAGCTCCAGAAAGAAATATCCGCCGGGGAACCCGCTTACGCTCACGAACAAAACCTGAAGGGCGTGTCTTATGTTTTTAACAGGACGAGAACGTTCGCCCGCGGACCGGGCTTTAAGGTCGCGGAGTATGACAACTATAAAAAGCTGGAGCGGGAGGATGCCGACAGGCGCAAAGAGCTCCATGATGCGATCCAAAACAAAGCGCTGGGGAACAATGACCTGGAGCGCAAACAAAACGAAGCCACGCCGGGGCGCCGTTACCAGGACCTCCTTAACAGGAAATTCGCGCTTAAATTCACGGCGACTTTGCCTGAGTATGAGCTGAACCGGCGCGGCTATGAGATAAGCGGCCGATACGAAGCCAAGCCGTGTTATTTCCTCGAACTGAAGCTCCCGGTCATTGAGATTGAGGAAACCCGTGCAGCGACGCTTTTAAGCGCAAAGACGCCCGTTCAGGTGGAAATAGTTTTTAATGTGTTTTCCCAAAACATCAGCAGAAACCTGGGCAAGGAAGTGCTTGCGATAGGTTGTGAAATTATCAGCGCCCGGGCCTCCCTGGACGGAACAACGGTTTATTTTTCAAAAAAACAGTAGACCCATGCAGACCAGCAGGAGCCTTTTCCATTACCCGAACATGTTACTTTGAGTTTTATGTTTGCGAGTATATACCGGGACAGATGGTTGCGAAAACTATGGGATTTTTCGGCAAAAAAGAAAAAGCGATCAAAGTTTTATCAATAGACGATTCCGCGCTTGTACAGGATCTGCTGGCATTTGTAATCAAAGATCTGGGATTTAAATTCCTGACCGCTTCTAACGGCGAGGATGGCGTTAAACTGGCCGAGAAGGAACATCCGGATGTTATACTCCTGGATGTCCTGATGCCGGGCATCTCCGGGCTGGATACCTGTCTGCTTTTGAAAAAGAACCGCAAAACCTCTCCTATCCCGGTTATTATGTGCACCAGCGAATCCTTGATGCGGACTGTGGAAAAGGCGATGCAAAACGGCGCTGTAGGATATCTCAACAAACCGTTCAACATAGAACAGATAAAGCAGAAGCTCGCCAAAGTGCTTAATATAAACATTCCCGCCAAGGCACGCCCTGTAAACGAAGCCGCCCCAGCGCCGCAGGCACAGCCCGGGATATCCCAAAACACAGAAACTCAGGCGCATGAAACAGGTCCGGGCTCTGCGTCCCCCTCGCTGCCTTCCGTACCGCCGCAAGGACGACCGGCGTCCCCGGTAATACCGCACTTTTGCGGCGCCTGCAATAAATACCTGGTATATGTGCCTCAATACAAATTATATTACTGCTATGCCTGCAACAGTTATCCGTCCCCGCAGCCGGCGTCGCCTTCCGTGTCAAAGCAATGCACAACCTGCGGCGGTGAACTTGCCTTCTTTCATGATCAAGGTCAATGGTACTGTTTCATCTGTAAAACGTAAGATAAATAAAAAAGATGGTTTCAACCGAGGCCGTAGGGGTCGGCGGTTATTTTGAATTTTACTGATTTCGGGGGTTTTAGGGGCCGCAGCCGCTCAAGACAATAGGCCAGCGCGGCCTCGTCCGGCAGCTTGACCAGATAATACTCCTTCAGCAGGCGGCTTCTCTTCAGATCGCCCACCGCCATCGGGCCGAGGATTTCCGGCTGCAGCTGGGCCGGCTCGTCCGGCGCGGCGGGGAAATCCAGGGCCTTAAGCGCCGAACCCGAAAAATCCGCCAGCGCCTTCGGCTCAAAAGAGGCGAAACCCAGCCGCACAAGCTCCGAGAACGGAGGGTAGAAAAAATCCCTGCGGGCCGCGAGCTCGTCTTCGGCGAACTTCCGGTAATCCATGTCCGGCAGGACCGAAAATATATAATGCCCGGGCTGCCGGGTTTGGACCAGGAACTCAGGCTCGGCGGCCGCCGTCTCAAGCGTGGAGCAGGCCTCAAAAAGCGTCTGGAAAACCTTTTCCGAAGCCCGGAAATCGGCCGTGGAAAGCCCGCTGTCCGAATCTATCACGCCTATTACGCCCAGGTTCGGAAAATCGTGGCCCCTGGCCAGCAGCCTGGTCCCGACCAGGATATCCGTCTCGCCCTTTAAAAAAGCCCCGTAAACGGCCGCGGCGCCCTTGACCGAACTTTTAAGCAGGTCCCCGTCGAACCGCGCCACCCGCGTCCCGGGCAGAAGCTTCTTCAGGTAACCCTCAACCTTCTGCGTGCCGGCGCCCTTCTCCCTGAAGACTTTCCCCGAGCACTTGGGACAGCTCTCCGGCAGCGGCTCTTTTCTGCCGCAGCGCCAGCAGACGACCCCGCAGGCTTCCCCGTCCTTTTTTACTCCCAGCGGGATGCGGCAGCGCGGGCACCGCTTTATCCAGCCGCAGTTGGCGCACATGAAAAGCGAAGCATAGCCTTTCCTGCCGGAGAGCACCAGGGCCTGCCGTTTTTCCCCGACGGCCTTTTTGAGCTTTTCTGCGAGCGGCGGCGAAATTATGTCCCAGGGATGCTTTTCCATATCTATTATGGTCACCCTGGGGCGGCCGCGGACCGGACGCGGCAGATCATTCCAGGTAAACCGCCCCGCTTTCACGCCGGCATAAGCCTCCATGGACGGGCAGGCGCTGGCCAGGAGCAGGCAGGTATTGTGATATTGTGCGCGTTTCAGCAGCAGCGCCCGCGCGTGGAAATTGGGTTCCTGCTCCTCCTGCTTGTAAATATCGTCCTGCTCTTCGTCAATAATGGCGAGGGCCAGTTCTCGGAAAGGGAGGAAGACGGCGGAACGCGCGCCCAGCACTATCTTTACCGAGCCGTTCAATACGCCCAGCCAGACCGAACGCTTCTGTCTGGCGGCGATGCGGCTGTGCCAGACGGCCACAGCTTCCGGCTTGAAGGCGGAACCGAGCCGCTCCATAAAATGGGGCATCAGATTCAGGTCAGGCACAAGGCAGAGGGCCTGGCCGCCGCCGGAAACCGCTTTTTTTATCAGTTCAAGGTAGATTTCATAGCGGCCGTGCTGCGGCGGGCCGAACAGCACGTGCGCCGCGGGCCTGCCGCATTCCGTATTATTAATGAACGCCGACAGTTTGTCCGTTATCCCGGCCAGTTCGCCCGCCAGAGGCGGGACTGCCGGAAGGGTAGAGGGTAGAGGGTAGAGGGTAGAGGACGGAAGGGGGAGGACAGGCGGCAACATGCGGGGAAAAAAACTGTCAACGGCAAGGCCCACCGGCGCGTTCCAGCGGGCCTGCATCCATAATGCCAGGGCCGGCACATCGTCTTTAAAGACCGGGGAATTGTCCAGCAGGGTGTCCACGGTCTTTATCGTTTTGAAGCCGGAGAGCTCCACCGCTGATTCCTCGCGCAGTTTTATTATCAGGCCGGCAGCCATCCTGGGCCCGAACGGGGCCAGTACGCGCAGCCCCGGCCGCGCGCGCTCAAGCAGACCGTCATTCAGCCGGTAGCAGAAGGTCTTTCTTAACGGGACCGGAAATGCAATATCGGCGATCATAGCAGAAGGGTTTCAGGGTCGAAGGGTTTTAGGGTAAAAACAACGGAAAACTATGTGATTTTTTATTCAGCCCCTTAAACCTTGATTCACTCGTAAAAAGTCATTTTGCGGTTCTGTAGCGGGCGAATTACTATTCGCCTCCATTGGGCGGGATAGTAATCCCGCCGCTACAATTTTCCGGAATGTGGACTTTTTACGGGAGAATCAACCTTAAGACCCTCAAACCCTTAAACCCTCTCCTCCAGGAACGCTTTCAGCTTTTTCATGTCTTCCCAGGCGTCCCGTTTGAGATTCGGGTTGCGAAGCAGGGCCGCCGGGTGATAAGTGGGAAGCACTTTGATGGGATGGCCGGGGCCGAAAAGCTCCGCCGGATAATCGTGCCATTTGCCCCTGACAAGGCTTATGCCCTGGGTGACGCCTAAAAGCGCCTTTGTGGCCACCGAACCGAGCGTTACGATGCATTCGGGTTTTATCAGGATCAATTGCCTGTCCAGATACGGCCTGCAGGCGGAGATTTCCTCCGGGGTCGGGGGACGGTCGTTGCCCCTGGCCTGGGGATTCTCCGGATTCACCATCGGATGGCATTTGACTATGTTGGCGATATAGACCTGGCTGCGCTTTAAACCCAGCACGGTGTCCAGTATTTTGTCCAGGAGCTGGCCTGATCTGCCGACGAAGGGCTCTCCACGATGGTCTTCCTCGTAGCCCGGACCTTCGCCCACAAAAACAATTTTGGAACGCGGATCACCCACGCCGAAAACGGCGTTCAGCCGCCCATTGCCGAGCCGGCATTTCCGGCATTTTTTTATTTCTTCAGCAAGGGCCGCCATCCCGGCCCCGCCGCCCTGAGACGGGTGGCCGGCAGCTGGTGACTGGCAGTCGGTCACCGGTGACTTCTGTTCCGTGACTTGCGGCTTCCGGCTTGTGACTGTCTTGCTGTCTTGCTGTCCCGCTGTCTTGCTGTCTTGCTGTCTTGCTGTCTTGCTTGTCCCCGGTATATACGTATCCTCGTCCAGATTTTTGATGTGGGCGGCCAGCTCTCCGGCCAGTTTTTTTAATTCGTTTTTCATATTCCTTTTTTTCCGGCGCGCGCGCGAGCCGTGCGCACGAAAAAGCCCGGCTTTGAGCTGACGCCGGGCTTTTAAAAGAAGTGTTATTTTTTAGCTTTCTCTTTGCCCTCTTTTTTTTTAGGTTTCTCTTTTTTGCCCTCTTCTTTCTTCTCGGCGATCTTCTCGGTTACGGCCGTATCCTTTTGCGCGGCGGCAAGTATGGTTGTGGGAGTCACTTCGCCGCTTATTACTTCAAGCATGGCTTTTTCTATCAGCTCGGCCATGGGCAGCCGGCGGGACATTTCATCCCATCTCAGGTGACGGGCCCATTCCATCGCCCATACAACGTCCCTGTATTTCGTGGGGCCGTAGTCGCAGATAAGTTTATCCAGGGTATCGCCGTCGTTCTTGATCTCAACTGCCGCCATGATTGACCTCCGTACTATAGTCTTAATTTCGCAAGCTCCCGGCTGAATTTCCGTATCTCGGCCCGCCTGCGGGAGACTTTCAGGCATTCAATATCGGCTATCTTCCTTATGCCGGCCGCCGCCTCGCCTAGCAGGTCGTTTATCACCAGATAGTCGAAGAATTCCGCTTCCTTTATCTCATTGCGCGCGGTCCGCAGCCGTATCCTGATGTTCTCCGGGGATTCGCGCCTTTTTTTAAGCCGCGCCGTCAGCGTAGAGAGGTCCGGCGGGAGCAGGAACACCGTTACCGTTTCCGGGAAGATCCGTTTAACCGACCTGGCGCCCTTTACGTCTATGGTCATCACCGGGATGAAACCCTTTTGGAGAAGTTTCGCGACCGAAGATATCGGCGTGCCGTAGAGGTTGCCGTGCACTTTCGCCCATTCAAGAAGTTTTCCGTTCCTGCGCAGGGCGCTGAACCGCGCGGCCGTGACGAAATAATAATCCCTGCCGTCCGCTTCTCCCGCCCGGCTGGGCCGGGTGGTGCAGGTGATGCTGAAACGGAACCTTTTATCGCATTCAAGCAGTTTCGCGCGGACGGCGGTCTTGCCGCCCCCTGAAGGGGCGGCAATAACCATCGGGAAATAAGCGTAATCAGCTTCTTTCACATTAAAAACAGATGCGCGGACGCGTAGATGCGTAGAAGTCGCTGCGCCTCCAAATTGCCGCGCCTCTATTTCTTCCTCGGGTGCTTCAACTGGGCCTGGGCCGCCGAAAGTATGGCTATCGGCACCCTGAACGGCGAGCAGGAAACGTAGTTCAGGCCCGCCCGGTGGCAGAAGTCCACGCTGGCCGGGTCGCCGCCATGCTCTCCGCAGATGCCGATCTTGAGGTCCGGCCTTGTTTTCCTGCCCCGGTCCACGGTCATTTTTATCAGTTCGCCCACGCCGGACTGGTCTATGGTCTGGAACGGATCGGCGCTCAGGAGGTTCTTCTCGATGTATTCCTTCAGGAAACAACCGGAGTCGTCGCGGGAGTAGCCGAAGGTCATCTGGGTGAGGTCGTTGGTGCCGAACGAGAAAAACTGCATATGCTCGGCCAGTTTGCCGGCCAGCAGACAGGCGCGCGGGATCTCTATCATGGTGCCGACGCTGTGCTTTATTTCCTTTACTCCCTTGCGCTCAAGGACCTCGGCGTAAACCTGTTTTATGATGGCGGCCTGGTGGTCTGTCTCGGTCTCTGTGCCCACCACCGGTATCATTATCTCCGGGTGGACTTTTATGCCTTCCTTCTGGAGTTCGGCGGCGGCCTCGAAAATGGCCCGGGTTTGCGTCTCGGTTATCTCAGGGTAGGTGATGCCGAGCCGCACGCCCCTGTGTCCCATCATCGGGTTGGATTCGCGCAGCGCGCACGCCCTGGTCTGGAGTTCGTCGTAAGAAATGTTGAGGCTTCTCGCGAGGTCTTGGAGCTTCTCTTGCTGGTGCGGCACGAATTCGTGCAACGGAGGGTCCATCAGGCGGATGGTCACGTGCAGGCCTTCCATGACCTTCAGCGTGTTCTTGATGTCGTTCTTTATATGCGGGAAAAGCTCGTTGAGGGCGGCCTTGCGTTCATCAAGGGTCTTTGACATGATCATCTTGCGAAGCTCAAACAGCGGCTCGTCGGCGCCCCTGCCGTAGAACATATGTTCTATCCTGAACAGGCCTATGCCTTCGGCGCCGAACCTGCGCGCCTTGGCGGCGTCGTCCGGGGTGTCGGCGTTGGTCCACACTTTAAGCGCTCTGACGGCGTTGCAGAGTTTCAGGAAAGCGTCAAGCATTTTGTTGGATTCGCCGGCGTCCAGCATTTCCATCTTGCCCTTATAGACAAAGCCCTTGGAGCCGTTCAGGGAGATCCAATCGCCCTCGTTCATGACTGCTCCGCCTAAATGCAGGGTTTTGGTCTTAAGGTCTATCTCCACGCCGGAGCAGCCGACCACGCAGCATTTGCCCCAGCCGCGGGCCACGAGCGCCGCGTGAGAGGTCATGCCGCCGCGGGCCGTAAGGATGGCTTCGGCCGCCCTCATTCCTTCCACGTCCTCGGGGTTGGTCTCTTCGCGGACCAGGATGACTTCCTTGCCTTCTTTGCGCCGGTTCACGGCGTCGGCCGCGGTGAAAACTATCATACCGCGCGCGCCGCCGGGGCCGGCGGGAAGGCCTTTGCCTATCGGTTTGGTCGCCGCTTCGGCTTTCGGATCGATAATGGGGTGCAGAAGTTCGTCAAGTTGAGAAGGGGTTACCCGCATCACCGCTTCTTCCTTCGTGGCAAGCTTTTCTTTGTACATGTCCAGCGCCATGCGCACCGCCGCCGGGCCGTTCCTTTTGCCGACGCGGCACTGCAGCATGTAGAGCTTCTTATTTTCTATCGTGAATTCTATATCCAGCATGTCGCGGTAATGCTTCTCCAGTTTCGTGCGAATCTCCGCCAGTTCCTTATAAGCCTCCGGCATAAACCGCTCAAGGGATTTAAGCTTCTTTGACTGCTCGCTGCGGCTGAATTCGTTTATCGGATTTGGGGTGCGTATGCCGGCGACCACGTCCTCGCCCTGCGCGTTCACTAAAAACTCCCCGTAAAAAGCGTTCTCGCCGGTGCCGGGGTTCCTGGTGAAACCCACGCCGGTGGCGCAATCGTTGCCCATGTTTCCGAACACCATCGCCTGCACGTTGACGGCCGTGCCCCATTCCTCCGGGATGCCTTCTATCCTGCGATATTTAACGGCGCGCGCGCCCATCCAGGACGCGAACACAGCGCCTATGGAGCCCCAGAGCTGTTCCATCGGGTCGTCCGGAAATTCCCTGCCCAGGACTTCTTTCACCCTGATTTTGAACTGCGCGGCCAGCTTTTTAAGGTCGTCCGCGGAGAGGCCGGTGTCCTGTTTGACGCCTCTTTTTTGCTTCATCGCGTCCATAAGCCGGTCGAGCTGTTTGCGTATGCCCATGTCGTCGGCGGGCTCTATGCCGGCGGCCTTTTCCATGACGACGTCGGAGTACATCATGATAAGGCGGCGGTACGCGTCGTAAACGAAGCGGGGATTTTTCGTCAGCCTGATGAGGCCCGGGATGGTCGCCGCGGTTAGGCCGACGTTTAAAATCGTCTCCATCATGCCGGGCATGGATTTGCGGGCGCCGGAGCGCACTGAAACCAGCAGCGGGTTCGCCGGGCCGCCGAATTTTTTCCCGGTCAACTCTTCCACTCTCCGAAGGTTCTTCGCCACATCCTCTTTCAAAGTTTTCCGGTAGGTCCTTTTATTGGCCCAGTAATAGGTGCAGACCCCGGTGGTCAGCGTGAAACCCGCAGGGACGGGGAGCTTCAGGTCAGGGTGGCCGGCCATCTCGGCGAGGTTGGCGCCTTTTCCGCCGAGCAGGTTTTTCATTGATTCTTTGCCTTCGGCTTTGCCGCCGCCGAAAAAATATACCGCCTTTGAGATTTTCATAGATTTATGGGAAGTCCCGGGTTTTTTGATGGTGGCCGACTTGGGCATAGTAATGTCGCTCCTGGATTATAGGATGGCCCATAGCGAAGGGCAAGGCCTGGACTGGATGATTAATATTAGGTAAAGCCTTATATATATATTACCAAATAGGAGGCGGGGGGTAAATGGAACGAATCAAATCATTTAAAATGTTACCGAACAAAGCCTTGTCAACTCATGTAAAATGTTACCGAACGGGTTTATGGAAAGACAAAACCTGGCAAATTTTTAAGACAAAGGATTCCTATTCAAACAGAATCCTGGCAAGTAAAAGAACCTGGCTGGATGGAAATAGATACAGTTAGTCATTCAGGCACTAATGCTTCTGGAATGTTTGCTTATACAGTTAATGAAACTGATTTGTTTTCCGGTTGGGTAGAATCCAGAGCAGTTTTGGGCAAGGTGGCATACGGGGTAGTGAAGGCATTAGATGAGATGCGTAAGGCCATGCCATTGGAACAGAAGGGTATAGATTCAGATAATGGAGAAGAATTTATATTAACTGACATTTAGAACGATACTGTCAAGAAACAGGGTTAAAACGCTTTCGCAGTCGGCCTTACAAGAAAGATGATGATTTTCCCGTAAAAAGTTCGATTTTGATGAATTGTAGCGGGCGACGTCAGTCGCCTTTTAGCGGATTTACATCCGCCGCTACGACAACAACACACAAAATCGTATGATTTCCGGCAAAATACCAAAACCGGTCATTTTTGATAAAAAAAGACTTTTTACGGGAGAATCAACTTTACCGGAATGAACACAGGCTTTTAAATAATTTCTTTTTACCATCTGTCAAACTTTTGAAAAAGATTCGGATAGGTTCTAAAATCAAACGGATTTATGACCAAGCCAAAACACCGTTGGACCGATTGCTTGAATCTAATTTAGGTGATCGTGCCAGGTTACAAGAATATTATCATCTACGAAAAAGTCTTAATCCGTTTGAAATATCTAAGATTATGGACAAGAAATTAGAAGCGATTTTGGCACTGACTTCAAAGACAAAAGTGAAATCTGTGCCAAGTATTTATCAACAACGTTTGATTCTCCCGTAAAAAGTCGTTTTTTGGTCCAAAACTGTAGCGGCGGACGTAAGTCCGCTCAATAGGCGACTCACGTCGCCCGCTACAATTTCTAAACAAAATGAACTTTTTACGAATGAATCAAACGTTTGCCATTAGCAAAACCTTTTGTTCTTGATGGAAATGCTTTTGAACCATTATTTCAGCCTTTCAGGGACATTGAAATCAAACGATTTCGCAAGCAATGGTATCACGATAAGTTGTTTCAGACGAGATGAGTTATGCACTTTGTCAACATGAATTCACAAAAAGAAAAAAGAAGCAAAAAAGAAACAGCCGATGACGACGTCATTCCTTGGGTAACATTTTTAAATGACTTGACAGGTGGAAAGAATGCTGGATACCCGGCGCGGTTTCTGGCAATGCTTCCGCTGTCCGGCGAAAACACTGCCCGGGCAAAACTGGATAGTAATAGGGGAGTCGTCAGCCGGGGAGGGGTCAATTGTTGAGGTTTAAGAAGGGGCGGAGCCGGCGGGTTTGCATTTTTCCTGCGCCCGCCCCCGCAGCCGGCTTGCCAGCCATGGAATTACGCCCGCCAAAGTTGCGAAAAATAAAAACCAGCAGACGATAAAAACTGTACCTCCAAAACTGTCCATATGCTCATAATGCTCATAGGCCTCATACAGCCCCCAGCATCCCCAACTCAGGGCCGGAATAAGAAGCGGCATGTACTTTATCTTTTTCCCTTTTTTGTATTGGGCGCGGCTCCGCCAAAAAAGTCCCGCAAAACACAGACTGGTCAATAGCGCAAACACCGGTTGCAGCAAAAGGTCGAACGGCGCATAAAATGCGTTCGCTATCAGTTCTCTTCGTTTCAGCGGTTCAATGGCGGCAAGAGCTTCCGGCGTGCCGATGTCCCGCAGCACGTCCCCATAATGAGAAATAGGTGTACCCCAGGAATAATCTATCCCCTCTTTTTTCATCAGGTCAATGATTATAGGCACTGCTTCCTTGGCTTCCGGACCAAAATGGCGAAGAGCCAACGCCGCAGTATCTGGTTTCGTATCTTTGTCTTTAAGTTTCTCGATAAGAATAGGCAGAACTTCCTTGACACTGGTATCTATGCCAGCCAGGGCTCCGGCTGCGCTGTAGCGCACAAACTTATCAGTATCATAAAGATGCCGTTTCAAGGCCGATATCACTTCTTTTCGTTCATCATCCTTTGATTCCTGACCGACCAATCCAAGATATATCGCGGCGGAGTAACGGACTTCCGGATTTTTGTCCTCCAGCTCTTTTAACCGCATCGCCATGTGGTCGTGGCTGTACCAATCCTCGGCACACATTAAACATGGAACAACAACAAGGCCGAGAAAACAAAAAATAAACGACCCACGAATAAACGCAGACATCTGAATTTGCCGGGCAGGCATCCTAAAAAGTGGAATTATGGGCATAAATCACATTTACAATGCTGGATTTGAGCATCTCTGTAAGACCCTGGTCCTGCAAAAGGAAAAATATTCTGTCTTAAACCGCCATATATATCACCTGCCAGCTCGTAACATGCATCCCATGTTGGCTTATCTTTTTTTGCATTGTCACAAACCACCTTTAAATTCTCAAGCAACTTGTCATCGCATTTTTTTCTATCTGCGAAATCATTTGCGTTCTTCCGGCATGTCCCATAGCACCAATCGTGTGTATTGCAGGAACCCCGAAAAGCGAGTTTAGGATCATTAAAAGGGTTATTAAAATCAATGATTATGGTTTTCTTGTTTATTATATTCAACGGGAAAATCCTCATCTCCTTTAAGTTAATGGAAAATTCCATCGCTTTATTAACCGAACAACCTTCTTTTCCGGGCGCTACAACTGTTGGAGAAACCGCCTGGACCCGGTTATTGCAGTCGCGTATGCCGCCGATCAGCGGTTTTTTCGGCGCCTTAAATTTCTCCACAACTTTTCCGTTTATGCAGCAGAATTTTTTAGGATCATATGACCCGCAGCCGTCTGGCGGGCAAAGCAAGCCTTCCTCTTTGCAACACAGGGCTTCACAGGCGGCTAGATTAGATGCTTCGCTTGTATCGTGAAACGTGCCTCCTACTGAGCACCAACATCCGGCATAGTCCGGCTCTATTCCAGCGGCGGAAGCAGCCATTGCTTTTGCGGTTGCCGAACCGGCGGTTTTCGCGGACGCAGTGATGTCAGCCGGGGACTTTACCGATGAGGCGGACGCCAACAGGCTGGAAGACTGCTTTGTTGCCGCCTGACCCGGCGTCTTCCCGGACAGTTTTGTGCCGCTCAGGCTGAACTCCGGTATGGGAGATGTCTTGATGTCCGGGTCAGATTTTTTTAAATCGCCGACCGAGCCGCCTCTGCCGGTAATTACAGCTGCCCGGTCGAATGGAGTGGGGCCCAAATCTTTATCCGGGTCGGCTGCGCCGTCAAAAAGGGCGGCATTTGTTTTTTGTGAAATCCTTAACTTATCCTTTTTTTCTAAGGAGGTTCAAATGCTACCGCATAAAAGCGAGAGCCTGCCCGGCCGGGGACGGGGACGCGCCGATGGAAAATTCCTGGGTGCCGTCCATGTCGGTCTGGTGTACTGTCGCGCCGGCGGCCCAGAGCCGCGCCAGGACGGCGGCCGCCGGGAGGTTGTAGTTATTTCCCGCGCCCGCCGAGATGTAGGCGTCGCACGGTTTCACGGCGGCCAAAAAAGCTTCGCCGGAGGAGGTGCTGCTGCCGTGATGAGCGACTTTAAGGGCGTCAGCCTGAAGCTCGCCTCCGTATTTGGAAACCAGCGCGGATTCAACCTCGTTCTCTATGTCGCCGGCAAAGAGGACGGAAGAACGCTGATAAGCGGCCTTTATAACAATGGAACAATTGTTGACGGCCTGTCCTGAAAAACTCTGCGTTGAGACGGGACAACTGTTAAAGACTTTGGCCTGCACGTCCGGGTCCCAGTCAAGGGCGTCTCCGGGAGCGGGATAGCTCACATTGACGCCCAGGCCGCGTATCCGGTCCCGCAAGGCGTTATCAGCGGCGGAGCCGAGGTTATCCATCCTGGTGTCGTAGAAATTGCCGACGGTGAAATTGCTGAAAACATAGTTGAGGCCGGTGTAATGGTCGGTGTGCGGGTGGCTAAGCACCACGTAATCTATTTTGGTCACGTTATGCCGGGCCAGAAATTGGGCCAGCAGGGAGCCGGTGGATTTAGAGGGGCCGCCGTCTATAAGCGCATTTTTCCCGTTCGGCAGTTCGATGTATTCGCTGTCGCCCTGGCCCACGCTGATGAAATAGACGTTCAAGGCGCGGGCGGCTGAAACCGAAGCGGCGGGACCGGCGGCCGGAGGCTCGGGCGGCCACGGGACGACCGGAGATTCGGCCGGCGCAGTTATTTCATTCAGCGAATCCAAGGCGGCGCCGGCATAAAGCGGGGGGATAAGGACCGGGGACAGCAATGACAAGCAGAGAAAAGAAGCGGCTGCAGCCGCTTTCAGGAGGGCGCTTATTATTGACCTTAACATTTTATCCACCATAAATTATATGGCGCTATACTTTAGTTGATAAAAGTCAACCCTCCAAGGGCCAAAGGACCTATTAGCAGATAGGCCCTTGTACCTATATTTATATTTTCACGCCTATTTTCCGGGCTTCGGCCAGGTATAACGCGTAATTACTGTGTTCGGCATCGCGGGGTTTTTCGCTTTCCAGCAGGGCGGTCATGAATTCCTGCGGATAATTGGCTTTCAGCCAGGCCTGCTGATAGGAAATAAGTGTGTGAGCCAGGCTGTGCGACTTGTTAAAGACATAACTCCCGGACGCCGCAAGCTGCGCGAATACCGCCTCCGCGTCTTTGCGCGCCGTCTTTCTCTTTTTCGCGCCCGCAATGAACAGTTCGCGCGCTTCGTCCAGCTCCGGCTGTCTCTTTTTGCCCAGTATCCTGCAGAAATCTTTGGCTTCCCACGGGTTGAAACCGGCCAGTTTTTCCGCCGCGCTCATGACCTGTTCCTGGTAAATAAAAAGCCCGCAAGTTTCTTTCAGGAGCGGCTCAAGCAGCGGGTGGGGGTAAACGATGTCCTTCCTCCCTTTCCTGCGTTCTATGAACAGGTCCATCAGGCCGCTCTGTATCGGGCCCGGCCGGTAAAGCGTCACCAGGGCGGCAAGGTCCTCTAACCGCCCCGGCTGCAGCTGAACCAGGTATTTTTTCAGCTCTTCGCTTTCCAATTGGAAGATCCCGGTGGTCAGCCCGTGCGAAACAAGCGTCCAGGCCTTTACATCGTCCGGTGGGATTTTTTCCAGATTGAAGCCGCGCGTTTTGACGCGTCCGGCGGCGGCCTTGTTTATCCCTATCGCCCGCAGATTCAACAGATCTATCTTCATGAAACCCAGCTTCGTCAGCGCGGCGCCGTCGTACTGCGTCGTGACGACGCGCTTGCGGTTGCAGTTGGCGAGCGGCACGAAGTCCGCCGCCGCGCCCGGGGCTATAAAGACTCCGGCCGAGTACGCGCCGGTATTTGTTTTAGTCCCGGTCAGCCCGTCCGCAAGCTCCGCCAGTTTTTTTATTTCTGGATCGGCGCAGAGCTCTTTGATTCCCGGCAGGCCGGGGATTTCCGGGCTGCCGCCGGTCTTCGGCAGAAGCCGGTGAAGTTTTGAAATCGCTTCTTTGCTCATGCCCAGCGCGGCGCCGAGGTCCCAGACCAGCTTGCGGCCGGAGCGCCTGCCGAAAGTTATAATCTCAGTCACGCTTTCCGCGCCGTACTTCCCGCGCAGGTAAGCCAGCGCTTTCTCCCGGCCGCCGTCTTCCAGGTCCGCATCAGGCAGACATCCGCTTTCCCTGCTGAAAAAACGCTCAAAAAGCAGGCCGGCCGGCAGCGGGTCAATGCCGGTTATCCCCAGCGCGTAATTAATCAGCGAACCCGGGGCCGAGCCGCGGCCGGGCCCGGCCGCCACGCCTTTCGCCCTCAAATGCTTAAGCAGGTCCGCTGCTATAAGGAAGCAGGTGGCCAGGCCTGCCTCTTTAACCGTCTTCAGTTCCCATTCCAATCGTTTTTTATATTCGGTTCCAGGCCTCCTTATTCTGTCCGCCAGACCCCTGGAACAGAGCGTCTTCAAATGAGCGTCCGCGCCGCCTTTTACGCTGAACTCCGGCAGCCGCGGCTTCCCGGCCGGGAGCTTTACATCGCAGCGCTCCGCTATGGCCAGCGTGTTTCGGAGCGCCGCCGGCGCATGGGCGAACAACCTGGCCATGGCTTCGGGGGATTTAAAATAATATTCGCGGCCGGTAAAACGGAAACGCCTGGCGTCGTCAATTAAAGAGCGGGTGTTCAGGGCCAGCTTCGCGTCATGCGCTTCCCAGTCCCCGGGCTTCCAGTAATGGCAGTTGTTGGTGGCGACCACGGGCAGTTTCAGTTTTTTGGAAATCTCCAGCAGGCCCTTGACGGCCGCCGCCTGAGCGGGCAGGCCGTTGTCCATCAGTTCCAGGTAGAAATTGTTTTTGCCGAAGATCCCGGCGTACTTCTCAGCCGAGCCAAGAGCTTCCTCAGATCTTCCCTGCGAGCATAAAAGAGGCAATTGTCCTGCTGCGCAGCCGGAAAGGCATATAAGGCCCCTGCTGTGCGCCGCAAGCAGTTCAAGGTCCGTTTTGGGACCGTGGTTAAAGCCTTCAAGGAAGCTCCGGGAAACCAGACGGCAAAGGTTAGAGTAGCCGGCGCTGTCGGCGGCCAGCAGCGTAAGGTGTCCGGCGCCTTTGTGAGAGCCTTCCGATTTATCCTTTATCGGAGTGCGTTGGACGCACACCTCGCAGCCGATTAGCGGCTTTATTCCCAGCTTAACGGCGGTAAAATAAAAATCGGGGACGCCGTACATGTTGCCGTGATCGGTAAGCGCCAGCGCCGGGTTTTTTTGCCCGGCCAGCTCCAGCATAAATCCGGACGGGCGGCCGTAATTGTCGGTGAAACGCAGCAGCCCGTCAAAAAGCGAATATTCGGAATGATTATGAAGATGGACAAATCCGGTTTCCGGCATTGACCCTCCCTTATCTCAGTATACAAAATATAATTTTGCGTTTTTTGCCGTAAAATTATACACTAAGACGGATAAGCTTTACGAGGAGGCGTTCTGATGAAAAGATTAACAGCGGTGTTCTTAATGTCTTTGCCGGCCTCCGCTCATGCGATGAGCATGCGCGGGGGCGCGGGCAATTGCGATTCCGCGATCGGAGGGCTTATGGCCGCGGCGCTTTACGCCGCAGTCGCGGCGCTGGGCTACTGGACGCTGCAGCACGCCGACAAGGAGGCCCACAACTGCGTCAGGAGAACGGGTATGACAGTGGGCGGGCTACTGGTCGTCGTCGGACTGCTGGGCTTTCTCTGCGGGGTCGCCGGCCACGTAAGGACGGCTGCGTCTTCTAAAACCTGCGGCGGCGGGCATGGTTATGCGGGGATGATGGGCGAGATGCCGATGCTGCCGCCCGGACCTCCTCCGGCCGGGATGCTCAGGGAAATACAGACACGCCAAGCCGGGCAACAGTCGGCCGAAAAGGTTAAGAAGCCGGAAGCCGGCGCTAAGAAAGACCAGTTCTCCCCTTAAATCCCTTCAATCCAAAAAGAGGGCGCTGTCCCTTATCCTTTTTATTTTCCGCCAAATCTTGTAGAATACCTGTATGGCGAAAAAGACCGATCATCAACCGGCTACCAAAGGCGACCTTGCCGATGCAGTTACCGGTTTAAGAACCGAACTAAAAATCGAAATCGCCGCTGTAAGATCCGAACTTGCCGCTGTAAAAACCGAACTAAAAGGCGATATTGCCGATGTAAGGTCTGAACTTGCCGCTGTAAAAACCGAACTAAAAAACGATATTAAAAATTTATCCGGCGAGATTCTCAAAATACACTTCAGAATGGACCGACTGGAAACCAACATGATGACGGAACTTAGAAGTTTTAAAAGCGAACTTCTCGCCGCCTTTGAGCAATCGGTTGTCAAAGGCGAAAAGTACGACCAAAAAGCCGTAACCCACGGCGCTATCCTCACGGACCATGAAGACAAGCTTTTAAACCACGAAAACCGCATAACGCTCCTTGAAACAAAAAAGTAAACTCCATTTTTTTTAGCCTGTTTTAAAACGGGGCGCTGTCCCCTATTCCCCCACCGAGAATCCCGAACCGGCAATCGTGGCCGTTCCGTTAGTTACGATATTCCCGTTTGAATCGAAACTGGAAACAGTATTGAGGTCTTTGTCCTGGATTATCAGTTTGCCGGGGTTTGAAGACAGTTTTATTTCCGCGTCTTCAGCGGCGAATGCGTAACCCGCCAGGGCAAAGACAAAGCATATTCCCGGAATATTTTTTGCCGCCGTTTTTTTCGTCATAATTCAATTCCTCCCGTCCCTGCGCCATAAACGGCGCCGTTGCAACATTATTTCACAATTGAACCGGCTATATTCGGGCTCTCCGGGTTCACGTCTAAAATTCGCTTGCCGGGAATGATTACGAGATCCATATCCTCCAAAGGGATCGCCCCCAGCAAAACCTGATCTCCCATAACCAGTGCGCCGGCAAATCCAACGCGATTTTTATATCTTATTTCCACCGGACCGACGTATGGGACAAGTTTCCTGCTCCCATCCGCAAGTGTGACCTCTTTTTTATCTATTTCTTCCAGCTTCAGCTGGATCCTTATATGCTCCGGAATACAAAGGTGAACCGCGCCTGAATCAACAAGAACAAGCTCTTCCAGTTCTTTTACTTTTTTCTCGCGGGGATTGCTTAAAATTATTTTTGCATTTACCAGCCCCATAATGTTCCCTCCTGTATTTATTTTAAAATGCGATTACCCTTAAGTTTAGCATAATTCCGGTTGCCGGAAGCCCGGTCCCGGAGCGCGGGAAACTTGCCGTCGACCCCGACTGGGCCATCTTACGGTTTTAAACTCAATGCCTATTGACCCTCGATCCCCGGTTCCGGTTTCAGCGCGCCTACCAGGAGCTCTTCAGCCCGCCGATCTCTTTCTCTACCGCGTCCAGGACCCTGCACTGCCTGACGGCTTCTGACATATTGTTATGATCCGTGAATAGCGGCCTGTCCTCGTCCAGATGTTTGACCACCTCGCGCACGGCAGCCTGGGCGGCCCGCGTGCCTTTTCCGATGGAGAAGTCCCTGAAATCAAGGCCCTGGGCGGCGGCGATCATCTCTATCGCCAGAATGCTGTGAGCGTTCTCCAGTATTTGAGCGGTCTTCAGCGCCGCGTTCATCCCCATGCTGACAAAATCTTCCTGGTCGGCCGCCGCCGGGATGGATTGTATGCAGGAAGGCGCGCTGAGTATCCGCTGTTCCACTATAAGCATATCAGCGGTATACTGGCTGAGCATCAGGCCGGAGAACATCCCGGCGCCCCTGGTCAGGAACGCGGGCAGGCCCACACTTAACGCCGGGTTCAGCAGGCGGTTCAGACGCCTTTCGGAGAGCGCGCAGACCATCGTGACCCCGGCCCCCACCATATCAAGAGGCATGCTGACGGGGGTTGCCTGGAAATTCGCGCCTGTAAGAACCGTGTCGCTTTCCGGCAGGAAGATGGGATTATCGGCGACGCCGTTAAGCTCTATCTCAAATTGTCTGCGCGCATATGCGAGCTGGTCCCTGAACGCGCCTATGACCTGCGGCGTCGAGCGCATGGAATAGGCGTCCTGCACCTTAACTTTAAGCTTGCCGGTGACAAGATCGGAGCCGGTGACCACGGAGCGGATATTGGCGGCGGACGTTACCGCGCCCTTGAATCCCCTGAGCTCGTGAAGGCGGGTGTCGTAGGGCTTCATATTGGCCAGAAGCGCCTCAAGCGTCATCGCGGCGGTTATTTCCGCCTGCCTGACCCAGCGCTCGCAGTCGTAGAGCTCAAGACAGCCCATGCCCGTGATAAAGTTGGAGCCGTTTATTGCGGCCAGGCCGTCGCGCGCCGAAAGGCCCGGCGCCGGTATGCCCGCCTGTTCCAGGGCCGCTTTGGCGGGCATGCGCTTTCCCTTATAAAAGCTTTCGCCTTCGCCCAGCAGGGAAAGCGCCAGCTGGCTCATCGGGGACAGATCGCCACAGGCGCCGACGCTGCCCTTTTCGCAAACCACAGGCGTAACGCCTTCGTTCAGCATCTTAACATAGGTCTGCGTTATCTCAGGCCGGCAGCCGGAATGCCCTCTGGCGTGGACGTTAATGCGGCTGAGCATCGCCGCGCGCACGTGCTCTACGGGGCACGGCTTTCCTATGCCCGCGGCGTGATTATATATCAGGTAACGCTGGAACTGCTTGACCTGTTCGTCGTTTAAGACCACTTCCGAAAATTCGCCTATGCCGGTATTGACGCCGTACATTATTTCATGCGCCGTGATCTTTTTCTCCAGCATCCCCCGGCACTTTTTGATACGTTCCATCGCGTCGGCGGTCAGCTTCACGGATTCGTTCCGGCGCGCGACCTTAACCACATCCTCTATCGTCAGACCGCTCCCACTGACCTTGACCATAAATGTATTCTCCGTTCGAAACCGTGCTGAAAAATACGCGAAATCGTCCGATATTATTATACCAAAGCGCGCGCAAGTCAAGGCCTAACGATGGAAGCCGGCCGCGCCGGTCACCAGCTTCCGGAAAAACCAAAGCCCTTTTCATGCAGCAGTCGGCTGGTCACCGACCCCAGCTTCGTCTGAACCTCCTGTCTGTTCATTTTATGCGGACGGCAAAGCTCACCTGCCGCAATGGAGCGGAGCGGAATTGCGGTCAGATGGAGCGCCTTGTTATACGTTCTTTCAATTCCCATAATGCAGTTTTGTTGCTGTCCCATTTCAATATTTCAACAGCATCCTCATATTTCAGCCATCTTACCTCCGTATGCTCGAAACGCAGGTCAAGTTGCTTGTTTTTCATATCAACTGCAAAAGAATATTCGGGAACTACATACACATTTTTTCCCCATTTTTTGTGTGCCGGGAAATTATT
This sequence comes from Elusimicrobiota bacterium, assembly GCA_016208085.1. Taxonomy (GTDB): domain Bacteria; phylum Elusimicrobiota; class Elusimicrobia; order Elusimicrobiales; family UBA9959; genus JAHJSU01. The sequence goes on along the minus strand of JACQYT010000030.1, from coordinate 22,250 downwards.
TGCAGGTATGGAAGCTATAGAGTCTAATCTGATCAGTTTATAATCATCAGAAACACCTGCTTCCTCTGCGGCTTCGCGCTTTGCAGCTTTTATTGGAGTAGGAAATCAGCTTCAGCAGGGATTCCAGCGCCGGCTTGAAGCCCTTCAGGATATCCACCGCCGGTTTGGGAATGGATAAATGCACCCCTTCCTGGTCCTCGGACATTTTCACTTTTAAGCCGCCTGCGGCCGCCGTCCGGTAAAAGGCGACTGGCGCCTTTTACATGCGCGACAATTTGCTTTCAAGTTTTCCAAGAAAATCATCAAAGGTGGAGAACTCTATCTCTTTCCCGTTATATTCAACGGTTTTTTCAAGATTGCCTGAAATCACCATCCCCCCTTCGGTTTCGGGATAATGATTGATAAACGTCGGGAAAGCGCCTGGTAAATTACAGGCGGACAGCGCCGTCTTTACTTCCAGAATAAAAGGCTTCCGGTTTTTAAGAATTACGAAATCTATCTCGCTGCCGGCTTTATTGCGCCAGAATCTTATTTCCATATTCGGCTTCAGCAAAGACAAAAGCTGAAGAAACACAAAGGTTTCGGCCAAAACGCCCTTGTCGCGCCTTGCGGGATACGGCGAAAAGTCCTTGACCAACATATTCCTGATTCCAAGGTCGTAAAAATAAATTTTTTTGGATTTCTTCAGTTCATTGCCCAGCTTTACGGCGTAAGAACAAACCGGATAACAGACATAGGTTTTTTCCAAAATAGAAATGTGCCGGTTTACGGTAGCGGAGGTAAGCCCGACCTCCCTGGACAAACCATGCTCCGAAATGAGCGACCCCTGATTCTCGGCAAGCAGATACAACAAGGAATTAAAAGCCCTGATATTTTCCTCTTTTATCAGGGATTTGACGTCCTTTTGGATATATGTTTCCAGAATTTCATTTAACTCGCGTATTTTTTCGTCCGCGCTTTTAAGTTTCAAAAGCCCCGGCAGGCCGCCGTACAGCGCGTACTCGCCGAATGCCGCCGCCGCGCCGCCGGTTTTGTATTTCCGCAGGAACTCATTATAAGACAACGGGAGCAATTTTGAAACCAGCCGGCGGCCGGCCAGGCTTTCTTTGAGATGTTTGTGGATTTCAAGCGATGAAGAGCCTGAAGCGTAAATCTTGACTTTCCGACCGCTGTCAAACAACATTTTAAAAATCTTTGAGGCGTTTTTCATATAATGGAACTCGTCAATAAAAAGCGCCTCTCCGGCCGACGCAAGGAATTTATACATTTCAGAATCCGTCCGGTTGAACAGCTTTAAATCGGATGGCAGTTCAAGATTGTAATAAACCGCTCTTAGGCCCGAATTCACGGCTTTTTTATGCAGTTGCTTTAAAAGAAAAGTTTTTCCCGTCTGGCGCGCGCCCAGCAAAATGGAAGTTTCCCTGCGGTTCAGTTCATCCAAAAGCCGGGGGAAAGCATCGCGTTTTATATTCATATAACTATTTTATACCACTACTATAAAAAGGTCAATACATATGTAAAAGGCGCCAGTCACCTTTTACCAGCGCCGGTAATAAGGATAAGCCGGCGTAGGAAATCAGCTTCAGCAGGGATTCCAGCGCCGGCTTGAAGCCCTTCAGGATATCCACCGCCGGTTTGGGAATGGATAAATGCACCCCTTCCTGGTCCTCGGACATTTTCACTTTTAAGCCGCCTGCGGCCGCCGTCCGGTCGCCGGGAAGCTGAAGCAGCCCCGAGACCGCCGAAACCACCGGACCCAGGTCAAAGTTAATGGAGGGAGAGCCCCCGCAATCTCGCGCCGGGCCGCTTTGGCAGATTTTTGCGGTTGTGTCCGAAACGGCTTCTTCAGGCGGGATTTTCCCCGTTTCGGCCTCTTCCCGCGCTTGCGGTGCCGGCGCTTCAGGCACAATCATTTTCATCTTGTCCATGAAAGAAGCGGTTTGAAGGGCGTTAAAGCGGATTTCGTTTTCTCCCTTGTCAAAGAGCCCGGAAAACAGGGCTTTTTTCTGCGCCACAAGATTGAAAATCCTTTCCTCTATTGATTCGGAAGAGATGAAATTTATCGCCTGGACCGATTTCTTCTGCCCCATGCGGTAAACCCGGCCTATGCGCTGTTCCATGACAGCAGGGTTCCAGGGGATTTCCAGGTTGATCACGCAGTTGGCGGCGTGCTGGAGGTTAAGCCCCTGCCCTCCCGCGTCGGTTGAGAAAAACACCCTCGTTTGCGGGTCTTCAAGGAACCGTTTCACCTCGGTTTCCCTTCTCCTGAGGGGAAGCGCTCCGCAGAAAACCACCGACCGGCTGTTTGAGGATTCAAGGATTTCCCTTATATAAAGATCCGCCAGGCGTATCATCCTTTCCCACTGGCTGAACACCACGATTTTCTGCCCGGGATTCTCAAGGAGGTCGGCGGCCACTTTCTGGAATTCCTCCAGCTTGGGCGAGCCGGTTTTCTTCTTAAATTCCGCCGAAGCGCGCCTTGCGGTGAGCGCCTCGGTTTCTACGGACTTCCAGTCATACTGTCCGTAAGCGTTGGAAACTATCCTCATGCAGGCAAGCAGCGTCATAAGGCGCTGGATGTCCTCTTTTGTTATCCGCTTCAGTTTTTCCCACCTCGCTATCACCCGTCTGACCTGATTGGCAAGCGCATCATGCTCCTGGCGCTGGGCCTGCGTAAGGTCCGTCCAGAAATTATTGTCGGTCCGCTTGGGAAGCTGGGAAAGCACGGCCTCGCGCGTGCGCCTGATAAAAAACCCGGCCATGCGCCGGCGCAGGTGGTCAAGATTCGTATAGCCGGAGATCCGGTCATCCGCGTCAAGCTGGGCGTAGGTGGGAACAAGTTTCCAGGGAGCGCCCAGCGCCCTGGGGTGAAGAAATTCCGCTATGGAGTGGAATTCAGGCAGTTTGTTCTGGATTGGAGTGCCGGTCAGGACCAGGCGGAAAGGGCTTTCCAGCCGTTTTATCGTTTTTGCCACTTTTGTCTCCCAGTTTTTTATTCTCTGCGCTTCATCCAGGATGACCAGACCGGATCTTAGATCCGCGATGGCGTCCAGGTCGCGGTAAAGAAGCTCATAATTCAGGATAAGAAAAAAGTCCTTTGACGTTTTGTAAAGTTCCGCCCGTTCCCCTGCCCCGCCCGAAACAACGGCGGCTGAAGCCGCCGAGATTTTTTCGATTTCATTTCTCCATTGGAATTTAAGCGAGGCGGGGCAAAAGATGACGGCTCTGTGCACGGCGCCCAGTTCTTTAAGAAGCAGGGCTGTTCCTATCGCCTGCGCCGTTTTGCCGAGGCCCATGTCGTCGCCGATGAAAGCGCGGCGCTTTTTGGCGGCAAACAATATCCCTTCCACCTGGTAGGGATGAAGGCGGATTTTAAGCCCGCCCGCGGAATTATTCCATTGCGAATGGCGGGCCGGCTGTTGGGCAATCCCAGAAATGCGTTTTTCCCAGTTAAACGCCTCCGCCTCCCCCTCCAGCCCGGCCCAGACCAGCGGATCCACTTCAATTTTCCCTTTATTGCCCAGGGCGGAGGAAATACGGTTTAAAATCATTTTAAAATGCTTAAGCTGCGCCTCAGGGTCCCTTCCGTCAGCCAGGAACCAGCCCTGGCTGTCCGCCGCTGCCGGCAGCAGCCTCTCCGCCGTCAAAGCGAGGCCGGGGGGAACGTAAAACCTGATATTTTCCGCGTTCCCATAAATTTTTTCATGCGATTCCCTCGGACGGGAGTAAACAGCCACGTTTTTATCCGCAAGCGCCGCCTGAATCAGCCTGCGGTTTCTCTCCCTGTTATTGAAATGCCTTTTTACGATTTCAATGTGTTTACACGTTCCAAGCTCATTGGTCCGGTAATCCAGGCAATTACAGGAAGCATGCTTCCATTGCGCATCCCTTACCGTTACCTTGTAAGACTCCCGCGCTTTCAGTTCGGGATTGCCGGATGAAACTTCATATGCGCCAAGCGGGAAATTGCCCGGTTTCCCTATTATTTTCAGCCCCTGCTCCCCGCAGCGGACGACCCTATCGTTTATTTCTATCGCCGCCAGTTCCCGGATGTAACGGCTCCTTTCCTCCCCGCCGGTTCCCGGCGGAGCCGCTTCCTCCGGAAGGCCGCCGAGTTTTGGCTCGTCCCCCGTTTCCTGCTGCTGCCAGGCGAGGAGAACGGCAACCGCATGTTTGCAGAGAGGCTCAAAGGTATATGGGCAGGTGCATTTTGAAACCGGCATCCCCCATTTATCAAACGTAATCCGCACGCGGTAGGGTTCCGGCATTGAGCCTTCAACCCTGGCTTCCATGCTGTTCCCGGGGAAGGTTTCAAGCGCAGACACGCGGCCTTTCCTGTAGTAATCGCGCCCTCTGTAAATAACGCGGGAAGAAGCCCAGGAATGGAGCTTGTTTTCCACGCAGAAAGGGTCTATTTCACGGCCCGCGATTTTGGCGGGCGGCGGAGGCGAAGCGATTTTAGCCGACAAATAAGCGGTGTTCATATTTTATTTTCTCCCTGGCCTGATATTTTTATTTTAAATCCGCCTTTTTAATATGCACAAGTCTGTGCCCAAGCGTGTCCACGGCAGCTTGAGATTGTTCTAAAACTATATAGCCGATTAATGGTTCATATATTCCATCTACGGGGTTCATATCCAGAAATAACACTTCACTGTAAATAGGCTTAAAGCCTTCAATCCTGATTTCCACCGGTCCACATACCTCTCCCTTTATTATTTCCTGGGTAGCGGTTTCACAATCAATCTCTCTTACAATGTTGATTTTTCCAATTTTTTCTTTCCATGCTCTCGGCAAAACCATATATGCCGCACCGGTATCAACAAGAGCATCACAGGTAATTGCAGCTTCCTGTTGAAGTAAATTCATGATTCTTACATTTGAAACAATTCTGCCCATAGCGCCCCCCCCGTATCTCTTGGTTTTATGCTGACATTCTTACTTGAGCGGATTCTCCGCTTGGCCAATATTGATTCATTCGTAAAAAGTTTATTTTGTTTAGAAATTGGCCGTCTAATGAGCATAGCTCTTGATACGGCACTGGCATAGCCTTGTAGCGGGCGACGTGAGTCGCCTATTGAGCGGACTTACGTCCGCCGCTACAGTTTTGGACCAAAAAAAGACTTTTTACGGAAGAATCAATATTACCACAGTTATTCTTGTGTGTCAAATAAAATATCAATAGCGTAGCGGACTTTTGGCCTGTTACGCTGCTCCCCGTTAGGCTCATGCCGTGAACATGGCAGGCTATATATGCTTATATATAGGGAGGGGTGAGCAGTTACGGTTTTTAAACGATTCCCGGAGGTATTGCCCAGTGAAAAAACTCAGGCCCGTTTCGGTTTTGGTCTTTGTTCCCGCCATTGTATTTTTCCTTTCCGCCCAACCGCTTAAAGCCGCACAGGCGGCTTTTAGCGACGGGTCACATTCCGTTATGGTACGCGTATCCAACGGGCAGTCCGCCTATATTCAAAAGATCCCGATAACAGAAGGCAGCCAGGGCAATTTTTTGGGCCCGGTGAAAGCCCCAAACAGCGTCCCGAAGCAGATGATCTTCAACGGGCTTTTGAGCCGCGGCGGCGGCGCGGAAAGTGCGCTGAACCTGCAATACCAACTGGAGCTTTCAAGCGGCCGCGGCAGCGGTGGTAGGTCGTTCCAGGGCCAAAGCGAGGTGGTCATCCGGCCCGGAGACGAGCTGACGGTCATAACTTGCGGCCCCTGGACAGTGACGCTCGGCCTGGACGTCAAACCGGGCTTAAAAAAACCGTCCCGGGCCGGCGCGTGGAATCCCGCGGGCCTTCCGAATTACCGCCTCACGGCGGATATGCGCGCAGGAGGCTCTAAACAGCAGTGCAGGCTTATTTCCAAGGCAGGCGTTCAATCCAATGTGGCGGATTCAATAGCGCAAGGCGGCCGCAAATACGGGTTTATCCTCAACGCTCTCTTCGCGCCGTCCGGGAACGACGGGGAATTCAGCCTGCAGTACCAGCTGGAGCTGGGGCTCAACCCTTTTGCCAAATCCGTCCAGACGCAGAACGAGACGGCGCTGACGCTGAACAGGAGGAAGACATTTTCAGAACAGAACTACCGGCTGGAATTCCTGCTGGAGGACGGCACGCGGCCGGCGAAACAGACCGGCGGCGGAAAAAAGGGCCGCCTCAAAATAACTACGACACGGTTAAACCCTTATAAGCCAAACGACAATACGGGAAGCGGCAAAAAACAGGGCGCGGATATGCGAAGACCTACTGCGTTCCCTGCCCGAGTGGTTCGGGATGGAAAAAAATGAAAACAATAGCGCGGGTTGATTACCCGATAATTTTTGAGTTGAACGCCCTTGCGCGAAAGCTGAGGGGTTCTTGGGAACTGTAGAGATTTGCGCGCGTAGCGAAGATTTTGTGGGACGGCATAAAATGCCCCTAACTCTGGGTGCGCGGAGATTTATTTTATTTAGACAGCAGTTTTGCTGCTTATATGAAATGGATTAAAATTGAGTTCAGACCGGAATTGTCTACTCAGGTCTGTCGTCGTAGCGGCAGAGTTTACTCTGCCCAAAAAGGCAAAGCAAGCTTTGCCACTACAAAAAATACGTGAAAAATACGGGGAACTTGAGTTCCCCGGAATTGATATAAGGAAATCTTTTATGAGGAATTATCGCGGGCTGATATCTTGCTTCGCGCTTCTGGGCGGGTTGTTTGCGCTCTCGCTCCGGCTTTCTTCGGAATGGGAGAAAAAACTGACCGTCTATCCGGAGGGGATGGACATTCTGCGCGCCCAGTCGGCCGGCGAAGGGGAAGAAGAGGACGAAACAGACGGGGAAGAAACGCCCCGCCCCAAAAGAATTGAAAAGGGAACCTCCCAGAAGATCTGGATAGAAAAAGGAGCCCTGAACGCCAGGTATAATTTCATTAATTTCAACAAGGACAGACTCTATATTTCCTTTTCAATGCCGAGCAGGGCGTACCTGGATTACCTCGCCGGCTACGGTTACTCCGACGCAGACATAGCCAGGCTCCGCAAATGGCGCGAGAAGACCCGCCAAAACGCCTGGGACCAGACCATAAGAAAAGACGGAAAAGCCGCCGCTGATAAGGCGGTGGCTGACGTGGACCTGGACCACGAAACGCAGTTGCGCAAGCTTATGCGCTCGCGCGGGCTCGCCCTGCGGGCGGGCAACGTGGTGGAATGCGACATGCCCCTCATCGTAAAGCGCAATATCCCGGTGCTCAAATCCTTGGCGCTGACGTTCCAGAAGATCTCTTCGGAGCGTGGCTACGGAGCGGAGGAGACGGTCGGCGCGGTCATTTCCCTGGTCCAGACCGCCCTCAGATACAGGATACCGCCCTCGCTGGAGGGTCAGCTGCATACTGGCGGCCTGCTCCCGCCGGCCAGGGCGCTCCTGAGCGGCTGGGGGGACTGCGACACCAAAACCGGAACGGCGGCCGCCATACTCGGAAACTGGAGCGGAATGCGGCTGGTTGGCATAGCCGTTCCCGGACATTACCTGATGGCCATACGAAGAATCCCGGCCAAGGGCGACATGTTCGTGAGGTACGAGGGGCTTGAGTACGTGCTTATTGAGCCTGCCGGGCCGGCCTGGCTTGAGCCGGGCACGGTGGGAAAAAACACCGCCGCCCTTCTGGAAGGGGCGGAGGGTTATAAAGTGGAGCCGTTCTTTTACTGAGCCTCGCACAAATAATGGATACACTGGCTGGCCGATTTTGGAGCGAAACAAGGAGCGCGGAGCGTGGCGTAGCAACGCTACGTAAGCAAACGCGTGACGCAGCTGCAGCCCAAAGGCGGCCAGCCCCCGCACCGACGGTGCGGGGGAGGTTCATCTTTGGCCGTCTGCTTCGTTGCTCCTCCTTGACGGGCATAAAGCCCGTCTGCGTCGTCGCGCCTCGCATACGTCTCAAAGCTGAACCTCCAGTGTAGCCATTATTTGTGCGAGGCTCAGTAATGGAGGAAAAATGTTATACACACGAGTGATAGTGAGCGTATTTGAGTTCGCGCTTGCGGTCGTGATGGCCGGGCTGGTGATATATCTCACCTACAAAATCTTCATAACGGCCAATCCCGACTTCAACATGGAAACGCAGATAAAGAAAGGCAATACGGCGGTGGGCATCCTGGTCGCGGCCATCTTATTCGCCGCTTCCATGATACTCCAGAAGGGCATGGGCGCCGTCGTAAGCATGTTCCGGATGTATATTTCAGCCCCGGGAGAAAGCACGCTGAACCTGTGGCAGTTGGCGCTGCTGTCGCTCGGACATCTTGGCGTCTCCATGCTGCTGGCCGTAATAACTATTTCGGTCACGCTGCGCCTCTTCGGCAGGCTGTCCAGAGAGCGCCTGCACGCCGGCTCCGAACTGCATAAGGGCAATATCGCGGTGGGCGTGCTGCTGGCCAGCGTCGTGCTGGTAGCCGCGCTTTACGTCGGGGAAGGGGTCAGCGCGATTTCCAAGGCCCTGGTCCCGCAGCCCTCCATCGGGCAGATAGAGATCTTGAAATAGTGAAAAATCGGCTATTCTTTGATCCCTTCCAGGTCCAGCATGAAGGCGTAGCCTAAAGCGTCCAGTTTCAGCGACTCAAAGCGGCCGGATTTGCCGCCGTGGCCCACGTCCATGTCAGTCTTGAGCAGCAGGAAATTATTGTCGGTTTTCAGCGCCCGCAGCCTTGCCGCCCATTTGGCGGGCTCCCAGTACTGGACCTGCGAGTCGTTAAGGCTCGCGGTTATCAGCATGTTGGGGTAGGCTTTCTTCTCCACGTTGTCATAGGGGGAATAGGAACGCATATAATCGTAGTATTCCCTGGCGCCGGGGTTGCCCCATTCGTCGTATTCGGACGTGGTAAGGGGAATATCGGGGTCCAGCATAGTCGTCAGCACGTCCACGAAAGGCACGCCCGCTATGATGCCGTTGTAATATTCAGGGGCGAGATTTGAAACGGCGCCCATCAGCAGCCCGCCGGCCGAGCCGCCCTCGGCGTATATATGCTTCGGCGAAGTATAGCCCCTCTCTATCAGGTATTTCGTGGCGTCTATGAAATCGTAGAAGGTGTTTTTCTTCTTCAACTGCCGGCCGTTCTCATACCAGCGCCGGCCCAGTTCCGAGCCGCCGCGGATATGGGGAATGGCGCAGATAAAGCCGCGGTCCAGAAGCGACAGCCGTATAGCGCTGAATGACGGGTCCGAATTGTAACCGTAAGAGCCGTAGGAGTAGATATAAGCCGGGTTCGCGCCGGAGGCGAGGTTCAGCCCCTTCTTATAGACGATGGACATCGGCGCTTTTTCTCCGTCGCGGACCGCGAACAGCAGGAATCCGGAAACATAATCTTCCGGCTTAAAGCCCCCCGGCACTTCCTGCCTTTTCTTAAGAATCTTCTCCCCGGTCGCCATGTTATAATCATAGACGGATACCGGCGTGGTCAGCGATTCGTAGTTAAACCTGAACCAATCGGTTTTGTACTCAAAATTCTCGCCCGCGTCGGCCACATAGGTAGGCTCGTCAAAAGGCAGGTAATGGTATGCGTTATCGGCCCTGTTCAGCAGACGCAGTCTGGGCAGGCCGCCGCTTCTTTCTTTTATCACCAGCCAGTTTTCATAGACATCTATGTATTCCACCAGCGTGTTGTCCCGGTGGCCGATGACGTCGGTCCAGCCGGCTTTCTCGGTCCTATCCGGCGGGCAGGCCGAAACTTTGAAGTTTTTGGCGTTGTCGTTATGCGTGATATAGAACATGTTCCCGCCGTCGTCCACCGAATATTCAAGCCCGGGCTGCCTGGGATAGAATATTTTGAACCCGCTTTTCGGCCGGCCGGCGTCCAGGTACCTGTATTCGGTGGAGAGCGTGGCGGCGGTCCTCAGAAAAATATATCTGTCGGTTCTGGATTTTGAAAGGCTTACTTCAAAGGTCTCGTCCTTCTCAAAATATATTTCCTTGTCCTCTTTTTCGCCGAGCCTGCGCGCCAGGACCCTGTTCCAGCGCAGCGTCTGAGTGTCCTGCTTGACGTAAAAAAGCGTTTTATTGTCGTTCGCCCAGCTCATGTTGCCGGCTGTGTCAGGAATGTTCTCGTCCAGTATTTTCCCGGTTTCAAGATCTTTGAAATAGACCGTATAAAATCTTCTGCCTTTGGTATCCACCGCGAAAGCCGTCATTTTGTGGTCCGGCCGTATCGTCGGGAAGCGAACATGGTAATACGCAGCGCCCTTCGCCGCCTCATTTACGTTCAGCAGAATTTCTTCCGGAGCGGTCAGGCCTTTTTTGCGGGCGTAGACGGGATATTCATAACCTTTCTCATACCTTTTATAGTAAAAATACGGGCCGTATTTGAACGGCACGGAGGAGTCGTCCTCTTTTATGCGGGACTTCATCTCGGCGAACAGTTTTTCCTGGAACTTTTCGGTGTGCTTCATCGCCGCGTCGGTGTAGGCGTTCTCGTCTTTAAGGTACTTTATGACCTCAGGGTTCTCCCGTTCCCTAAGCCAGTAATAATCATCGGTCCGCGCGTCCCCGTGCTTCTCCATTTTATGGGGTATTTTTTTTGCCTTCGGCGGCTCAGCGGCGTTCGCGAAACCGGACAGCCCCAACACAAAAACCGCCGTTCCCAGCGCCGCGCAGTAATTAAAATGATTCATATGCCCATGCGCGACAGCGCCATGCAGATCTCGTTAACCACGTCCACCAGCTTCGGGTGAGAAGCCTCAAACCCCTTGACCGCGTAAGAGATGCCGGCGATGGACAGGTTCTTTAACTGCACGCTTTTGTTGGCGCGCGAGACCTCATGGGCCGCCGCCTCGGTAAAATGAGCGATGCTCCTGGCGTCGTCCATGCAGGATTGCGGGAGAGCTTGGAGTTCGGCTTTAAGCGCGGTCAGCAGCGTCACCAGTTCGGCCGCGTCTTTATTGTCAATCGTGCGCACCTTCGCGATGGCGGATTCTATTTTTGAAAGAGTGTCTTTTATCATGCAAGTCCTCCCCTGCTGATGTAGTGAATAAATATTCTATTAAATTCCGAATGGCATATGTTCCCGATTATTTTGTAATTTAGTTATTAATGGATTTCAAAAAAGCTGAACTCGTCTGCACCGGTTCGGAGCTGCTATCCGGAAAAATCAACAGTTATGTGCCGCTCTTTTCCGGCCGGCTCGGCGAACTGGGTTTCAGGATAGCCAGAGAACATTCCGTAGGCGACGACCCGCCCGCCATAGCCGGGATGATCAAGTGCGCCCTCAAGAACGCGGACCTGGTCCTTACCTGCGGAGGGCTGGGCCCCACCTTTGACGACGTGACCAGGCAGGCCGCAGCCTATGCCCTCGGCCGCAGGCTCCGATACTCAAAATACGCCGAACAGATACTTAAGGCCGACTACGGCCTGAAGGAGCTGCCGCCCAATCTTCGGAATCAATGCCTTATTATCGTCGGCGCCAAAATGGTTAAAAACGCCGACGGCACGGCTTTCGGCCAGATCATAACTTCCGGCGGAAAAATGCTTATACTTTTGCCCGGGCCGCAGAACGAATGGGCGCCGATGTTCGGCGCTTTTATTTCCGACGCCGTAAAAGAGTTCTTTAAAGTCCGGGAAGGGACGATCAAAACGCTCCGGCTCAAAATGGCGGGGCTATGGGAAGTGCAGGCCGAAACGCTTTTACGCCCGGTGATGCGGAAATTCAAGGAGGCCGATTACACCATCCTGGCCGGCCCCTATACGGCCGAGTTCGGTTTTACCGTAAAGGGAAAGAACGCGCGCGAAACCTCTAAAAAGAGCTCGGCCATAGAAAAAGCCTGCCGCAACATCTTAAAGGACCGGATTTACGGTGTCGGCGGCGAAACGCTTGAAGAGGTAGTCGGAGGGCGGCTGTTGGCGAAAAGCGCGACCGTTTCCACGGCGGAGTCCTGCACCGGGGGGGCGCTTGGGAGCGCCATCACCGATGTCCCGGGCAGTTCCGATTATTTCATGGGCGGGGTCATAGCTTATTCCAACCGGGCCAAGGAAATCATCCTGGGCGTAAGCGGGAAGACCATTTTAAAGCACGGGGCCGTTTCCGGGGAATGCGCGGCTGAAATGGCCGAAGGCGCGAAACGCCTTTTTAAGACCGATTACGCCGTCGCAGTAACCGGTATAGCCGGGCCCGGGGGGGGGACAAAAGAAAAACCCGTGGGCCTGGTGCATTTCGCGGTCGCCGGCCCTTACGGTAAAACCTTCCGCTTTATCAGGAACTTCCGCCGCGCGCGGGCTTTCATCAAACGCTGCGCGGTAAACGCCGCTTTGGACGCGCTCAGAAAAGTAATATAATGTTCTATATGAAAAATGCGAAAGTTTTTATTTTAGCAACATTGCCGGTTTTGACGTTCATTTATGCCTGCAAAAAAACCGAGGCCGCCAAAGAGACCGGTCAGACCGTCGTAGCGGCGGCGGTGGAAACCGAACCGGTGAGCGAAACCACGCAGACAAAAAAAGGACCGGCCAAAGAAACAAAAAAAGCTTACGTTAAAAAGGAAACACACTTCAAATTGCCCGATTGCGCGGGCGGTGAGGTAGACCTGGCCGATTACGGCGGGAAACCCGTAATGCTGATGTTTTTCACCGAAACCTGCCCTTACTGCAGGAAGGCCGCCCCTTTTATAAAAAAGGCGGGCGAGTTGTATAAAGGCAGGGGACTGAACGTTATAGCCATCTCCCTGGATGATGAAGCTTCATCCGCTGCCGATTTCGCCCGGGATTTCGGCCTGACTTTCCCGGTGGCTTATCAGGGCGCTCAGGTGTCCCGCCAGTACAGGACCCGGGGCGTCCCTTATATCTTCCTGCTGACAAAGGACCATGCCATCTACAATGTCTGGGCCGGCTACGACGAATCCTTTAACGAAGAGATCATAAGCGGGATAAAAGAGGCGATAAAATAGCCGCAACCCTATAACGCTCCAACCCGCGCCAGGCCGATTAAAATACAAAGACATCAGCCGTTTTTTGGGGCAATTGACTCGCCGGCAATGGAGTTTATATAATACATTTAAGAAAATAAACTAATAAACGGAAAGCGGTCCGCGGGGTCTTTGAGTTGCACCCTGGGACACGCTCTAAGAGAGAAAAGAACATGCCATTAACGAAACAGAAAGCAAAAGAAGTGGTGGAAAAATTCGCCGCTGATCCGAACAATACCGGCTCCACCTCGGTGCAGGTGGCCCTGCTGACCGAAAGAATCCAGTACCTCGCCAGGCACATCACAGCCAACCCCAAAGACCACGCCACAAAAAGAGGTCTTTCTATTCTCGTAGCCGAGAGAAAACGCTTCCTTACCTACCTTGAAAGGACCAACAGGGAAGAATATAAAAAAGTAATCAAGCAATTAGGCTTAAGGAAATAACACCAATGACTGAACCCAAACTGATCCGCCTTGAAGAAAAGGTGGGAGATAAAGCAATTTCATTTGAAACCGGACTGCTGGCCAAACAGGCGGGCGGCTCCGTGCTGGCGAGATGCGGCGACACAGTGGTGCTGGCGTCCTGCGTCCAGGCCAAGAACCCCAAAGACAACCCGTCCTCGTTCGTGCCGCTCTCCGTGGATTATAAAGAAAGGACCTACGCGGCCGGCAAGATACCCGGCGGGTTCTTCAAGAGGGAAGGCAGGCCGAGAGAGAAGGAAGTCCTCGGCTCCAGGCTTTCGGACCGCACGCTCCGGCCGCTGTTCCCCGAGCATTTCAACACCGAGACCCAGGTCGTGTCGCTGGTGATGTCAAGCGACGGCGAGAACGATTCCGACGTGCTTGCCATCAACGCCGCCGCTACCGCGCTTATGATCTCGGATATCCCGTTCAACGGCCCGGTCGCCGCGGTCAGGATAAACAAGACGGACGGCCGGTTTATCATCAATCCCACTTATGAGCAGCGGCAGGAATCGGACCTTGAGCTGGTCATCTCCGGCACGCCGCAGGGCATCCTGATGGTGGAAGGCGGGGGCCGGGAAATACCGAACTACGACCTAATAGCCGCCATGGAAACCGCCAAGCTGGAAATTGACAAGATCTGCGCCCTCCAGATAAAGCTCCGCGAAGCCTGCGGCAAGCCCAAGACCGCGGTTCCGGCTCCGGAAATAAAACAGGAAATAAGGACGGCGGTTTCGGAAAAAGCCGGACCGGCCGTAGAAAAACTCCTGAACTCCTTCCCTCCCAAGGAAACGCTGGAGCGGACCATAACCGCGATCCAGGACGGCCTGATAGCCGAAATGACCGTTAAATTCCCGGAAACTGCCGCCGTTTCGTTCCAGGTAATGGCGCTGATGGAAGAGATCATCTACGGCCTCGCCAGGGCCCAGATCCTGGAAAAACGCGTCCGCGCCGACGGGCGGAAAACCGACGCGATACGGGCGATAACCATGCAGGCCGGCTTTCTGCCCAGGACCCACGGCTCCGCCCTGTTCACCAGGGGACAGACCCAGACTATGGCGACCGTAACGCTGGGCACGCCGGAAGACAAGCAGATCCTGGACGATCTGGAAGGCCGCTCGCTGGATAAATTCATGCTGCATTACAACTTCCCCGGTTATTCCACCGGAGAAGTCCGCCCCGACAGGGGCCCCGGCCGACGGGAGATAGGCCACGGAGCGCTGGCGAAAAGGGCTTTGCTGCACCTGCTGCCTTCCGAGGACAAGTTTCCGTACACGATACGGATAGTCTCCGACATCCTTGAATCCAACGGCTCCTCTTCCATGGCCACCGTCTGCGGCGGCTCGCTCGCGCTGTTCGACGCGGGCGTCCCGATGAAGGCCGCCTGCGCCGGCATAGCCATGGGCCTGATCACCGACGGGAAAGGACACGCGGTCCTTTCCGACATCTCCGGGTTTGAAGACCATTTCGGCGACATGGACTTTAAGCTGGCGGGCACGGCCACTGGCATAACCGCCTTCCAGATGGACGTCAAGCTCGCCTCGGGCATCCCGATAAACATCCTGAAAGAAGCCATAGCCCAGGCCACCGGCGGAAGAAACCAGATCCTCGGCCTGATGACCGCCCACCTTAACGCCCCCAGAGCCGACATCTCCAAATACGCGCCCGGGATAGCCAAGCTGATGATCGCCAAGGACAAGATCGGCCAGTTCATAGGCCCCGGCGGCAAGAACATACGCGGCATCATTGAGAGGACCGGCGCGGACATCCAGGTGGAGGACGACGGTTCGATCTTCATCGCCTGCACGGACAGGGTCAAGCTTGAAGCCGCGCGGGCCATGGTGGAATACTATACGATGGAAGTGGAAGTGGGCAAAGTCTACACCGGCAGGGTGGTCTCCATAGTGGATTTCGGCGCTTTCGTCGAGATCCTGCCCGGAAAAGAAGGGCTCTTGCACATTTCAGAAATAGCGCTGCAGCGCATCAGAAGGGTGGAGGACGTGTTGAAGATGGGCGAAGAGGTGGAGGTGAAAGTGGTGGACATGGACAACGCCGGCAAGATACGGCTCTCGCGGAGAGTCCTGCTCGCACCCGAAAAAAGATAGAAGAGGTTATAAAACCTTATGAAAAAACCCGTTCCGGATAAAAGACCTAAAAATCTTGAAACGGCTTTCGATACTGTGCAGAAGTTCTACCAGTTCATGAACGCCAATAAACTTGAAATCGTGGAATTTTCAAAAGACGAGACCTATATCAAGCTGGTCAGGAAGCACGCGCACACGGTGCAGCCGATACCCGTATTCACCGGCGTCCCGGGTCACGCTCCGCAGAGCGCCGGCGCCAAATCCGCGCGGCTCGAGGAGGCCGCCCCGGTTCCGGCCGGTGAATGCATAAAAGCCTCCATGTCCGGCATTTTCTACAGGGCTCCCTCGCCTTCAAGCCCGCCGTACGTGCGGGAAGGCGACGCCGTCAGAACAGGCCAGGTCATCTGCGTCATAGAGGCCATGAAAGTGTTCAACGAGATCAAGGCCGAAGAGGACTGCGTCATAGTAAAAGTGCTGACGGAAAACGGCAAGCCGGTGGAACCGAACCAGGACCTGTTCCAGATAAAGAAAAAATGAGCGAAACCGCCAGATTCACCGACACCGTGGCGCAAACTGCGGAAAAGATCTCCGCGATCCTCAAAGAGCGGCACGGGGAAACCACCTCCTGGGACCTGAAGCTGAAACTTCATCTTTCAAGTTCGGCCCTTTACCTGGCGCTCGGCTGGCTGGCGGCGCAGGGAAAGATCCAGCTATATCCGCAGGACCTGAACTACAAGATAAAACTTTCCTAAAAATGACGCTAAGGAGCCTCCGCAGAATAACTTGAACATTTGGAGGCACAGATTTGAGCCGGATGCAAGGCGCGACGACGATGTGCCTCCCCCAGGGGGCTGACCGCTTTTGGGCTGCAACCGCGTCACTCGTCGCTTACGTACCAGTGGTACGCCGCGCTCCTCGTTCCTTGTTTCGCCGCAAAATCGGTCAGCCAAATGTTCAAGTTATTCTGCGGAGGCTCTTAAACAAATGCAAAACTTCGTTAGAAACAGGTTTGCGGCGCCCAACAAAAAGAAGTCCGGTAATCTTGCCTATGTGTTGTACTGGCTGCTCTCTTTTTCGTTCAGCGTCTGGCTGATCTGGCTGCTGTTCAGCGCACCAGCCAAAGACAGCGTGCTTGGGGGCCCGGTGGCGGCGGGGCTTTTTAATTTTCTCGGGAAGACCGCTTACGTTTTCCCTTTCATCCTTCTCTACGGCCTCATTGCCATCCTTTTAAAACTCGGCAAGCCGCATAAAGGGGTTTTAACCCTGCTGGCGGGCGCTTTCCTGCTGCTGGGCTCCATCTCGTCGGTAATAGACATCCTGGGAGCCCGTTTCGGCGCTGAAGTTTTTGACGGCGGCTGGCTTGGCTACGCGCTGGAAGGGATCCTGGCGAAGATGTTCGGAAAACCGGGGGCGGCGCTGTTTTCCGGCGTAATATTTTTCGCCGGGCTCCAGCTTCTGTTCAAGATCTCCTGGCGCAGGGTCTACAAGGCGGTCTCCCAGACCGTAGCGGACGACTACCGTAATTGGGCCGCGGCCCGCGCGCAGCTCAGGTCCAGGCTCAAGCTCATAACCGACAAGGAAGGAGCCGAAAGCCCTGTTTACCAGGTCCGCCCCATCCCCGAGCCGCCGTCCGCTCCGGATACGGAAGGACCTCCCCGGCCCGACGCTGCGCCCGAGCTCCGGATAGTGCGGGCCCGGACCGAAGCCCCGGCACATAAAGAAAAAGAGCCTGTAGCCCGCCCCGCGGCGGGGGGGGCGAAGATCGCGGCTCGCCCGAGGGACGATTATTACAGGAATTTCAAGCTCCCGAACGTGAACCTTCTTGAGGCGCCCGCGGACCAGGGCTTCATAGGCCCCACCGATGAAGAGATAGCCGCCTCAAAGCGCCTGCTGGAAGACACCTTTAAAAGTTTCAATATCTCGGTGAGCGTCTCAGGCGTCCATCCCGGCCCCGTTATCACCCGCTTTGAGGTAAAGCCCGCGCCCGGAGTAAAAATAAGCTCCATAGTTTCCCTTTCTAACGATGTAGCCCTGGCCATGAAATCATCCGGCGGCATAAGAGTGATAGCCCCCATACCGGGGAAAGACGCCATCGGCTTTGAAATACCGAACGTGAAAAGGGCAAAGGTCTGCCTGCGGGAGCTGCTTGAAAGTTCCGTTTTAAACGAGAAGAAAAACCCGCTGATGTTCGGCCTGGGCAGGTACGCCGAAGGCGCGGTGGCCGTCGCCGACCTTGAAACCATGCCGCACCTGCTGGTCGCCGGCGCCACCGCCAGCGGCAAAAGCATTTTCATGCAGTCCCTGATACTTTCGCTGATATACCGGAACACCCCGGATGAAGTCAAATTCCTGTTCATAGACCCCAAACGCCTTGAACTCACTTTCTACGAAGACATCCCGTATCTTTACGATCCTAACGAGACTCCCGACAGGGTCTCGGTCATAACCAGCCCGAAGGACGCGGCTAAATCCCTGATAGCGCTCACGCGGGTGATGGAACAACGCTATATAAAATTTGAAAAGGCCAGAGTAAAGAACATCGCTTCCTACAACAAATGGGCCTTAGCCAACGGCGAACCGACCGAACACTATATCGTGGTGGTCATAGACGAGCTGGCCGACCTGATACTGCAGATGAAGAACGTCGTGGAGGACGCCATACAGCGGCTGGCACAGATGGCGCGGGCCGTCGGCATACACTTGGTGCTGGCCACGCAGCGCCCGTCGGTGGACATCATCACCGGCGTCATCAAGGCGAACCTCCCGTCCCGCGTGGCGCTGCAGGTGACGTCAAAGACCGATTCCAGGGTCATACTGGACGCTCCCGGGGCGGAATCCCTGATAGGAAAGGGGGACATGCTGTACCTCGCCATAGACGCGCAAAAGCCCGTCCGCGTGCAGGGCGCCTACGTGTCCGAAGAAGAGGTAAAGAAAGTCGCGGAATTTTTAAGAGCGCAGGCCAGGCCGCATTACCAGATGCTGGTGGAAGAAGACGCCTCCGCCTCCAGCGGCAAAGGCGGCAGTTCCGAGGAGCTGATAAACGCCATGCGCCTGATAGTTGAAAGGCGCAGGGTTTCGCAGGATCTTTTAAAAGCCCATTTCGGCTCCTCGGCCAGGGCCACCAACCTTTTAAGCATTCTTGAAACCAACGGTTTCATACGCAAGCCGGAAGGTTCCAACCGCTGGGAGATAAACTTTGACAGGATAGAAGGCCGGCTGGCCGCCGGCGATAAAGCCGAGCCGGAGCCGCCGGAGCGGAAAACCCCGGCCCGCGGCCCAAACATGGAGAGTAAATAGAACAAAAGTCAAGAGTGGAGCGAAGCGACACAATTCAACCGTATCTAACAGTAAGAAGGGCTCTTCCGGGTTTGTTGTGCATGGCTTTAGCCTTGTTCAGACGTAATTGGCGCATGATTCAGCGTTTGCAAGTCCCCTTTTTGCAAAGGGGGATTGAGGGGGATTTTAATAGTTCGGGATTGTAAAAATCTCCCCTGCCCCTCTTTTCAAAAGAGGGGTTAAGCATGACAGATTTTTAGAGAGCTTTTTCCCTATGAAAATCAGCTCTTTTATATGCACAGAAAACCCGGAAGCTTAAGAAACAACATAGAAAGGAGAAATTATGAAAACTTGTAAATGCGCGCTTGCGGGCGCTTTTACGTTTCTTGCCGGAACGAATCTTTGGGCGATTCCCGCCGGGTTTAGTCCAGGGCCGCCTTACCGACGCCAACGGCATCAATAAGGACGGCACTTTCCAGATAAAATTTTCGGTTTTTAAAGTTGAAACCGGCGGGTCTCCCGTATGGGAGAAGAACATGCCGTCGGTGCCTATTAAAAACGGGAACTTCCAGGTTATCTTGCAGGGGCTGGGCGACAATTCCGTCCAGATAGAAAACGCCGTGAGAGATCTTGAGGCCGCCTATGTTGAAATTAAAGTCGGGGCTGAAGCGCCGCTTGTTCCCAGGCAGCTTTTGTTACGCTCTCCATTTTCCTCTCCTGCAGTGGTTTCCGGTAAGTTGGATGTTCTAATACAGAGCGATAACCAAATCGCCGGGTCCGGCCTTATAGCTATGCGTACCGGCAATACCGATCGCTTAATAATCCTTAATAACGGTAATGTGGGGATAGGGGTAGTTAATCCAGCCAATGCCTTTGAAGTTGCCGGTAATGCCGCATTTGGCGGGTTTGTGGATATTGGTTTAGAAACTGTGAGTACGATTTGTGGCTACATTAACGCTTGTGCCGTGAGATGTCCGGCTGGGAAAAAAGTTTTGGGAGGCGGGTGTCAGTTGCAGCATGTCGCATCCAATTTATGGCGAAGCTTCCCTATTGACTCGTATACATGGTATTGCGGATATACTGATTGGATCCGGACCGATGTTTATGTTTACGCAATCTGCGCCAGGGTTAAGTGAGGGTTGCTATATACCGGAACTCGCTCTTTGGATATGCTGTACAGCAGTGCTTGAAATACTAAGACAAAGTTGTTGGATTGAAATTTAAAGTAACTATGGTTAAAGTATCCCAATAAATAGGAGAAGAATATGAATATCCGCATATCGGGAATGATAGCAGTAATAGCGCTCTTTTTTGTCAGTAACGCTGTTGCTCAAACGATGCAAGGTACTTTTTTCCCAACACTATTTTGGGGGAATAATGTGGATCTCGGTGTGATGCTTACCAAACCGAATGAAATGCTTATTGTGGATTCAAAAGGGAATAAACATGAGAAAGTGCTTGCAACGGAGGCTGTGTCTAGCGTGTATATATCCCCGAATGGGCAAAAACTGGTGTATACCACTGGGACCGGTATTTGGTTGGTCGCGCTTGGAACTGGCCAAACACAACTGGTTACAAGTGGAGACTGTTATTCTCTATATTGGAGCGCTGATAGTCTGAGTTTTTTATTTACTGTATGGGAGACTAGAAAAGAAGAAGTCTCTGCCACTTCCCGATTTAAGCTTTTATGGGCCGCCGGGGACGGGAAGAATTTAAAACAAGTGTATCCGTGATTCGGAGTTGTTTGGCAAACAATCAAGAAATAAAGCTGCGTCCCATGTGCCGTAGGTTTAGGTGGTGGTTTTATGGAGATTGATTAAAAATTTTTTCGGCAAAAATTTTTAATATACCCCGCCCTTTAGGGCGGGGAAACCTTAGGGCAAGAGGGAGTTTGAGGGAGAAAGAAATTTCTCCCTCATCTCCGGCAAGGTGTTGAAGAAAACCCCGCGCCGGGCACATAAAATGTTGCCCGGCAACATTTTATTATAATTATGCGGATATGAAAATATCAAAAAAAAAAGAGTATGCCATATTTTTTAATTGGCACCCGGTTATCACTACAACAACAATTGCATATTGACCTTGATGCACGGTATTTTCATGGCCCAAAACTAAATGTTGAACCTGAACCGATTAAGATACGTCCAATTATTTATTGCGCCTCAATTTCTTTTACCTGGCAACTACCGTCGTCAGCCGCATTTGTGTTGAAAAAGCAGGAAAGAAGAGGCCCAGTGTCTGTAGAAACATGTGGTTGATGGATAGCGCACTCTGCGAGGTCCCCGGCGGGAAGAGACTATAAATTTTTTTTACTGCCTTATGCGTACTGATAATTTATTAGCAAAAATACTTTTTTGGGGAATGGCCGTCATTTTATTGGAAGGTGAGGCACAGACGCAGATAGCAGTAATATCCTCGCCGACTTCAAGCGGCGCTGAAATGGCCATAGTTGTTGACCCGGGAGGGGATCATAGTAATGATAGATTCTGGAGAAAAGACGGATCTCCGCCGGATTATTCGGTGGAGTCTGTTCCCGGTGAAGGGAACAAGGAATTCAGCGGAAACGCTTCCGCGGCCGATTGTAAAGCCTTCGGTTCTATCAGCGGCGGCATGGGCACTTTTCACGGGGGAGCGAACTCGGGTTTTTGGAAGGATGTCTATGCGGAAGTGGTCACTGGCTCACGAGTGAGAGTGAAGTTCCAGGCTAATTTATCCATCAACTGGGTTGAGGTTTCCGGCAGTCCCTTTTCTTACGCCTAGGCGAATTTTTCTTTCCTTAATCCAAGCGGAGCGCCTATTGAGTCCGGCATCAGCCGCAGCCAATATCCCCAGATTGAAGGTACCGCAAGTGAAAACAAGCAATATAGCGCGGAGGTAAATCCGCCGGCAGGCTCAAAATATGAACTGGATGAAAAAATCTATTATAAGATAGGCACATTTGGTGTATACGGAAGCGGTGGAACGGACCCCATTGAGACTTTGTCCGCCGGGTATAGCAGCGAAATAACCGGCATTGAAGCGCATTATATAGGGAATTATCTTTTAATACACGACGGCAACAAACAAACAGGGCTGGTGAATGAAAAACTGCCGAAAGCATTGAGCGTAAAAGTCTTTAATGAAGAAACCGGAGAATTTGTTCCAGACGTGCCGATAACTTTCTCGATTCTTGATCCTGTAAACGGCGCCAAATTTTCCAATGGACAAGCCAGTATCGTTGCAAACACACATATTGTTACCAGCACTATCGTTATAGCTGATGTTAAACTGACGCTTGGAACCTCCACCGGCACTTACAAGGTTAAAGCAACCTGCCCTGCCGAGGTCTGCACCTCCGGCGCCAAAGAGGTGACTTTCACCGAGAAGGCGGTGGGCACGGCGCTTACCTGCGTCTCCTGCGAGTGGCACGGCAAAATAGGCGAAAGGCTGGCCAACCCATTCAGACTGAAGGTCGTCAATCCCGTCAACGGCGCGCCGATTGCGGGCTCCGCCGTTAACTATGATGTCATA
>JACQYT010000016.1 GCA_016208085.1 Elusimicrobiota bacterium | reverse complement strand
AATTGTTGATATATTTGTACAATTTTACCTTACCTTAAAAAACCGGTTGATGCATAGCCCGGAAATTAGTGGTCTTTTTTGTTGCCATATCTGTACACTACCGACCGGCGGAAACTGGACACTTTCAACCCGGCGTTTCCACGGCAAGCCTGGGCGGCCGCGCCCCGTGGCCGCCCAGGCGGCTGTCGTGCGGTGCAGAAGGAGCGGTGCGGGGCCGCGCTGCGTGGCCACGCCCGCGACAACATCACGCGGACAAGGAACTCACTCGACTCCGTCAGGATGTTCGTCAAAAAAGGTGCGAACATCAACCAACAGCCCCCATACCGGCCTTCAAAGGAAGGCCGGCGTTAAAATTATGGAGGTGGCGAGATTTGCACTCGCGTCCGTCAACGGCTTGCAGGAACCGCTACAGGCTTAGCCCCGACTGTGTTTCGTCCGGCCTGAACCCGGGGCCGCAAGAACCGGACTAGCTCCGTATTATCTTTTGCCGGCACGGGACGAAGCGCGCCCCTGACGACAGCAGCCCGAATTTAACGCTTTACAGCCCGCTCAGGCGGACAGGCTGCAAGCGAGGCGCACTTAGGCGTGCGCCCAGGCCAGCTCGTTGGAGTTGGCTTTTTTGTTTTTGACCCTGTTTTACATGGCCTGGTCAACCATGGCCTGCTGATCCTGCAGAACCAGTCAACGTCGAACCTATTCACCCCCGTATAACAGCCAGCAGACAGAATACAGTAGTCAGTATGCAGGGTTTTCTGTTTGCTGCCTCCTGTAGTTATTTTAGCAGTTTTTCATTGGAAAGACCATAGCTTTCCGACCTTTAACCTTTATCCCTTATCCTTATAGTATACGCGGCGTTAAATTCTGAGCGGGTTTTTGAGTGATGATTTTGCAAATATTAAGCGGACTAACATTTGCTTGTAGCGGGCGGATTTATCTGCCAGGAAAATGTCGCATAAATGCGACCGCTACAAATCATGAAACCCAATCAGAATTTAGCGCCGCGTATATTAGCCTTCCAGTCCGTCTCAGGCGGACGGGTCAGTCCAGCCCCAGCATGGCTTTTTCTATTACTTCTAGGACCGGGGCGGAGGTCCTGATGCGGAGGCCGTCGCCGAAACGGGAGGGAAGGAAGATGATAGCCGCACCGAAGAGTTCCTGCCATTTTTTTATGGCTTTAGCGTTCACCGGTGCCCTGGGCTGGAAGAATATTTCTATCAGTTCGTCCTTTTGCGTCACGGACCGGACTGCCCTGAACGCCAGCTTCTTTTTAAGCTTTATGACGGCGGCCAGGTTTTTGAGCGGCTGGGGCGCGGGGCCCGAGAGGTCTTCAAGACCGGCTATTATCGCATCCACTTTTTCAAGGTCGGCGTTAAGGAGTTTTTTGTAGAAATTAAGGCGTTCCATGTCGTCGCCTATATAGTCCTCGGGGATAAAGGCCGGCAGCTTGAGGTCCAGCTTGACCTCCGGCAGTTCCACGCCCCGTTCTTTGCCTTTTATGCGGCTTATCTCGCCGTTCAGAAGCTTGATATACATTTCAAGGCCTATAGAATTTATGAAGCCGTGCTGCCTTATGCCCAACAACTCGCCCGCGCCCCGTATCTCAAGATCGCGCATGGCCAGGCGGAAACCGGAACCCAGCTCGGTGAATTCCTCCAGCGCGCTCAGCCGCTTCATCGCGTCTTCGCTGATCAGCTTTACGGTCCGGGACTCGGGGCTCGGGATTCGGGATTCGCGGTCTTCGGCAGTTCCGCCGCCTTCATCCTTCAGCCTTAAGCCTTCAGCCTTTCTGAGCCACGCCGGATAGAAGAGGTAGCAGTAGGCTTTCTGTTTCTCCCGGCCTATCCTGCCGCGCAGCTGATAGAGCTGGGCCAGGCCGAGTTCGTGGGCGTTTTCAACTATCAGGGTATTCACGCTGGATATATCCAGACCCGATTCTATTATGGTGGAAGCCATAAGCACATCATATTTTTTGTTCAGGAAATCCCACATGTATTCTTCTATCCGCTCGCTCCTAAGCTGCCCGTGCACCACCGCCACGCGCAGATACGGCATGAGTTTCTGGAAGTGGGCCCTGCGCGATTCTATGGTCTGCACCCGGTTATGGACATAATAGACCTGTCCGCCGCGCGCCAGTTCAAAATTGACGGCGTTGACCAGCGTCGTCTCGTCAAAAGGCAGCACGTTGGTGGCTATCGGCAGGCGCCCGACCGGTGGGCTTTCTATGACCGACATGGTCTTTAAAGTGGAAAGCGACTGGTAAAGCGTGCGCGGTATTGGGGTGGCCGAGAGCAGCAGCAGATGCACTCCCTTTGCCAGGGCTTTAAGCTTTTCCTTGTCCTTAACGCCGAACCGGTGTTCCTCGTCTATCGCAAGCAGGCCCAGGTTATGGAACCTGACGTCTTTTTGCAAAAGCCTGTGGGTGCCGATGACTATGTCAAGGTCGCCCCCGGCCAGCGCTTGAAGGAGCTTCTTCTGGCCGGACTTTGTTTCAAAGCGGGAGATAACGCCGATGTTGGCGGGAAATTCCCTGAAGCGGGCGGTGAAATTGCGGAAATGCTGGTCCGCCAGGATAGTGGTCGGGGCCAGCACCGCTGCCTGGCGGCCGTTCAGCACGGCGCGCAGGGCCGCGCGCATGGCGACTTCGGTCTTCCCGAATCCCACATCGCCCGCCACCAGCCGGTTCATCGGGCTTGAATTTTCAAGATCCGAGAGCACGTCGTTTATGGCGTTCAACTGGTCGGGGGTCTCCTCAAAAGGGAACGAGGCGGAAAACTCGTTTTCCAGGTGCCCGGCGTGCGGGAGCGCTATGGTTTTCATGGCCAGACGCTCGGCTTCCAGCCTTAAGATATCGCGGGCCAGGGCCTGGACCTCTTCGCGGACCCGGCTCTTAAGCTCATGCCAGGTCCTGGTGTCCATATGGGAGAGTTTCGGGGTTTTCCCTTCGGAACTTATGTATTTCTGGACTTTGCTGAACTCATAAAGCGGCACCGCCAGAGTGTCGCCGCGCGCGTATTCTATAAAAAGGCAATCGGCGTCCTCGGTGTTCTCGTTGTCGCGGTTCCTGTAATAGACTTTTTTTATGCCGAGGTATCTGCCGACGCCGTAATCCTCGTGCACCACGAAATCCCCGGCTTTGAGGTCCGTCCATTTAAAAAATTTGGACTTAGGCTTTGATGACCTGGGGTCTATGCGGTAGCGGCGCTGAAAGATCTCAGACGACGTCAACACGGCCACTTTGCCGGCCGGGTAGAGGAAGCCCTCCTGGATATAGCCCGTTTTAAAGCTCAGGCAGTCGGCCACGCCCTTTTCCCCGAACAGGTCTTTAAGACGCTCGGTCTCTCCACGGTTGATGCAGAAAAGTGTGATCTCGTACTTTTCTTTCCTGAGTCTCCTGAGTTCGCCCTCCACAAGGGCGAGGTCGGAATTAAAATTCATGTTCGCCAGCGCGCCGAAATTTATATCCTCCCCGCCGGAAGCGATGTCCGAGAAAATGAACGCCTCGCCGGTCTTTAAGCGGAGGTCTTCCGGCAACCGGAGTCCCCGGTCCAGGAAAGCGGTCCAGCCGGAGGCGGCCAGTTCGGCCAGCGGCAGCTCGGAGCCTGAGAAGGAATTCGGCGTGACCGACACCCTGTCAAGGAACCCGGAGGTGCTCTGGGTGTCTATTTCAAAATACCGGGCGCTGTCAAGCGTGTCGGAGAAAAAAAGCCTGACGGGCTTTTCAAAATCCGGCGGGAAAAAATCCACCACCGAGCCGCGCACGGCAAATTCCCCCCGGTTCTCGACGAAGGGGACGCGGGCGTAGCCGGCCTTCTGGAATTTGCCGGACAGAGCGGCCCGCGGATAGGTTCCGCCGGTCCTGAACTCAAAACCCAGTCCCCCGTAGGCGTCCCTGCCCATTATCTTCCCGGCAAAAGCCTCGGGCGTTGCGATAAGCACAAGCGAAGTATCGGCGGGCTTTGAATAAAGAAATTTCAGGGCCTGGGCGCGCAGGGAGTGGTCCGAGCCCCAGAACAGCAGTTCAAATTTTTTCCCGGCGGCCGGCTCTTTTAAGGACGAGAAAGCGTTGGCAAAATCGGCGAAAGTCTCCTCTTCTTTGACTAAAAGCAGGATGTCGCCTTTTTTCCGCTCAAGTTCCTTAAGGAGATACATCGCCCGGGCGCTTAAATTGGGCGCGCCCCGCACTACTTTGGGTTCCATAGTTTAATGATATAATAATCAAGCGTGACAGCAAAATAGCAAGACAGCAGGACAGCATATTGCAAAAGAAAGCGCTGAACTTGAAGGATTCACAAGAAGTAGGGAAAATTCTTTGGAGTTTCCAGAAATCTTTTAAACTTTGATTCATTCGTAAAAAGTTCATTTTGTTTAGAAATTGTAGCGGGCGACGTGAGTCGCCTATTGAGCGGACTTACGTCCGCCGCTACAGTTTTGGACCAAAAAACGACTTTTTACGGGAGAATCAACTTTGTTATGCTTAAATGGATCGAAATAGAACTTCAGGTGATTCGGGCCAACACCCGGGTCGTAAAACGCTCGCTTAAACCCGGGGTCCGCTTAATGGCCGTGGTAAAGGCCGGCGGCTACGGCCACGGGGGTTTTGAAACGGCCAAAGCGGCGCTCTCAAGCGGGGCCGGCGGGCTTGGCGTCCTGACCCTTGAAGAAGGGATCGCCTTAAGGGCTAAAGGCGTAAACGCGGATATCGCCGCGCTTGCGCCTGCTCCGGCCGGCTATGCCGAAGATTTTATCCGCCACAGAGTGATACCGACCGTAGATTCCCTGGATTTCATAAAAGCGCTGGACACGCATACCCCCGCATCCGGGAGAACGCCTTATTACATAGACCTTGATTCGGGCTTGAAACGCTGGGGCGTGGCGCCAAAAGATTTCCCCGCTTTTATCAAAGCGGCGTTTAAATTCAAAAAGGCCCGGCCGACAGCGCTTTCAACCCATATCGCCTACGCCCCGCAGAAGAACATGATAGAAGCCGAGGAAAAGCTTTCTTCTTTTAAGGCGCTGGGCGATCTCGCCAAAAGTTTTTACCCGGATCTCAGGCTTCACGCCGCCAACAGCGCCATATTGTGCGATTTCCCGCACTGGCAACTGGACATGGTCAGGATAGGCAACCTGCTTTACGGGCTTTATCCATCGAACATCTATCTCAAAAAGACCAAAGGCCCGCCGATAAAGGGGCTTCGGCGGCCGTGGAAATTCTACGCGCGGGTCATCTCCATAAAATCGGTCAGGAAAGGCGAGTCGCTGGGCTATGCCAGCGAATACGTGGCTTCGAGGGCCATGAAGATAGCCACAATACCGGCCGGTTTCTCGGACGGGCTGACGCTTGAGCCGGCTGAAAAAGCGATAAAGCTTTCGGCCGGCCAGGCTTATTGGGGGCTCATCAACGGCAGGACGGCCCCGTTCGTAGGCAAAGCCGCCATTGCGCACACGCTGCTGGATATAACCGGCATTCCCGGCGTCAGGATAGGCGCGCCGGTCATCCTCCCCATCCGCCGCACCGCTGCCAGCGCCAGGATTCCCCGAATTTATAAGTAGGATTTCAGTTGTGCTGGGCGTCGCAGAAGACGACGGGTTCGGTGTTTTTTATGAAAGCTTCGAGCATCTTCTTTTTGCAGGTGGGCAAAGCCAGTTTTCCCGTTTCCGGGTCCACAGTGACGAACACGATGCCTTCCGGCACCGAGAAATCCCTTATAGGCTGATCCTTTAAGACAACCTCCATTATATCGGTCCACCAGGGAAGAACCGTGCCGCCGCCGGTCCAGTCCTTCATCGGCAGGGAAGTGAAATCGTCGTCATAGCCCATCCAGGCCGCGGCCGCCAAATCGGGCGTCATGCCTATGAACCAGGTATCTCTGGAGTCCTGGCTGGTGCCGGTCTTTCCGGCCAGAGGCCGCTTTAGGCGGCCGGCGTTCACGCCGGTGCCGCGCTGGACGACGCCTTTCATCATATTCGTCAGAATATAAGCCTGCTGGGGAGAGAAGCTCTCGAACTCTTCCGGCACGTATTCCTGGAGGACCTTGTCCTGGTTGTCCGCCACTTTCAGGACCGAGAAGGGCTCCACGTGTATGCCGCCGTTGGCGAAAGTTGAAAAGGCGCTGACCATCTCAAGGGGATTTACCAACGAAGTCCCCAAACCTATCGAGGGGACCGCGTCCAGGTTCCTTTTTATGCCGGCCTTATGCGCCACCTCCACGACCTGGGTGGGGCCTATCCTGGTGACCAGGTAGATGGAGGCGAGGTTCCGCGACAGCTCAAGCGCCCTGCGCATGGTGACACGGCCGAGGAATTTGCCGTCAAAATCGTTCGGCACCCAGATGCTGAAATCTTTATTGCCCATGAAAGGCTGGGTGGCTATATTAATGGAATACTGATCGGTGGCGCCCTCAAGCAGTCGCCAGTCTTTGCCGTCATAATAATAAGCCATCGGGGAATCGTCCACTATCGAGGCGGGCGTGTAGCCGTTCATCAGCGAGGCCATCCATACGAACGGCTTAAAAGTGGAACCGGCCTGCCTGGCCGCCTGGGTGACCCTGTTGAATTTACTGGTCACGTAATTGCGCCCGCCGATCATGGCTTTTATGGCCCCGGTCTTCACATCCATCAGCACGAAAGCGCCCTGCAGCGAGGTGGAGGAAAGCGAAGCGCTCTGGCCTGTCTGCGCGCCCCGGGGGGGGCGGTTACTGACGGAATCGGAATCGTATTTGACCAGGTATTTTTCCATTATATCCTCGGCCGGGATCTGCATGCTGAGATCGAGCGTCGTGTATATTTTCATGCCGCCTTTCCAGAGCTGCGCCACTCCGTATTTGGGCTCGAGCTGCTGGCGTATATTTTCCACGAAATAGGGAGCGCGGCTTGAGATCAAAGTGGATCTTTCGGCAGGGACCGGCGCTTTAGCGGCCTCCTCCAGCTCTTTGGCCGTGATATAACGTTCGGCGAGCATCCGCTGAAGCACCAGGTAGCGCCGGAGCCTCGCCTTGTCGGGATTGGAGAAGGGCGAGAACCGCTCCGGGTTAGGGATGATGCCCGCCAGCAGGGCGCATTCCGCCAGGGTCAGTTCCGGCACATCTTTGCCGAAATAAAACTTGGCGGCGGATTGCACGCCGTAACGGTTCCCGGCGCCGAAATATATCTGGTTCAGATACAGCTGGAGTATCTCGGTTTTGGAGAAGTTGCGCTCTATCTGGAGCGCCAGGAACATCTCTTTTATCTTCCTGGTCACGGTCTTCTCCGGCTTCAGGAAGATACCGCGGGAAAGCTGCTGCGTGATGGTGGAGCCGCCCTGGGCGGCGCGCGTGTGCAGGAGGTCCCGTAAAAGGGCGCGGGCTATCCCCCTCGGGGAGATGCCCCAGTGCCTGAAAAACCCCTTATCCTCCATGGCGATTACGGCGTTCTGCATGTCTATGGGTATGTGGTTCAAGGGCAGCATGGCTCTTTTTTCCACCGAGAATTCGGCTATGACCTGGTTGTTGATGTCATAAACATAGGTGGCAAGGGACGGGGTGTATTCGTCAAGCTTGTCTATGGAAGGGATATCGGCCAGAATTTTCCTCATCAAAAGCGATGCGCCGATCACCGCCACCGCGGAGACCAGGGCTATAAGGTAGATGACCTTAAGCGCCAGGTCCCGCGCGGAGAGGCCGTCCGCGTAGGAGATAAAGTCCGCAAAAAACTTCATGATTTGTAATTATATCAAATGTCCTCTTTGCAAATCCGGGGGGTAAAATGCTAAATTTAGTTTATCATGCGAAAAAACCTCCTGTTGGTATTGCCGTTTCTGGTCTGCCTGGCCGCCGCCTGCTCGAAGAACCATGACAAAGTCATAGCGAAAGTGGGCTCTGAGAAAATAACCGAACCATATTTGAAGCAAAAACTCCAGGAAATAGCTCCTGACGCCCAGAGCTACCTGGCCACCAAACCGGGAAGGAAACAGTTCCTTGACCTCCTGATAAACGAAAAACTCATGCTCCTGGCCGCCAGGAAAAGCGATGCCGCCCGCTCCCCCGCCTACAAAACGCGGGTCGCCGCCATGGAAACGGAGCTGAAGGGGAAACTCCAGTATTATAAAGACTATGCGCTGGCCAAGCTGTGGGTGGAGACGCTGCGCGAAGGCCCCATAAAAGTCGTTCCCGCCGAGATAGACGATTATTACGCAAAATACCCGTATGAGATAACCGTGGAGCACATAATTCTGCCCACTTACGAGGAAGCCGAGGCCGTGATGAAAAAAATCAAAAGCGGCGCCGATTTTTCAAAGACCGCCCGCGAGAAATCCATGGATAAGGACAATGTGCGCCTGCCGCCCGTGATCTACGGGGAATTCATGCCCGAGCTGGAAGAGATGGCTTTTAAGATGCGCCCGGGCGAGGTCCAGGGCATAGTCAAGACGACGCTGGGCTCTCATATACTGAAAAAAGTGTCCCAGACAAAGCTGGAACTTTCTTCGTCGAAGGAAAGGATCCAGCGCATCCTGGAAAAGAAAAAATTCGACGCCTACCTGGCTAAATTCCAGGCAAAAGTGAAAGTGGAGGTGTTAAATGAAGATTATAAATAAAAATTTTTGCCGCAAAAATTTTTACCATTCCCCGCCCTTTAGGGCGGGGAACCCTTGTGGCAAGGGGGAACTTGAGGGGGAAAGAAATTTTCCCCTCATCTCCGGCACGGGGATTATAAAACCCCGTGCCGGGTGGGATAAAATGTTGCTTCAACATTTTATTAGGCTTTCGGCATTGGCCGTCCTTTCTGCGGCCGTTACGGCAGCGCCCGCCGGGGCAGCGGTGGTGGACGAAGTGGCCGTAAAAGTCAACAATGAGGCCGTCATGAGGTCCGAGTACAATCAGACCAAAGACCTGCTCATAGAGCAGTACCGCGCGGCCATGCCCGATTTTTTTAAAGCCAAGGATGCCGGCGCTCAGCTGGAGAAAGCCGCCATGGACAAACTTGTGGACGAGGCGCTTTTAAGACAGCAGGCCGAGACTTTAAAGATAAAGATCTACGACAGGGAACTGGACAACGGCATAGCCGAGATAAAGAAGCGCTTCTCCCGCAGCGAGACAGGCGCGCCGTTAAGCGGGCCGGCGGCCGACAAGGCGTTCAGGGACGAATTAAAAAAAGAAAACGTCACCCCGGAGCAGTTCCGCTCAAAGATACAGAAACAGCTTATGGTCCGCAAACTCGTAGAGGATACTGTCCGGACCAGGGCCTCGCTTCCCAAAGAAGCCGAGGTGAAAGCTTATTTTGAGAAGATAACCCTGGCGGTCAAAAGCGACACCGCCGCCTTTGCCGGCATGAACGAGGAAGCGACCCAGGATCTTATGGCCGTGGCCCAGCGCTTCAAGGAATTCACCTCGGAGCGGGTCAGGGTGCGCCATATTCTTTTTAAGTTTGAAGAGACCGCCCCGCTGACGGAAAAGAACCAGGCTCTCAAAAAGGCCGAAGACGCCAAAAAAGAACTGGACAGAGGCGCGGATTTCGAGGACCTGGCCGCCAGGTATTCGGAAGACAAAGAAAGCGCCCAAAAAGGCGGAGACCTCGGCTATATCGTAAAAGGCATGCTTCCCAGGGAACTGGAGGAGCCGGCTTTCGCGCTGCCTTTAGGCGAGGCGTCAAATCCAGTGCTCACCCAGTTCGGCTACCATCTGCTCCGGGTGGACGAGAAGAGGATAGCGCAGAAGCTTAAATTCGACCAGGTCAAGGACGACCTGGAACAGCTCCTGGCGCAAGCCAATTTCGCCAGGGAACTGGCCAATTACCTGAAAGAACTGCGCAAGGGCGCAAAGATAGAGGTATTTACCGGCCAAAACAAATAGGGTATAGGGTGTGGGGTGGAGGGTATAGGGTTCGGAATAAGGAGTTCTTTATTTCTCTACCCTCTACCCTATACCCTCTACCCTATACCCTACCCCCTACACCCTATCCCATGAAACCACACATACTCATTACCGCGGGCGACCCTTTGGGGATAGGCCCTGAGATTATCGCGAAGGCCCTGGCGATTGGGCAGACACGCGCCGCGGCCGATTTTACCGTTATAGGCGACACACGGGCACTGAAAAACGCCGGCTTCAAAAGCGGGTTTGCCCCGGTCGTCCCGGTTGACGCCGCCAGCCTTGATCTTAATAACCCCGGCCCGGGCGCCCGCCCGGGCCTGGCCTCCTTTAAGGCCGTTAAACTTGCGCTCAAACTGCTCAAGAAAGGGGCTTTTGACGCGCTGGTCACGGCGCCTGTCTCAAAAGAGGCCTGGCGGCTGGCCGGAATACGGCATACGGGGCACACGGACCTGTTCCGGTGCGAAACCGGCCTCCAACCGCTTATGACCTTTATCCTCGGCACCCCTTCCGGGGGATTGAGCCTCGCCAATACAACGCGGCGCTCCCGGCACAGGCGGACACCGCACAAGCGGTTTCCCCTGGGGCCCGTGAGGGCGGCGCTGGTCACCGAGCACCTGGCGCTTAAACAGCTCCCCGGAAAAATTAAAAAAGACCTCGTAATAGCAAAAGCCCTCCTTTTTTCCGCCGCCCTCAAGCGGCTCGGCATAGCCAGGCCTGGAATTATACTAACAGCCTTGAACCCTCATGCCGGAGACGGCGGGCTGCTCGGAGCGGAAGAGACACAAACGCTTAAACCGGCCATAGCGCATTTACGAAAGAAAGGGTTGAGGATCGCCGGCCCCGCGCCGACGGACGCCGCCTGGGCGGCGCATCTCAAAGGCCTCGCCGACGGCATCTTATGTCTCTATCATGACCAGGCGCTCGGGCCGCTTAAGCTCCTGCCGGGGGCCGGCCGCGCGGTGCACTGGACCTGGGGTCTGCCTTTCATACGGACTTCGCCCGCGCACGGCACGGCCTTCGACATAGCCGGGCAGGGCGTTGCGGACCCGTCAAGCATGACAGAAGCGCTGCTTTTCGCGGCCAAACTGGTTCTGAAGAAAGGCTGAAGGATGAAGGAAAAACACTGGAAAACAAAAAACAAAGAGATTATTCCGCCCTTTAGCCTTTAGCCCTAATCCTTTATCCTTCCTTACGGCACCTGCTCCAGTTTGACCGGCAGGCTCTTTTTGGGGATAATGGCGGCGGAATAAAAATTATATTCTTTGGTTTTGCTTTCCGAGGAGATGGCCAGCGAGTCAACTCGGTACTGCACCAGTATATTGCCCGCCGTCGTCTTAACGCCGGTTATCTTAAAAATACCGTTCGGCAGGTCCGACATGGACACCAGGACGACCACGCTTTCCTGCTGGAAGTTTATACGGGAGAACTCCGGGCCAAGCCTGTGGCCACCCCCTTTGACTTCTACCGTGGAGTGCCACTTGTGGGAAGCGGCAAAAACCGACCAGGTCTGGGAAGTCTTGAAGACCTCAAAATCCACGGGGGCTTTTATCATGTTCATAACGCCCATCCGCGTATAGGCGCTCTCCCCGAGTTCCGGCATGGCGTAGGCGCCGGGAACCTGTTCTGTTTTGTCCGGAGCGGAAACAACGATCTTTTTTTTCAGGTCATTTTCCGTCAGGCGGATGGGGGCGGGTTTATTTTTGTCTCCGCCCGCCATCTCGTTCAGCGCGGCCAATAAGTCCTGCGGATTTTCAGCCACGCCGTTAAAATCGCTGTTTTTGACCAGCATTATGCCCCCCTGTAACTTCATGCTGCCCGTGGAAAGGCCCGTCCTGTAGGACGGCAATGCGGTTTCCCTGCTGCTTGCGCCGGCGCGGGCCTGCGCCAGGAGTTTTTCGGCGGCGGCGGAGGGAGAATCTGGCGGCGGCCCCGCGGGATCAGGGGAGTAAAAGTAATTCACGGCCGTCATAATAAGGGACATGACGATTATCGCGAAAAACAACGCGATAATGATTTTAATGTTTTTTGAGTTCATTGAAAATCCTTGCTTCCCTGCCTCTTACTTCCCGCCTCTTTTCCATTGTACAATAATTTAACTATAAGTTATCATTTCTGTAACACTCCGGGACTAGAATTGGTAGTAGGTAAGGAAATAAGTGGTAAGTAGCAGGCAATAAGTCTTAGTCCTTAACGCTTTAAAATGGGAGCTTTAATATGAAATATTGGGCATACGTAAACAATGAGATTCTCGGCCCCTACGAAAAAGATAAACTTTTTGAACTGCCTGTTTTCAGCCCTTCCACCCTTATCTGCCCCCAAACGCCTATCGGCGAAAAGACCGAGGACTGGAAAGAAGCCTCCACTTATCCGGAGATAGCCGCCCTGCTGAATTCTCCCGGCAGACCGGCGCTCAAAAAACTTGAAACCGCCTCTTCCCTGAACCAGGCCCAGACCCCGCAGCTTCAACTGGAACCGATAGTCTCTCCCACGGCGGGGACGCCTATGGAGCGCAGTCAGCCGGTATTCAACAGCGAAGAGCCCCAGATCAAACTTAAATCCCTTTCCCCCTCCAGCTTAGAACAGGCCCCCCCCAGGGCTTCCGGTTCTAATTTTGACCCGA
Source organism: Elusimicrobiota bacterium (assembly GCA_016208085.1). Taxonomy (GTDB): domain Bacteria; phylum Elusimicrobiota; class Elusimicrobia; order Elusimicrobiales; family UBA9959; genus JAHJSU01. Next base: position 127,507 of record JACQYT010000016.1, on the reverse strand, counting down.
TAACACTTTCACAGATAGGCAAACGCGCGGACACGGCGCTTGACGGAGCGCCAAAATCAAAAGTTCCGGCGCCGGAGATGTTTAAACCGCCGGAAATAGCCGCCTCCCCCGCCTCTCCCGAACCGCCCGCGAGCTCTGCGCCGGCCGCACCCGCTGACCCCCCGAAAAAGTTTGGGGGGGCCGAAGCGGTCACGGCCTACGCTCCGCAAAGCCCGGAAGACGCAAAAGCCCTGAACGAGATAAATTTAAGACTTGAAGCCCTGGCCAGGAACTCTTTAAGCAGGCAGGATCTGGCGGGTCACCTGGACCCGTTAAAAGAAAAACTCTCCCAGATGGGAGAAGTGCTCTCCGCCATTAAAAACAGCCAGTTCCAGTGCGAACTAATGGATAAAATACAGTATCTTGAAACCGCGCTGTCGGACATAAAAGCGTCGCTCGCCCACCCCCCCCCCTCCGTAACCGCCGCGCCTGTCAAATCCCAGACCGTTGAGAAGGAGCCCGTAGCAGTCACCGTTTTCGGGGTCCAACCCGCGAAAAGCGAGCCTGCCAAACCGGCGCCCAGTACCCCGGATAAAGTCGAAATAGTGGACCAGGGTTCAAGCGTCAGGAGTTTCAGGTTCTCCGGCGTCTTTAAAAAAGCTCTCAAAGCGCTGCTTACCGTCGTGCTGCTGCTGGCCGTCCTGGCAGTGGCGGCCGTCTTCCTGAAGAACTTCGGCGTATTTGATATCACGAAATTCATTCCGCTGCCGTTTTTGAGCGCGCCTAAAGAAGCGGCGCCGGCGCCGCAGACCTTCCCGCCGCAGCCTCTTGAGCCGCAAGCCCAGCCTACGCCGGCGGAACCGCAGCAGCCGCAAAAAGCCGCTTCGCCGGACGAAATCATTTACTTCGCCAGGAACTACTCGCCGGAGAAAGACGGCGGCAAGATACTTGAAAACAGCGTTTTTGAGGACGCTGCCCGGCGCAAAGCCAATTTCATTAAGGCCGCCTGGACCGCGAAAGAACTGCCCGGCGGCATTTTTGAGGCAAGCGCTTCCATGCCTATGATGCGCGGGAAAAACCAGCTGGTCTACCGCTACGAGATAAACTACGCCCAGAAGACCATAAAAGCCCTAGATGAACAAAGCCAAAAGCCGCTGAACTCCCTGTTGCCGGAAAAGCTTCAGCCTAAAGCGGCGGGACCCGCCAAAGGTAAAAAGGGCAAAAAAGGCAAAACCATTGCTCCGAAACAGGCCAAGCCGGCCGCTAAACCGGTAACGCCGAAGGCCGCTGCCCCGGCTGAAGATGATGAATATGAATACGTGGAAGAAGATGAAGAGGAAGCCGGCGGCGGGGAAGAATAGTTAACAGCAGTTGATAAGTAGGAAACACCAGTTGATAAGTTGATAAGTGGGAAAGTTGCGGCACTTATCAACCAGTCAATTTATAAACTTGTCAACTTCCCCAGCCTTATCAACTTATCAACTTCCCCCTACCTGACAGTTTGAAGCCTGCTTTTGGCCTTTTGCCTTTCAATAGCCAGTCTAACCAGCCGATGGCTGAGTTTCACGGGATCAAGCCCGGTTTTCTTCCACAGCGTCGGATAAAGGCTGTGGGAGGTAAAGCCGGGAATGGTGTTTATCTCGCAGAAATAGAACCTGTCCTCCGACCCCGGCTCCATAAGGAAATCCACCCTTGCCATGCCGCAGCACCCCAGGGCCTTGAATATCGCTACCGACAGAGCGCGCAGTCTGCCGGCCGTTTTTACGGAGAGCGGCGCCGGCGCCAGAAAATCAATGCCGTTGTCATCCAGATACTTCGCCTCGTAATCATAAAACTCATGCCTGCCCTTCGGCCTGACTTCGCCGCAGACGCTCGCGCGGGCGTCCAGCGGCGAACCCAGCGCGCCGCACACTATTTCCCTGGCCCGGTCCACGCCTTTTTCTATCAGCACCCTCCAATCATATTGAAAAGCAAAAGCCACGGCCCTGGCGAGGTCATTGAACGCTTTAACCTTGGTGATGCCCACGGAAGAGCCAAGCTGCGCCGGCTTGACGAAAAGCGGCAGCCCCAGGCGCCTGGCCGCCTTAAGAGCGGCGGCCACGCTTTTTTTATCCCTGCCGGATATTTCCACATGCGGCAGGAGCGGGATGCCGGATTTGCGGGCGATATCTTTTGAGAGCGCCTTATCCATGCCGGCGGCTGAAGCCAGCACTCCTGAGCCGACATAAGGCAGGTCCAGCAGCTCCAGAAACCCCTGCAGGATCCCGTCTTCGCCCGTAGAGCCGTGGACCAGCGGGAAAACCGCGTCCAACCGGAAAGGCCGGCCGGCCAGCATAAAACTCTCTTTCCCGAAAGAAGGCTCCATGTCCGTGCCGGCGAGCCTGCCGCCGGCGAGCGCAGCGGGAGCCACTCTCCGCCACGCCCCGCGGCGCGGGATATAAATCGGGCTTACCGCGTAGCCCGCCAGGGAAAGATTCTTCACCACGGTTTTGGCCGACTCTATGGACACCTCGTGCTCCGCCGACCTGCCGCCGAAGATAACGCCGATTTTCTCTTTCATGAAATGCTCCTTCAATGTAGAGGTCAGAGATCGGATATCAAAAAGGAATACCTTAAAGTCTGACTTCTTACCTCACGTCCTCTATCACCCCTCCGCCAAGGACCCGGTCGTCCTGATAGAACACCACCGACTGGCCCCGGGCCGGGGCGAACTGCGGTTCGTCAAAAGTCCCGGAGAACCCGGTCCCGTGCGACGAGACGATAAGGCAGGAAGCCGGTTTGTGCCGGTAGCGTATCTGCGCGGCGATGCGAGCGCCGGCCGCCGGTTTTTTCACGAGCCAGTTCATGCCGGAAGCCTTGAAAAAGCTGAAGCGCGCTTCAGCCAGTCCGCCCAGCGTCACCTCGTTGGTTTCGGGCTTCAAAGCCGTCACGTAGAGACGCTCCACGGCGTAAACGCCCAGCCCCCGGCGCTGCCCCACGGTATAATTAAAAAAGCCTTCATGGCGGCCCAGGGTTTTCCCGCCGGCGTCCACGATCCTGCCGGAACGCGGCTTGAGGCCGCCGTTCTTTTTAAGGTACCCGGCGTAACCCCCCTCTCCGACGAAGCAGATATCGCTGCTCTCTTTCACTTTGGCGGTCGGAAGCTCCAGTTCCTCCGCCATTTTCCTGACCTCCTGTTTTGTCAGAGCGCCCAGGGGGAAAAGGACACGGGACAGCTGCTCTTTTTTCAGGCAGTAAAGGAAATAGCTCTGGTCTTTAAGGGGGTCCAAGCCCCGCAATAACCCCAGGCCGTCCGGGGTTTTTTCTATCCGCGCGTAATGGCCGGTGGCCAGATATCCGGCGCCGAAAGCCCCGGCCAGATCAAAAAGGTAGGCAAATTTCACGAAGCGGTTGCAGTTGACGCAGGGATTGGGAGTGGCGCCGGCCGCGTAACTTCCGACGAATTCATCAATGACTTTTTTTTTGAACACTTCGCCGGCGTTCTTGAAGTAATGTCTTACGCCCAGCGCGTCGCAGACCGCGCGCGCTCCGGCGCCGGCTTGAGCGGCCCCGCAGCAGGCGGGGGAGCCTTTCTCTCCGGCAAAGAGGTTCAGCGTGACGCCGATGACTTCATACCCCTCTTTCTTCAACAGCGCCGCCGCCACGGAAGAATCCACCCCCCCCGACATGGCCATCACGACTTTCTTCATTAGTATATTTTAGTATTTTTGGCTAGGCAACCGGACAGCGAGGCAGCCGGGGAGCGGAAATCGAAAAGCGGTCCAGCCGTCCTGTCCCGCAAAAATGGCTGCGCCATTTTTATTGGCCGAAATCGAAGCCTTTGAAAAGGTCTTCCTCGGCCTTGTCCGGGGCGCCGGCGGCCGGAGGTTGGCCCGTGGCGGGTTCCACAGCGGGCGTCAACGTCTGCGGGGCGGCGGAGCCGGGCAGGACCTTGAGCTTGCCCTGGCCCTCGCCCACCGGCTGAACTATCGCTTTGCGTACGCCCTCGGCAAAAGCCAGAAAGCCGGTTTTCATACTATAGTAGAGCCTGAACGGAGAATCTTTCATCTGCGGTTCGTAGGCCTTGCCCAGGTTAAGCCTGGCCTGGTCCCAGCCCGGATTATAGACCAGCTTGCCCCTGACGTCCACTTCCTTGTCAACGAGCGGAAGCGAAAAGCGGATCTTAAAAAGCCCCATGGAATCGCTGATGCCGGGAGCGAAAGAGAGATTGATGGCGGCGCCGACATTTTCTTCTACGCCGGCGAAAGCATCGGACGCCGTTTCGCCGGTCTTTGAACGGCCCGTGTCCGGCATGACCTTGACCGTGACGCCCTCTATCGGGTTGCCCTGGTAATCGGTGATTATGCCCTGGATATTCCCCTCAAGGAATACCCCCGTTTTGGTGGTGGAGAAAAGAAGAAACTCGCGCTTGCCGGTCACTTTTTTGGTCAGAGAAAGGTCTCCCACCCGCGTATCGGTCAGATCCACGACCTTAAGGCTTTTAAATCCGCCGAAACAGCCGGTGAGAAACACGAAAGAAACGCCCAGCGCCGCGGTTTTCATTAAATCCTTCTTGCCCCAAGGTTTTCCCGCCCTAGAGGGCGGGGAATGGTAAAAATTTTTGCCGCAAAAATTTTTATTCATCGGCCCTCCTGCTGCGCCGCTTCAGTCTGTTCGCCGGGCGGGGCCTGGGGCTGCGCGGCTTCGGAAATCGCGCCGGCCGCATGCGGAGCGCCCTCATCAGCGGCTACGATGACCGCTGATGCCCCTTTTTTCGGGGGCGAAGAAGGTTTTTTGGACGCGTCCGGGTAAGAATTGATTTTTACGAAGAATACCACCCGGCGGTTCTTCTTTCTGTTCTCCTCGGTATTGTTTACCACGATCGGATGGTATTCGCCGTAGCCGACGGCGGCCATTTTACTGGGAACAAATCCCGGCCGCGCCAGCAGAACTTTAACCACGTTGGTTGCCCGGGCCGTGGAAAGCTCCCAGTTGGAGGCGAACTGCCTGGTGGCTATCGGGACGTTGTCGGTATGTCCCTCCACCAGTATATCGTATTTGCCGGAAAGCTTAGCCAGGACCGGGACGACATTTTCAAGCGCTGCCTTCATATCGTCGGTCAATTCGGCCCTGCCGCTCATAAAAAAGATACGGTCTTTCTGCTCCTCAAGCGTTATCCTGAGGCCCTCTTTGTCTATGGCCACAGTCCCCTGCATCTTGCCCTTCTCAATCATTTCCTTTATCTTCTCCTGGGCGCCCTGCATATCCTTGTTCAACGCGGCGGACAGGGCGTAGAGGATGACGAAAAAGCAGACCATTTCGGTCATCAGGTCGGCGTAATTGACGAGCCACGGCGGCGCCGGATGGCCTATCTGGCACACCCTTGGATCGTCTTCAGCTATCATGTTCCTGACTTTTAAAGGCATAAATAAAAACTGAAAGGCTAAAGGATAAAGGCTAAAGGCTAAGGGTCAGAGAACTCTCTTTATTTTCTATTGTCTTTACCTTCATCCTTCATCCCTCATCCTTCATCCTTCCGAAAATTGCGGACAATTTTCGGGCTACGCTCCCGCTTTACCGGCGCCTTTCTCTTCTTCTTTCGTCACGGTCTTTCTCTTGGAAGGTTCAAGATAGGCTTTTAAATTCGCCTCCACGACGCTGGGCGTGGCGCCGCTCTGTAAAAGGAGCACGCCTCTTATTATTATCTCTTTTACAAAAAGCTCTTCCTCCGACCTGTGCTTGAGCTTGCCGGCCATCGGCAGGAAAAGCCAGTAACCGGCGCCCAGGCCGTAGAAAGCGGCTGAAAGCGCCAGAGCCATGCGCTTGGGGACCTGCCCCACGTCGTCTATGGTGGCCAGCATCATTATCATGCCCAGCACCGTGCCGATAATCCCGAAAGCCGGCGCGTAGGTGCCGAGGGCGTTGAAGATCTCCCTGCCGACCTTATGTCGCTCCCTGATAAAATCCAGTTCCGTCTCGAGCATGTTCCTTATAAATTCATGGTCCGCGCCGTCTATGACCAGCTGAACGCCCCGTTTAAGAAAATCATTGTCCAGAGCCTTGACATCGGTTTCTAAAGCCAGAAAACCTTCTTTTTTGGCCTTTTGCGAAAGACCTAGAAAAGTCACGACCAGCCGGGAAGTGTCTTCGCCCTTGGAAGTCATAACCTGCTTGAGAACCTTACCCACTCCTATAACAGCGGAAAGCGGATAATTGACCAGAATAGCGCAAAAAGTGCCACCCATTACGACAAGGCCGGCCTCCAGGTTTATGAAGGGCTCGAAAGCGGACAGTTTGTAGTCGCCGCCCACGAAAACGGCCGCGAAAACGAAACCAAGGAATACTATTATTCCTGTAAATGTCGCGATATCCATGTTGTCTCCAGTAGGTAGTAGGTGGTAGTTAGCCTGAAAGTTTCAGTTCAAGCTGAATTTTTTCGGTTTCTGCCCTGACCGGCGAACCGAAAACACATCGGCGCTCATTGCCTGCCTGCCGGTAGGTAGGGTAAACCGACCGGCCGGACGTGTTCAAAAGGTGAACGGACACCCGAAAATTGCATGGATATTTTTATTCATCAAGTTGTCAATACAAATTGATATCAATTGCCTGCCCGCCCAATTGCCGAATAAACTGAAGCTATGTAATACTTGGCAGGCGGGCAATTTTCGGGTTAGTAGATAGGTTTTAAGGAGTTCGGATCTCATCCGACCCCTACCTACTACCTACTTCTTCTCGTATCCATCTATAGGGTTTACGACTTTGCCGCCCGAATGGATCTTTTTCTTGTACTCGACCACCTTCGCCACCACGTCGTCAACGCTGTTTTTGACCAGGAAGCGGTTGCCGGTCGCAAGGTTAATAACGGTGTCCGGCGCGGCCTCGATACTCTCTATGAGGTCCGCGTTCACGATGACGTCGACGCCGTTTAACTTCTGAAGTTTTATCATTGTAATTAATTATACATAAAGAAAGGGTATAGGGATAAGTAACTCCTTACTCTGAACCCTATACCCTAAACCCTCTACCCTCTCCCCTTCAGCGCCCACTTCAGCCGCTCTGCAAAAGATTTCTCTATATTTTTATATTTTTCCACTTCGGCCGACAGCGCGTCTATTTGCCCCTGGGCGGTCTGGGCGTCCAGCGCGGCGGCTTCCCTGGCGTTCGCCAGGTCCTGCCTTTTCGCTTCAAGCTGCCCGGCCAGGTCGGTCCCCTGGTATTCCAGTTGCTGGATCTTCTGCTTAAGGAACAGCAGTTCGGATTCAAATCCGGCGCGGTTGTCGCTTTCCAATCTCAGGTCCTGGGCCAGGCGCGCGAGGTCGGCCTCTTTCGCGGTTTTCTCGGCAGCAAGGGCCTCAAAACCCGCCTTAAGTCCGGTTTGATCGATTACAAGGCGTTTCGCCTCGGCCTCCGCGGCGTAACAGCGTTGTTCATAATCCGCTTTTTCGGCGCTAAGGGAACTGATCCTGGCTTCAAGACTTTTCCTGGTCCCAAGCGCTTGCGCCGCGGCGGCCATGAATTCTTTCTGCTTCCTGGACAGCAACAGCTCGGAATTTTTCACTTCTTCGGACAGGCGCAGCGTTTCGGCCTCCAGTTTCACCGCCGCCTCTTCCGACCTGGCTTTTGCTTCCTTAAGCTTATTTATCTCTTCCGTATATTCCTGTTCAAGACGCTTTTTCTGGCCGGTCGTTATTTCGGTTATGTCGCTCTCGTATTTATTCCTCATCTCCAGGCAGACCCTTGTCAATTCATCCTGCTGCGCGCGGGCGGCCCTGGCGGATTCCTCCTGGCGCGCCGCAAGCTCCCGCTGATGCGCCTGGGAGAGCTTCGCAAGTTCCTCCTGCTGCGCGCGGGCGGCCCTGGCGGATTCCTCCTGGCGCGCCGTGAGCTCCTGCTGCTGCGCGCGGGCGGCTTTGGCGTGCTCTTCCTGGAGCGCGGCAGCGAGAGCCGCTGTTTCGTCCTGGCGCTTCTTTATAAGGCTGAGCTTCTCCTGCTGGTATTCCTGCCCGGCGCGGCTCAGCTTCTCGTTGTATTCCCTGGCGACGTCGCCGGCATAGTTTTCCTTTATCTGCTCAAGCCGCGCCTGGTGTTTTTTCATCAGTTCGTCTATTTCGCCTTGATGGGTCGCCCTGAAATGTTCCAGTTCCTGCTTTATCTTCCTGGTCTCTTCTATATTGGCGGCCATGGACTGGGCCAGCTGCATCTTTTCAACGCGCAGATTTCCGCGCTCCTTATCCAGCGCGGCGTTGACGGCCTGGACCCTGGCGATAAAGCCTTTTATCTTCACGAGTTCCGAAACGGCCCGTATCTTTTCCCCGGACACCTGCGCCACGGCGTTCTCTTTCTCGTGGAGCATGGCCTCGTAGCGGGCCTGGAGCTTTTGCAGTTCCTCCTCTTTTTCGGCGTTCTTGCGGTCCGCAACCGAGCCGATATCCTTTTGCAGCCTGTCCAGTTCGGAATGCAGTTTTTCTTCCCTTGACCTAAAATCCGCGTGGGCGCGCTCCTCGCGCATTTTCGCCATGGAGACCTCGGCGCGCAGATTGGCGAGCTCACGCTCTTTTTCCGGGAGGTTCCTCATGTAAATATCAACGGCGGCTTTATCCCGCGCTATGTCCCGCTCCACCCTGGCTAGCTCGTCCTTGAACCTGCCGGCCTCTTTCTCGAGCATTATCTTGTCAAGGTTCGTCAGGCGCAGCTCGTCGGAGACCTCGCGCAGCTTTTCCGCACTGTGCTTAAGAGAGCGCACTTCGTCCTCTTTCTGCACGAAATTCTTCTGCCACTGGGCCTTTTCCTCAAGCCAGCGCCGCTCCAGCTCCTGAAGCCGGTAAATGAAATGGCCTTCCACATCCTTGGACGCGCTCTCGCGCTCCTGCATCTGGCTTTGCAAAGTCTGCATCCAGGTTTCGCGCTCCTGCACAAGCCTGGTCTCAAGCTCTTTTATTTTTGCTTTAAGGGTCAGCCGTTCTTCCGCCGTTTCCTGTTCATGTCTGTCGCGGCGGAGCTTGTCCTGTATGTCTTTCAGCGAAGACTCCACCTTGGAGGAAAGCGCCTCGTCCTGCTGGCTTTTTAAAGTGGCCAGAAGCGCTTTCTCTTTTTCCTGCGAAAGCAGGCGCTCCATGTCGCTTATCTTTTTTTCAAGCTTGTCCCTGTCTTCCTTCATCCTAGCGGCTTCTTCGGCGGCGGCATCCCGCTGCGCGCCGCGGGGTTGGGTAAAAGGGAAGGCCGGAGCGCCCCCCGGCATGGGAGGGGCGGGTTTACCCTGGCCGGACAGGGGCGGGATGGGTTTACCGCTCCCGCCAACGGGAGGCTGTGAAGCGCCGGGCCTGGGAAAGCCCGGCGGTAGAGGCGGCAAATTCATCTTTTTTTCCTCGTTCGGATCTTTATCGGCCATAAAATAAGGGTAGAGGGTAGAGGGTAGAGGGTAGAAGTTTACCCTGCCGTTATCGTTTGCCGTGTATATTTTAAAGGGTAGAGATTACATTTTAATTAAAAAATTATTAATTCAATATACTCGTTCGCTCGCCTCTCCCCCCTCTACCCTCTACCCTCTACCCTCTACCCTCTACCCTATTTTGCCTGCGCTTTAAAATTGTTCAGCCATTCGGTTACCGCCGGGTCGTTTGAAAGCCGGGCGTAGAGTTCATAAGCCGTCAGCGCTTCCGTCATGCGCCCTAAAGCGTAATAAGAGGCCCCCAGGTACTGTTGAATGGCGGCCGAGGCGGGGTCAAGGCCGGCGGCGTATTCCAGATACTGGAGGCTTTCCTCGTGACGCCCCTGGTTGTAAAGGTCGGCGCCCGCGCTCATGTAGGCTTGAGCTTGCGCGGCGTTCTCAGGCGACGGCGCGGCGGGAGACTCCGGGCGCCCCCCAAAAGCCTGGGGGAAGCCGGCTATGTTCTGGAATTTCTCTCTTCTCTGCGCGTCCGTAGACATTTCAGAGCCGTCTATTATATCTATTTCCTGGGAGCTCTGCCGGCGCACGTTTATCTTCGCCTCCGCCTCCAGGGTTTTGACGGCGTCTAGGACTTTCATCTGTGCTTCGTCCACCTGCACAGGAGTGAGTTCCCCCGAATATTCCATTATCTCCTTGATGACTTTTACCGCGCCCTGGGACATGTTGTTGAAGAATTTGTTCACGATCTGCGGATCGGCCTTGTAGACGGCCTTCGCGATGTCTTCGTTGCCGACGCTCCTTATTATGAGCTGCATGTCCTTGTCCGGGAAGCCCGTCACGTCCTCGAACATCAGTATCTTCCTCTTTACTTTTTCATAAATGTCGGGCTTCTGGGTCTTAAGATATTCAAGGATATTCTTTCTGATGGTCGGTTCGGAGTCCTCAAGCATCCTTGCGAACCTCTCTATGCCGCCCATCACAAAATCTATGTTCTCTTTTATCTCCTTATCTATCGCCTTTATCTGCTCCCCGCTGGCCTGCTTGACCGTCAGGGATTCCATGGCCACCCTGGACTGCATTTCCACCGGCAAAGACGAAAGCACCTGCCTGGCGAGCTCCGGTTTCATGTAGTTCAAGACTATCGCTATGACCCAGGGCTCCTCTTTCCTCAGCAAAAACAGATAAATGAGCCTTTTGAGATTTTCTTCCGTGATATAGGTGAACGGTTCAAATTTTTTCATAAACTCCTCCTCTTCCCCCGTCTGTTTGAAGTTCATGTCAATCTGCTGGCGGCTTTCCTCGGCGCCTCCTCCCTTCCCGCCGCCTCCCTCGCCGCCTTCCTCCATTTTCTGGTCTATGTTCACTTCGGCGCCGGGCTTGGCCAGCAGGGCGTTGACGTATTTCCTGAAGAATCCCCACAGAGGCCCGAACAGGAACAGCAGCAGCAAAAGGGCCAGCGCCGCGTATAAAAGCGGCAGATAGACGCTGGGCCTTTTTAAATCGTCAAGCATATTATAGCTATTAAACCTGGTCGGCTTAAAAAGGACCGTCGCCGGACGAAACTGATCTTTGCCGCCGATCTTCTCGGACAGCTTGATCTGATAGGGCGCAAGGAAATCGGTTACCTGGTCCCTGGCGATCTTTACGGTATCGCTTGAGATCTTGTTATCATGGATGACAGTCACCTGAAACTTTCTGAATTCGGTCTGAAGGCCGTACCTTATCTGCTCTATGCCCTGGGCCTGCTGGGTGAGGATGCCTCTCCCCTCCTTCGGCCGGGTATTGCTTTTCCCTAGTATGGATTTGGGCGTCGGAATGCCTGGCATCAGGAAATCGGCCTCATGTCCCATGCCGCCGGAAGTCGCGCCTTTTTCCTTGTATTTCTGGACCGCCCCCGAGCCTTCTTTGCTCTGCTCGGCTTTCAGGGAAATGAGCTGAAGCTCCATATCCGCGAATACGAAGGCCCTGGCGGGGCCGAATATGGGGTCCAGGATATCCTGTTTTATCTTGTCTTCTATTTCACGGCGCAGGGAGTCCTGCTTGTTCATCAACGAAGCGTCCAGCGGCTCCACCCCGTAAAGCGGGACAAGCCCCGCGCCGCAGAGCGCGGAGAACATAAAATAGATAACGGCGCGGACCGGTCCCGCGGCGATAAACTTTTTCATACTGCTTTATTTTACATATATCGTATTACAAAAACATTTCATAAGTATGGATAAAGGCTGAAGACTGAAGGCTGAGGGCTGAAGGAAAAGATGCTGCGGATAGCTCTCAGCCTTTTACTTCGTCTGTTTGAGGAACTGTCTTACAATCTTGTTGTTGGGATTAATCTCCAGAACTTTCTCCCACATGACGCCGGCTTTGTCTTTCTGGTCCATAAGGTAGAAAGCGCTGCCCATGATCTCAAGCGCGGTTTCGTTGTTGGGTTCAAGATCAAGTATGTCCTGCGCGCGCTTCATGGCCAGATCGTACTTGCCGTCGTAGATCGACTGCCTGGCGTCATATGTCCGCTGGTCTATGTAGGTGAAGATCTGCGGGCCTTCGGGCGGCCTGGTCAGTTCGGAAAGATTGGCCTCTTTTTCCACCATATTGAGCAGGCTCAAAAGCCGATCATTCTTCGGGGCTTTATTGAACGCGTGCCTTAGCACGTTGACAGCGGTCCTCAGGTCATTTCCATCCACGTAGCTGATTATGCCTCTTCTGGTAAGGGTGGGCACTTCCTCTCCTCCGGTGGCGTCCGGCACATAACCCACCGCAAGCTCAAGGCGGCTTATCATGCGCCGTATGTCATTGTTGCCGGGGTCGGAGTCCAAGGCGGATTTAAGCTTCGCTATGGCCTTAGTGAAATAACCGGATTTAAAATACTGCATCGCCTGGCGTATGATATCCCTGACCTCTTTCTCATGTTTGGCCCTGTTGGAGCGCCCCATGCGCATGGTGACCGAGAACCTGGTGGTGGAACCCAGGGCGTGCACGCCCTGAGCCACGTCAAAGCCGAAATTCCTGTACTTGATGCCCACGCCGAAATCCGCTTCCTGGATGGCGGGCGCGCCCATGACGCCGAATCTTAAAGCCGACCAGGACATAAGCCAGTATTCTCCGCCGAACCTCCAGTTCATCGCGGCGCTCTGGGGTTTGGCGATGTCAAATCCGAACACAAGGCCGCCTTTAAAAAGGCTCAGGGCCTGCCCCAGTTTAAGGGTGAGCGGCAGCTTGTCGTCGGTATCGCCCGAAACTATGGAGAATACGTTCTGGATGCCCATCGCCATTCTGTAGATCTTTGAAAACTTCTGCAGCATCGCGATGTCTATGGCGTTGAAAGAATCCTTTGAAGTGTCGAGCCGGCGGGAAATATTTTTGGCCATGACGCCGAAAGAAAGCTTGTCGGAGACTTCGCGGCCCCAGGAAAAAGCGAACGCGCGTTCCGTATTATCGAAAGTCCCGAGAGATTTGATATCTATTATTTCGTCTCCCGCTGGATTGGGCGTGATCTCTATCTTCTCAAAACCCGTGGATTTCAACTGGGTCATAGAAAGCGCCCAGGTGCCTCTGGAGGCGGTGGGATTAGCGTAGGTGAAAAAATTCAGCGTGGTGTCGGCGAAGAGGCTCGCTTGCATGGCGGTGGCTTCTTTTTTTTCAAGCATGATCAGCGCCGCGGGGTTCCAGTATGAGGCGGAAGCGTCGTCGGCCACCGCAAAGAACGCCCCGCCCATGCCGAGGCCCCTGGCGCCGGCGCCGTATGACATAAACTGCGCAGGCTGGCCGCCGGACTGCGCGGAAAGGGTAGAGGGTAGAGGGTAGAGGGTAGAGAAAAAAACCGCAAAAGAAACCCCCGTTAAGAAACGGCCGCGAACGGCCGGGCCGGCACCGCTCATCAACGCCCTTCTTAACGGGGCAATAACACTATGAAATAAGCGTTTCATTGTTTTCGGCAACCTGACCCCCGCCGTGATCAGCGGGTCATGGCTTTGCGCCGCCGGCTTTCGCCGGCTTTGCTATTATCGCAACATCACTTTACGGATTTGTTAACTCATCGTTACTATATTATAGCAGATATAAACCGTTTGTCAAGACCTATTTTATTGACATGTCAATAGGGGCCTTAAAAAGGGACAAACTTCGCCTTAATTCAGCCTGAATAAAATGTTGCCGGGCAACATTTTATGTACCAGCCCCCTGGGGGAGGCACATCTTTGGCCGGCTGCTGCGTTGCTCCTCCTCAATGTAGCTCTGCTACACCATCGTCGTCGCGCCTTGCATCCAGCTCAAAGCTGTGCCTCCAAATGTGTCAGTTATTTCTTAACGGCTCCTAAGGTTTCCCCGCGGCTTGGGGGCGGGGTATATTAAAAATTTTTGCCGCAAAAATTTTTAATAAATAATGGACACACTGGAGGTTCAGCTTTGAGACGTATGCGAGGCTCAGTAATACCGTCTCTAAGTGTCAATGGCCGGCGGAACCGGGAGCGGGCGGGGGAGGGCGGTTGGGTTTATGGCCTGAAACCTGGTAAATATGCACGGCTTCCGTGCGTCCCCTCACGGGCTTCTCACCTATATCCTGAAAGTCAAAATAGCCGCTGGTCGCCAGGTATACGGGCCGGCTCACGATCAAATCGGTGCCGTAATCTTTGTTGGCTGATTCCATGCGGGAGGCCAGGTTCACGGTATCGCCGATAACCGTGTATTGCACCTTCTCCAGGCTGCCGATATTGCCGGCTACGGCCTTGCCGGTATGGATGGCTATTCCGATCGCGATAGGCTTGCGGCCTTCCTTCACTAAAGCGCCGTTAAGAACGGCTAGGCGTTCCTTCATCTCCAGGGCCGCGGTAACCGCCAACTTCGCGTGGTCCTGGCGGTACAGGGGCCAGCCGAAAACGGCGAGGATGGCATCCCCGATAAACTTATCCACGGTCCCGCCATGGGCTCCAATTGCCTGTACCATTTCGGTGAAATAGCGGTTTAATAGCTGAACTACGTCATGCGGCGGGAGTTTTTCGGAAAGCTCCGTAAAGTCCCGGATGTCGGACATAAGGATCGACATTTCCTTCAGTTCGCCTCCAAGCTCCAGGGATACCTTGCCGTTAAGGAAACCGTCCACCACTTCTTTGGACATATAACGCCCGAACGTACTACGGATCATTTCCTTTTCGCGCAGACCGGCGACCATCCGGTTGAAGGCTTGCGCCAGCTGGCCTATTTCATCTTTCATCTTAAAATTAACCTGCACATCCAGACAACCCTTTCCCACTTCCAGTGTCGCCTGTGCCAGCACAGGCAGCGGCCGAAGCATCCAACCGACAATAAGAATTGAACCCGCTATGCATAGTATAATCGCGGAACCGACCAGCACAAGCACCTGTTTTTTAGCGTCCTTCAGGCTGCCCGCCACGGAAGCCCGCGTAAAACCGATGTGTACCGTACCCGTCCTGCGGTTGCCGGAGAATACTGGCGCCGAAATGTCGAAAAAAGAAACGCCGCGGCTGGAATATTGCTGGACAAGCGCGTTCGGGGATTCAGAAGCGCGCCGGGCGACCGGGCTCGCGTCGATTCCGCCGATTTTTTGCGGGTCCGTGTGCGATAAAATCCTGCGATCGGCAGCTAAGATTAAGGCGTACTCTACTCCCTTTTCTTTCAGCATTTCCTGCGTGTTGAAATGAAGGGTAAAGGTATCAAGCTGGGGAAAAATGGCTTCTCCCGCCGAACGGGCATACGCGATGGATCTGAGCTTCATCTCCGATATCATCGCCTGCTCGCCCTGTTGCAGCAGGATCCCGGTCATCGCGGCGATGACGGCCAGGATGAAGAGAGAGGCAAGCAACGATAGCTTTAACGCGATCCGATTGACTTTAAGTTTCATGGTTTAATAGAGTACCGCTAATTTAAATTGCTGCCGCTCCGCCTTGCCGGCATAGCTCTTTTCAATGATACAAATATAACCGCCCGGCGCTACTGTTTTTCCCATGCCGTTGCGGCCGGCCCATGGCCATACCTTATTACCGGGGGAGCCTTCCGCGTGTGTCTCCTCATACACCAGATTCCCCTCCAGCGTAAACAACTTTAAAGTCACTTTAGCGGGCGCATTCAGGAAAAATCCTATCTGGGTGGGTCCGCCCAGTGGATTAAACGGGTTGGGCCAATTATATGGTTTAACCATGGGCGGCGTCTGGTCAAGAGTCCAGACCGGGATGCCCGGTCCGGAATTGGAATAATCGCTGAACCCTCCGGCGTTGTTTTCCGCGCGGACCCTGGCGAAAACAGACTTGCCGCTGGGAAGCCCGGTGGCCTGCCAGGAAAGGTCCAAGCCCATGTTTTTCGCGTTAAATATATCATTGCCGTTGAGTGTTGTGCCCAGGTCCAATAGATAGCCTTTAATCCCGCTCTCCAGATCCGCTGACGCGGACCACGAGAACAATACGGTAGAATCATAGGAAAACTTGCGGTCGGCCTGTACGGCCCCGAGGCGCCCGGGCACAGTCCGATCCACTAGCACGCCGGGGCTTGACACGGGGGAGTAGGGACTCTCTTTCCCGCCTTCGTCCCTGGCCTTGACTTTCAGATAATAGGTCTTGCCATTGGCCGCCGGCTCCAGGGTAAAACTCGTCAATGGACCGGCCGCGGAATCAACCAGCACATTAAAATCGGCGGACGTGGTACCCACGGACACAATATAGGTGGAAATAACGGTGTCACCGAAGGCGATGGCGACCGGCCAGCTCCACGTGATCCCGGGGGCGGCTGTGTAGGGACCGGGCGCCGGAACGGGCCGGCCCGGGGCCTTTACTTCGTTCAAATCTATCTGAAAGGGTCCGACATCGAGCGTCTTGTAACCGAGTTCCTTAAAGTTGTAACTCCGCAGGTGGAGATACCAGTAGCCATTGCCCGTGGCGCTGGTAGTGAGCACCCCGAGCGCGGTCCAGCTTGACTCCTGGTTATTCCAGGCGTGGGTAGCGCTCTTATCCCAGGCGAAGCGGTAGAACAGCAGGTTGCCCGCGCCGGTGGAGACAGTGTTGGTGAAGCTGAATGTTGTCACGCTGACATAGCCGGTGGTGGTGCTGGCCGAGACAGCCGGCTGGGCCGCATAGGTGATCTCGCTGCCAAGCTCAAGATTTGTTGTCAGTATGCCATTATGGTTGCGCGCTCGTACCCTGGCATAATATGTTGTGTTTGCCGCGAGTACGAAGTTCTTACTCACCTCCACTACAGTAGCGCTGGCCAACAGGGGCGCGAAGTCCGGGCGCGTTGATACCTCCGCCTCGTACCGCGTCCCGACGGAGTTGCCGCCGGCTGACCATAGCACGGTTAAACCGTCATCGGTCAAAGTGAATGAGGAAACGGCGGACTGCGGGGGCAGGGCCAGCGCGGCGGTGGAGACGAACGGACTGGAATAAGGCCCCGGCTCCCCGGCGAAATTGACCGCCTTGACCCTGGCCGTATAGGTTGTATTCGGAGTCAGGTCCGTGAAAGCGGCCTGGAGGTTCAGTGTGGTTGAGGAGAGCGGAGCGGTCACGAAGTTATCTACGGATATCTCCGCCACATAGGTCGTGTTCTGCGGATTACCGTTGGCCGTCCAGCTCAGCGTGAAATTTGAACTATTCACAGCTCCAAACGGCGGAGAAGCCATGGCGGGGGCCAGCGGCAGGGTGACGACAGGAACGGACGTCGAGTATACGCTCGGGATATTGTCTACATTCACCGCTTTGACGCGGCCATAGTAGGTTGTATTGGCCGACAGGCCGGCGAAGGTCCGGCTGAGGGCCAGGGTAGCGGCCGAGGAAATGGCCGTGCCCAGCGCGAAGCCGGCGCTGGAAAGTTCTACGGTATAGGAGGTGCCGCCGGGGTTGCCGCCGTCCGCCCAGGTGAAGGTGAGGGCAGCGGCCGAGACAGCGGTGAATGACGGGGAGGTGTTGGCTGGGACCATAGCCAGAGTGGCGGTGGAGCGGAGCGGACTGGAGTAGAGACCTTCCACACCCAGGAAGTTGGCCGCCTTCGCGCGGGCCTGGTAGACCGTGTTGGGCGCCAGGCCGGTAAATCCCGCGCTCAGCGCTAATGTTGAAACCGAAGCAATGAGGTTGACAAAATTATCTTTGGATATTTCGGCCGCGTAGCGTGTGGCGGAAGGGTTGCCGCCGTTCTCCCAACTAAAGGTGAAGCTCCCGGCGCTGATATCGGTAAAGGGCGCTGCCGGCGTCGTAGGAGCCAGGGTATATGTCACCGTGGAGACGGTAGCCGTGTAGTCAGTGGGAGCGCCCCCCTCTCCAATGGCCCGGACACGGCCGTAATAAGTGGTATTGGCCGACAGGCCGGTGAAAACGTAATTGAGGTTGGTCATAACATCCGAAGAGACAGGGGCCGAAAAATCGCTGCTGGTGGAAATCCACGGATTATAGTCCGTTCCCGCGCTATTGCCCCCGCTTCCCCACGAAAAGGTCAAACCGCCGGCTGAAAGACTTGAGAAGGGTACGGCGGCGTTAACAGGCGCGGAAACCACGGTGGCGGTAGAGACGATGGGGGAGGAAAACGGACCATCCACCCCCAGGAAATTAACCGCCTTCACGCGGGCCTGGTAGACCGTGTTGGCCGCAAGCGAGGAGAAGGCCGCGCTCAGGGCGCTGGTTCGTATCGCGCTGGATACACTCACGAACCCGTCTTTGGAGATCTCCGCTGTGTAGCGCGTCCCGGCCGGGTTGCCGCCGTTCTCCCAGTTGAAGGTGAAGCTGGCGGCAAAGACCCCCGTGAACGGCGGGTCGGCTGTCACGGGAGCCAGGGTCAGCGTCACCGTGGAAACGGAGCCCGCATACAAGGTGGGAACTCCGTCCTTCCCGATAGCGCGGAGGCGGGCGTAGTAAGTGGCGTTGACCAGCAGATCCTTGAAATCATAGTTAAAGCCGGTTGTAACGGCTGACGAGACAGGGGCCGAAAAATCGCTGCTGGTTGAGATCCAGGGATTATAGTCCGTTCCCGCGCTGTTGCCGCCGGATTCCCAGTTGAAGGTTAAGGCATCAGCTGAAAAGTTCGTAAAGGGAATAGCCGCGTTAAGCGGCTGGACCGCGTCCGTGATAGTGCTGACGGCGGCGGTGAAGGCAGTATCTATCCCGTTGCGGTTTTGCGCCCTGGCGCGGGCATAATACAGGATATTGACTTTCAAATTTACAAAGGCGGCGCTGGTATTGAAAGTATCTGAAGATTGTACCATTGTGGCAAAGTTATCCGTGGAGATCTCGGCGATGTAGCGGGTCAGCGGCGGGTTACCGCCGGCTGACCAATTAAAGGTAAAGCTGGTGGAATTCACTTCCGCAAATGAGGGGCCGGCGGGAGCCACGGCCAGCGTGGCGGTGGAAAGGCCGGGAGTAAATGAGGTGGGCAGATTGTCCAGATTAATGGCCCGGACCCGGAAGTGATATGTGGTGTTCGCGGCAAGCCCCTCCGGCGAAGATGACAGGGCCACAACATAGGAAGTTGATACATTAATCCCGAAATTTATATCGGTGGAGCGGTTTACCTCATATTTGGTGTAGCCCGGATTGGAGGGCGAGCCCGCGCTCCAGTTCAAGTTCAGGGAGGCGGCGGCCACGGAGGTAAAAGCGCTGGGCGCGGCGCCAGGCAGGCTCGCCAGGGTGTGGGTGGAGACCGAATTGGAGGGCAGGCTGTCCGAATAATTGGTGAAAGCCGTGGCATAGCGGGTGTAGGTGGTGTTTGGCGTCAGGCCGGTCTCCGTGGTCGAGACCGTGTCGCTGGAGACGGCGAGCTGCGGCGAGCGGTCCAGAGTGCGGTAGCTGACGGTATCGCTGTAGAGCCGGTACTTCCTGGAGGCCTCATCCGCGTCTCCCCAGTCCGGGGCGGCTGTCCAGCTCCAGGTGATGGAGGTCGCAAACACGGCCGGGAATGCCAGGTTGGTGGGTGAGGAAGCCACAATGGCGAAAGAGGCCGCCCCGATGGAGCCGGCCTCGGGTGCCGGGGAGCCCAGGACCCCCCCCAGGTAGGCTTCGCCTTTGGCGCCGCTGGCTGTGCTGATGGTGACGGAGAACGCCGCCTGCCTGTGGTAAATCTTAACCCGCCCGCCGCCGCCACCCCCTCCGGGATAGATTGTCTCCGATGTAGCAGCCACATCTCCGCCCTTGCCGCCCGATGCGGAAATAATGCCGCCCGCGGTTGTTGCGGAGACTACGCAGCGCAAGAGCAAACCCCCTCCTGAACTGCCGCCGCCGGCGCCCGCGGTTTTGATGGCGTTGCCCCCCGACACACCGCTCACGGAAATCGTACCGCCGGTCAAAACAAACGAGGACGCTTCCATATAGATAGAGGCCCCGCCCTGGCCGCCGCTTCCACCTGTCTGGTCCGTACCCCCGCCGCCGCCGGCGCCGCCGGAGCCGACGGAGATTGAGCCTGTGGAGATGGGCAGGCCTGTATCATTATAGGCGGCGCCCTTGACACCCAGCCCGCTCCCTGCGCCGCTGCCGTCGCCACCGTCGCCGCCATAGCCGCCTCCGCCGCCGCCCTTATTGGCGGCTGCTCCTTTGCCCGGGCCCCTTCCCTCTCCGTCGCTGCCTGGCAGGTCCAGCCCGCCGCCGATACCGCCTGCCTCGCCGCGACCCGAACCGTTCAGGATGCCGCTAATGGAGACGGTGGAAGCGAAGACGACCAGCGGGATGCCGGGGGACACGAAGACCGTGGTTCCAGCATTGATCTGGAAGAGTCCGACATTGGTAAAGACGCCGCTTAATGTATCGTTCGGCGAGCAGGAAATTGAATTATCCGCCGTGCTGCCCGGCCCGCAGATGAGGCTCTGGCCGCCTAAATCTCTCCCTGCAATGGTGGCGGCGCCGGCCATTGGAGGCGGCAATAAAAGGAAAACAAAAAGAAG
The DNA here is from genome assembly GCA_016208085.1 of Elusimicrobiota bacterium. Lineage (GTDB taxonomy): Bacteria > Elusimicrobiota > Elusimicrobia > Elusimicrobiales > UBA9959 > JAHJSU01. Next base: position 107,303 of record JACQYT010000016.1, on the reverse strand, counting down.
CCGTCTTGTCATTGCAGCGCGGCCTCCACCTTGGCTTTAAGTTTTAACGCGCCCTCGTTGCCAGGATCCAGCTCAAAGATCCGCGACAGCGTCCGGGATGATTCCTGATATTGCTTCTTTAAATATTGATCCACCGCCGAGTAGTACATGCGCTCGGCTTCCTTCTGGAGTTCGGGCTTAACCTTGCCGGAACCGGCGGCCCGGGCGGTTTTTAACTTCTCTTTTACCGTAGGGGATTTGGGAAACATCTGAAGTATCGCCTGGTAAGCCGCGATAGCGGTTTTAAAATCCTTCTTTCCCTCAGCCTGGGCCGCCTCCCTGGATAACTGGTCCGCCTTTTCCCTCATGGCTTTATTTAACTCCGCAAGAAGGAGTTTTGACTGTTCATGGTCTCCGTCCGCCTGGAGCGCTTTCTTGACTTCGGTAACCGCGTCTACTAAAAGCCCCTGCTCCAGCAAGCCCCGCGCCCTGGCCAGGAACTGGGAGAGCTGGACGTCTATGATGTCCCTTTGCGTACGGGCGAGTAACTCCCTCTCCCGGCTTCCCAGGCGGGATTCGATTTTTTCAACGGCGAGCTTCGCCTCCTCGTCGGCGGGGTCAAGCTGGATCACGGCTTTCCAGTGTTCAAGACTGACCAGGAGGTTGCCTTGCTGGTATTGCTGCCGGGCCAATATAGCCGAGGTCCCGGCGACCTGCCGGTTCAGCTGGCGGGCAAGTTCGGCCTTGAATTCCTCCAGTTTCTTCTCCACTTGGTCGTTAGCCGGATCCAGGAGATCGGACTTTTCCAGGTTGCTTACGGCCGCGGTGAGATTGCCGCTTTTGGCGAGGTTCAACCCTTCCAGATAATAACTATGGGCCACGCGCCTGGCTTCCTCCCGGTCAAGCTTCTTCATTCCGCGTTTAATTTCCTCGGCCAGCTCAGCCGCGGTCATCCCGAATTTCATGGAGAATGAAATAATATGGCTTGGCGCGAGCTCATGCAAGAGGATGGCGTAGTCCAGCTGGTAATTTGACAGGCGCGCCCCAATGCCCATGGAAACACCCTTGGCCTCGATCCCGGCGCGGAACGCGGCCCTGTTGTCCAGGTACCGGAGTTCCAAGCCGCCGCCCGGGTGGAATCTGCCGGTATAATAATTCGTGCGGGCGGCCAGAGCGGCTTTTAAATCTTTACCGATAACCCGCGTATAGGCCGGCGCAATGTCAAGAACTCCCGGAAAAGAAACGGTTTTGGACACCAGGGTGACCGATGGCGGCACGATATTGGAGACAACAACGCCTACGGAAAGCCCTTTTTTGTTCCGGTAGAGCAGTCCCGCGTCCGCCCCCGCTCCCGAACCGCTTGCCGTATCTATTTGCTGCGCAATATTCTTAACAGCGAGGCCAAGGCTGATTTGTCCGGGGATAAAATCAGGGGTGTAAGCAGCGGGAAGCGTGATTCCCCACCCCAGCTGGAGCATACTGCTTGTGATAGCGAAGCTGGTCGGATTATCAAACGGAGTCTCCCGTTTCTGAAAATCTCCGCTGGTCTGGCGAAGGTACCCCGCGCCGACGGCGCCGATTTTTTTAAAAGGCATCCCGTAGCCGATGAAGTCGTTATTGGTGCCGGCGAAAAGAGTGATGCGGTTAACCGTCAGTTCCGGTTTTATGAGCAAAGCGAGGCCCGCGGGGTTCCAGTAAACGGCGCCGGCATCGTCGGCTATGCCGGCAAAAGAGCCGGCGATACCCAGCGCCCGCGCCCCCACGCCCTGCCGGGAAAATGAGCCCGGCAGTCCGCCGTCGGGCTGCGCCAGACCGCAAACCGGAGCAAGCGACAAAGCCGCGCCGAATAAAAGGCAAGGATGAGGGATGAAGGATGAGGGATGAAACATAAGGAATTTTCTGTATTTTTTCATCCCACAATCTTTAATCTTAACCCGAAAATTGCATGGATATTTTTATTCATCAAGTTGCCTGCCTGCCGGCAGGCAAGTCAATACAAATTGATATCAACTGCCTGCCCGCCCAATTGCCGAATAAAATGTTGCCGGGCAACATTTTATGTACCCAGGCTATGCCGGTAATTGTAGCGGGCGATGTGAATCGCCCTTCAAGCGGATTTACATCCGCCGCTACATTTTTGCCCCAAGGTTACCCCGACCAAAGGTCGGGGCATAGTAAAAATTTTTGCCGCAAAAATTTTTAATAAACTGAAGCTATGTAATACTTGGCAGGCGGGCAATTTTCGGGTTAATGTATCACGCCTATCTTCCTCATAATGACCTTGCTGCCTTTGGGACTTGAGGCCTTTACCCTGACAATATAGCCGCCCTTGGCGACAATGCTGCCGAGCCCGTTCTTGCCGTCCCAGGTGACGAAGTTCGGGCCCAGTTTCCCCCCTTGCTCGCCATTGGAGAAGTGATATTCCCTGACCACGTAACCCAGCAGGTCATAAAGGGTCAGCGTGACTTCGGCATTATCGTTTAAAGTATAGGTAATGACGGCTTTTCCCTCAACGCCGCCCTTTCTCAGGTCCACTGGGTTCGGGAAGCTGGACACCTTGCCTAAAAGCTCCGTACCTATCTCGGTGCCGGCCGGCGTGGAAATTTCCGACCACGGCGAGGAGATGCCGGCGAAATTCCAGCTCCGGATCCTGTATGTATAATACCTGTCGGCGGGGCGCGGGATTTCACCCGGATTTACCGGATCGCCCACGGTATAGACGTTGTTGACGGCGCCGCCGCTCTTCATGCCGGGTATAGCCGAAATGGTCTTCCATACGGGATTGACGCCTTCGCGCTCCTGTATCTCGTAGGACATGATATTGGACTCCGCGTCCACGGAAACGTTCCATTTAAGCGTGTAGGTCAGGCCGGAAGATACGCCCTTGGGCACCTGCGGTTCGGGCGCGCCGGGCGTAGTGGGGTTGGAGGTGTCCACCCTCGCGAAAAGTATAGGCACGCCGTTTTCGCTGGGTATATAGGAGCCGTCCGCCATAACGCCGCGGGCCGACAGGATATAAGCGCGATCGGAAACCGTTTCGCCCCAGAGGGTATGCGGCCCCTTGAAAGAGCCCTGCGCACTCCTCTGGAGGATGCTGAAGGTCGTGGAGTTGAGTTTTCTCGCCAGCATAATCTCATTGCCCACATAAACTATGCCCTCCTCGGCGAAATCATCGGCGGAAACCACGGTAAAGCTTGAAGTATGGATGTCTATCCTGCTTACGAGCCTGGTGATGTGTCCCGGCGGAAGCGAGATATTCTTGACGATCGCCGCCAGGCTGTTGCCGACCGGCTGCCAGAGCTTCTTGATGTTGGTGGGGTCGGCATAGTTATCACCAACAGACAACTCGTACCCCGTCACCTTGCCCGAGGCGGGGCTCCAGGAGCCGCCCAGCTCCGTGGTCCTGGCGGACCAGGCGGTCGGCACGGCGCCGAGGTCCGACACGGGCAGAATGATATTGAGGTTCTGCACTTTATCGCCGATAAAGTAGAGCGGCTTGCCGCTGCCGTCGTCAACGATCTTATCCGACATATAATCCTGGTTAGAGTCAAAATCCAGCAGCCGGTCGCCATCGAAGTCAAAAGTGGGCATACCGGAATTATTAAGGCATATATTGACGCATTTCCCTGTCTTAAAGTAGTCAAAATTATCCGGTACGCCGTCACCGTTGACGTCTATCAGCGGCTGGCGTTCGTTTTTAATACCGTCGCCGTTAAGATCGGCGCGGGCGCCGCAGGCGGCGGCTGGGTCGTCAATATATATCCACCGGTTTGTATCCGGCAGGGGAAGATAATTGTCGCCGCGCACGATATTGTCGCTTGAATCGATAAGCGCGTAGGCGGGATAGCCGTTATCGGCAATCATCAGGTTCTTGTACAGCGGCGTCATGGGAATAAGGGCCGGCGCGACCAGTACGGTGTCGGACGCCATCGGGAAGATATCCCCGTAGTTCTGGCCGGCGGCCAGCGCCATGCCGTTGGGACCCTTGATAGCGGAAAAAACGTTCAAAGAGACGCCCACGTTATGGCCCAGGATGTCGGACCCGGCAAGGTCCGTTGAGCCGATATCTACCGTCAGGTGGATATTGACGGGGGCCGTCCCAATGGTCAGGTAAGGCAGCTGGCCGTCCAGGATGGAAATGGCGATGCCGTTTTTGAAAGGCGCCGTAGCGAGGTGGACCGTTTCGCCCAGCCGTTTGTCCGTCAGCGGCGAGAAAGCCCCGTCCCCGTCGTCTTTCCAGACCGAAACCCTGGAGATGTCGCCGTCGCCTTCGTTTAGAGCCGCCCCCTCAGCGCTTATGGTGCCTGTCTGGGTAATATTGAACCGTCCGATATTGACATAATTGGAAAGCGTTTTAAGAGTGAACATTGCCATCGGCACGTTGCGGGTGTTCTTTTCGGCCGATTTGGGCGCAACGCTGACGCCGTTCACGCTTAAAGTCAACGGCGATATGGGCACAAGGCTTGAGTTGAACGGATAGGACAGACTGTAGCTGCCTTTTTGCTGCAATCTGGTGATACCCCCGTAGATATTAAGCGCCATATCGTGCGGGGCGTTGACCGTGAGCCAGGATTTATCGCTTATAGTCACTCCGAGCTTATTGCTTTTGACCGCCGTTTCGCCGATATCGTAGGCCAGGAAGAAAGTCTGGGCCAGCGGCGAGATCATCTGGCTTTGGGCGAGATAGATCATGGTCTGGGTGTTGAGCGTGTTCTCCTGGTCGTACAGGTCCACTTTGAGCGCCGCTGCGCCCTTGTCATGCTCGATTATGGGAGTGTTCAGTTCCCCCAGTTTCCCGCCTCTGCGGGTGACGGTCACATAAACCTTTCCGCTCGCCGCATCCGTGCCGGAACCGCTATAGCTCACAAGTTCGGCGTTGCTCAGGTACAATTTGCCGCTCGCCTGGAAGCCGGCGGTGGAGGCCAGGACCAGGTTGAACGGCGCCGTGTCGGTGCTGGTGAATATGCGCTCCACTTCGGTCTTAGCCTGTGAAATATCCATATCATTGATGTCCAGAATATCGTTCTGGTTTGAGTCCTGGTAGATATGGACGAACTTTATGTCGGTGTTCTTGCCGAAAGGAGAAGTCGGGTCGTTGGAAGCGCCGGACCTCTGTATTTTTATGGCCGTCCAGCGCGAGTTGCCGGCTTCAGCGGTGAGATTGAACCTGGTGATGGCCACCGGGGCCTGCGCCTGTCCGACGCCGCCCTGAGCGGCCAGCTCCGCCGCCACATCGTTTACGCCCAGCACGATATTGCTTGCTATTTCTTTTACCAGCATCGGCATGGTGTTCACCGGGTGCGTGGTAAGCGAAATGGTGTTCGGCGCGCCGATAACGAAGTAATCCGTAGAAGCGATAAACAGCCCCATAGTGTTGCCTATTGCGGTAAACTGCGAGACATCATAGCTGATAAAGGCGCAGACAGTTTCGGTGCCCACCACTATAGGCTTCTTAAGCGCTATGTTGACCGTGCCGAACGAGAAAGATTCGTTGCCGTAGGAGATCATATTGGGATAGATCCCGCTGGAATTAAGATAAGTGTCCTGCGAATCAAAGAGGCAGTTATCGTTTGAATCCAGCCAGACCCTTATAAGGTCTATATCGCTGTCGTTGGCCGTACCGGTCTTGTCCAGCCTTATGGCCTGGACTTTGGCCGTAGTTTTATCCGATTTCATCTTCAAAGCGAGAACCGCGACGTTTTTATCGTTCTGTATGGTGTTCGCGGGCGATACGTCCTCCGGCTCGGCCGTGATATTGTTGACCATCGGCATGATGACGTGCGTCTGGCTGGCAATGGGGTCCGGGAAATAGGCGATATGGCCGGAGTCTTGCGGCCCGAATATGAAGCTGCCCTCGGAAACGACCTCCACTCCGAAAACGTCGTTTGGCGGCACAAGCGCCTCATGGGAGAAATTGGACGCCCTGTCCATGCTGACGCTGATGAAATAGAGCGTCGGGGTGGCGCCGATCACCACATACTGCTGGCCGCTCAGAGCCGGATCAACGACCGCGATGGTCAGCTTGCTTATCGGGTCATTGACGCCGAATGAGCCGTAACCGATTTCCTTGTCGGTGAGGTTAACCCCCGTCAGGAAGTCTCTGTCGAACTTGCCGTTGCCGTTGTCTTTCCACACGGAAACCCGCGCCGCATCCGAATCGTAGCCGTTAAGGCCCGCCGGAAGTTTGCGCGACAGCTTTAGCCCCTGCCAGCGCACGCCGTAGCCGTTGGTATTAATGCTCAGCTTGAGCAGCGGATAATTTACCGCGCCCTGATAGAGCTCGCCGCCCAGAACGGCGCCTGAGGAATGGGTCACTATAGGCGAGCCGAACTGCCCCCTGTCTATCCACTTAAGCAACGAGGAGCCGATGTCCACGGCGCCGTAACGGATGATCTCCGAATCCACCATCGCGTAACCGGACGGCGGGATCCCGGTGCTGGAGCTCACCGGCCAGGCCGTATCCGCCGCGCCGGTATTGATTACATCGCTGCGCAGCTTTATAGCTCCTACATTGGCGCTCTTGGCCGAGGCAAAAATGGACTGCGCGATCACCGTGACTGTGCTGGGCGCGGAGATGAGCTCGCGCAGTTTTGACGCGAAAGGCAGCGGGGAGGCCGCGTCAAAGTAGTTAGGCAGAGTGAACGCGTTCTTCGCAGGGTCGTCTATGGTCGGACTGCCCAGCGGGAACGATTGCTTTCTGAGCGCCGCGCCCAGAGACCTGGGATTGCCGGCAGGATCGTTGGGCAGAGCGGAGTCCTTGATGTCGTAAGTTATGAAATAACGCTGGGAGGTATTGGAAGCGGCGGCTTCCGCCTGGGTCATAATTCTCTCGGGCTTAAAGAAACTGACTCTGGAGACAAGCGCGCCGGAGATGGTATTGCCGAAAGTGCCGCTGCCCACAACCACATCGGTCTCCCCTAAAAAGCCGTTGTTATCGGAGTCATACCAGACCCTTACCTGGTCTACATCGCTGGTTGCGGTGCCGTCGGCCAGCACGGAACCGGTGGCATAGACCAGGAACCACCGCGCGTAGGCGTCGGCCACATCGGTCTCCGCCGTAAAGGCTATTATAGGCTGGTCCAGGAGCTTCTGGCGGAGCGTGGGGCCTGTGAGGGTATCGGTAGCCTTTATTATGACCTTATCGGCGTATTCTTTCACCCTGCCGACCAGCGAGATGGTCTTGCCCGGCGGTATCACGCCGATGTTGATGTCGCTCATCGTCTTGGGCGCCGTTATGATGAAATAATGGCTGGTCCTCATGGAAAGGCCCAGATTGGCGTAACTGTCGACGGTCGCAAGCGGGGCTATGCCGTAAGTCACGAAATAGTCGTCTTCTGAGATGGCGGTGAGGAGCTGGCCGTCCAGGTCTCCGTCGTCGCCGATGATAGGCAGTATGGCCTGTCCCGAAATCACGGTTCCGGCGGGCCAGTCCTGGCTGGTCGTGCTCTCGGTCCCCCTAGTGAGGCCCGTGAAGGCGTTGTCCAGCACGTTCACACTTGAGTAATAGACCACCTCTTTAAGGGCGGGATCGATCTGTCCGTCATTGATTACAAGCCTGCCCGGCGCCATCGCAAACGGGCTGTCGGTCGGGAAGAACTTTTGTATGTCCGTCACTTTCATGACCGTGTCGGTGGAGACCAGCGCCGATTCAAGGGTGTCGGTCGGGAAGATCCTGTCCAGCGCGCCAGGCAGCAGCACTTCCAGGTCATTTGACGCGCCCCCGGTTTCAAGGAGCCCGTTTTTATTGGTGTCATGCCAGACGCTTATTTTCTTCACATCGGACGCTTTGTTATAAAGCGCCGAACCGCCGTTCTCGGAGGCAGTTACCCAGCGATCGAGCTTAAGACCTTTCCACATGGCCGCGCCCTTACTTCCGGCCACTCTCATGGTCAGCCGCATCATGGGCATGTCCGCGTCGTTCTGCGTGACGGAAGTGGGCTTGGCAAAGTCGTTGGGCAGGGTTTTGTTTACATCCAGCAGATAAACGACGTTGCTTGTCGGCTTGACCGGCACGGTGGAAGAGTTGACCGCCGTGAACGCGGCCACGATGCCGTCCGCGAGATTCACGCCGCTGGTTTCCAGTTTTGCCCCGTGGGTCAGGCCCGGAACGGCGCTGGAGGCGAACTCATAGACTACAAAGTAAGTCTTGGGGGTCGTGGTCAGCTTGCCGTCCAGCACAATATCCTTGATCGGCAGAATGAACTGCTCCGGATCCTCCGGATCGCTGGCCGGGGGGGCGAGCGGATCGGTTATTTCTTTGTCTACGGCGGCTTCGAATATCCCGTTGCCCTGCTCATAGTCGCCGCCTATCGCGTCAAGAAATAGCCTCATGCTTACGAGATCGGCTCCCGCGCCGGTGCCGGTCTTGACTATTCTAAGCGTCTTTAGACTGCCTACAAAGTCATCGGTCCAGGCGCGGATTTTGAGCATGCCTACGCGGCTTTCGCCCTGATCCACGTACGGATACTGCGCAAGCGGTAACGTGGTGGTGCCCACCTGCGGCTGCCACCAGGCGGCTATGTCGCTTGCCTCTACATTGACAACCGCAGGCTTGTTCCTAACCGGCGAGGTGCTGGTGACAATGGGGAAATTATTATAGGCCACGCCCACAAAAGTGGAAGTCAGCACCACGAAGCTGGGGTTGTTAAGCGCCATCGCGAAATCCCTGGGCGTGGCGGCCGACGTGGAAACCCTGACCGTCAGGAAGAAAATCCTGGGGGTGTTGGAAATAAGCACGGCGGTGGAGACTTTCACATTCAGTTCCTCAAACTGCCAGGAGCCCATCTCCGTGTCATAAACGCCGCTGGAGATGAAGATATCCGACGGAGCGCAACCGAGACACGTTTCCCCGTCGAACACGCCGGTCTGTCCCTTGTCCGGACTATCGGCGTAGAACCCCGCTTCGGCGATGTCCGACCATAAAAGAGTGCCGGAACTCTTGACCTGCACGGAGCTGAGGTACGCCGGCGGCGAACCGGCCGGGGCGGTCTGCATGGTAAGCCTCAGCATCGCCACGGGGCTCGGAACGCCGGCCAGTACGCCGTCGCCCTGGTAAAGCTGCGTCCTGGTGATGCCTATGGACACCTTGGCGGCGGGCAGCGGGTCCTGCGGCGCGACATCTACCGGCGTGATTACCATGCCGCTCAGGACGACATCGCCGTCGGACTGCACCGGGAGCCCCCTGTCGCCGTCGTTGGTATAGCCGAAAAGCGAACTATTGTAATAATCGGTGACGCTGACTTTCAGCTTTTCCACCATGGTGTCTTCCAGCAGCAGTTGTCTTTTGCCCGCGTCGTCCTGTATGAATACGTAATCCGTGGTCAGGGTTAAATAGTCCCTGAGGTCCGCGGAGCCTTTGCTGTTGGTCCCCATTTTCACCTTGCCGGTGTAGTACCGGCCGTTTACTGAATCTCCGGTGGCCTGGTTGCCGTATTTATCGCGCGCTTTGAGCGTGATGGTTCCGGGAGAAAGCACCCTGAGCGGGCTGCCGGACGTATAGCTGTGATGCAGCGTAAAAAACGAGGCCATGTTCGGCGTTATATATTGCTCCTGTGAAATGAGCGGGAAACCGACGCCGTAGGACGGGATAGAAGCCTCGGCGGTAACGGCGGCGCTCCCGACAATGGTGTCCCAGACGTAGATGCTTGAATCGGAAACTCCGGGGAAAATGATCCGTTCCAGCGGATTGGTCTTTATCAGCTTCCAATTGGGATTGGAGGAATCCACCGTTTCCGACGGGTCTATGCCGCCGTAGGTGGTGTTCCTTGCCGCCTTGAAAATTACCTTGACGTCGGAGCCGGTGGTGGTGATGTTCTCATACTTGTCCATGAGCGCCACGGAGACGACCGTGGGCGTGGTGACGCCGAGGACATAATCGGCGTACTGCACCGTGGTGCCCGCCACCAGCCGCTTGGGCGCGGTGCGGAAAGCTATATGGTCCGGTTGGGCGGGGACGACCGTGTAGGAAGAGACCGCGGGCAACCAGCCTTTGGCGTTAACCGTATTTACCGTCAGTTTATGGGTGGGAGCGGAAGCCAGCGTGTCTATCAGGTAGAAAGTGGTTGAAGCCTGGTTCAGCATCAGTTTGGCTGATCCCGGCGGCGCCATAAAATTATCCGGACCGGGCGAGGAGAACTTCACAGCGCCGAGCGAATTCGAGTTCAGGATGAAAGAAGCTCCGTTCCCCGGAGAATCCTCTATACCCTTTGTGACCGGCGTGGGATTGCCGAAACTGTCTTCTATGGAGAATGCGAACGCCGGGGACATTACGCCTGCCGTAAGCGTCTGGCCGGCGCCGGAACTGACGTTGACCCTGTAGGTATAATTCGGTGTTATGACAACTGGTTGCGTGGAAGCGGCCCAGGTCGCCTGCTCCGGGACGGACAGCCCTATTATGGGCCTGGTGTCGGCGGGAACGTCATAAACGCTGGAGGCGGTTGTATCCAGATAGTAGAAAGTGGTGCCGTAACTGTCCATGGGCAGGTTTATAATGGATATGGTGGCGATAAAAATGGGCGGAAAAGCGTTTGACACAGCGCTTGAAAGCGAGAAGCCGTAAGAATCGTTTATTAACGAGGCCTTACGCTCGGTTGTGGAAAGCACAACCTGGACGGGGATAGTGGCGATGGAGGGGTTATCAAACACATCCCTGAGCTCCGCCCTGAAAAACTGCAGCTCGCTGAGATCATCAACTACCTGACCGGCGCGCATCGCGCGCGGCGCGTTGTCAAACGATACCTTAACTATTTCGCGCGGGTTCATTTTGAGCTGGGTGATAGCCGCCTGCATAGAGCCGGAACGGGCTTCCATCTGCCAGTAGCCCGGCCGCGAGTCTTCAAAGGTATTGGATGACGGCGAAACGCCGGAATACGATGACGTGCGGTCGTGATATCTGAACGATATGCGGCTCTTGCCCGAGATGATGCTGACAGCCGGTATGAATTGGTCGTTTATCAGGTTTCTGAAACCGTAATCGCCGATGACGCCGGTAGAGCCCCACTCCCTGCCTAAGTTCGTATGAACGTCCTTCTGCTCATCGGGGATCATCAGATAAATATCGGTTTTATCCTGCAGGGTGGCGTTGTCAAAATCGTCGCGGCGCTCAACGGTAAATTTTGCGCCGCCGCCCGCCTCCGTTACGCCGGCCGAAGCTGCGTCCTGGACCTGGGTTTCGCCCTCGTTCGCAATAAAGACAAGTTTGGTCGGGACGCCGCCTATCGTGGTAAGCTTGCCGGAAACGTTCTGCTTTCTGGCTATATAGTTCTCAAGCATGTTGACGGTCGCGGTCCCGACCCATACCCGCGCCGAGTCGCCGGCTTTGCTTGACACCCTGTAGGCGAGCCCCATGACCACGCCGATGGTGCCGCTTGAATCGGTGACGACCGTCATTGAGGAACCGTATTCGTACCAGATGCCGTCGGACTTATAGTAGAAAACGCCGGCGGTGCCGGTGAACGTGGCTATCTGGATATAAGCGGTCAGCCCGCTGGAGGAGATGTTGTTGTCGTAGGCGTCGGTCAGTTGGGCCTGGAACTCTTGCTGGCCGGGACCTGATAAAGAGCCGGCAGAAATGGATTTATTGTCGCTGGGAACTACTTTATAAGAGTTGGGCAGGCTCGGCGTCACGGTTAACAGCGCCAGCGGGGAAACGGCGATAGGCGGGGACGCCGAATTATCCTCGGCCCCCAGGGTGGCTTCCCCGGCCTTTTTAAGTTTGAACCAGGAGGTAAGCTCTTTCACGCCGGCGTCGGCCGGTGAATAACCGGTGCTGGCCGCCAGCAACTCCGGATCCTGGTTCAGATTCTCCTGGTCTTCAACTATGAAAGTCACGGTGCCCACGTAGACATTGGGGCCGGTGGAGACTACGTTTTCATAAGCGTCCAGCGCGTAAAGGTCCGCTGAGAACCATTCGCCGGCCACAACGGTGGTGGAGGCGAATACGTAGTTGAGATGGGTCGCCGGTCCCGGATAAACAGTGGTAGTGGAGAGCCCGTTTGCGTAGGAAGCGTTGGAATCAGGGGTGGTAGCGGCCAGCACGTTGTAGTCCGCCACGGATATCCTCGGGTTGACGGTGAACACCGCTCCGCCGTAAGTAAGCGTACTGGCAGCCGGTATGGGAGCCTTGGAATCATCGGGCAGAATTATTTTCACTTTGGGCTGGACGGCCACGGGATTGGTGTCCTGCTCAGTGTCCACGCGCTCGGTGGCTTTGTTATAGAACTTGTCCACAAGCGCCACGGTCGCATAAAGTGAGCCGGAACCGATGGTATATGGAGCAGGATCGCCGGTCCTGCCCGGTTTGCCGGCCGCAATGCCTGGGTCGCACGGCGGGACAATATCACATTTTCCCTCGACCAGCTTTTCGCCGGGCAGGAACACCGCCAGAGCGACCGCCGTGGAGGCGTAGACTTTGAAAGAGGATTTTGCCGCTGCGTCGTCATTGGCGCAGACAGCCGGATTATTGGCGGTACAGACCAGGTTGGCGCCGCCCGGGGCCGGAAAGACTTTGACTGAAGTACCGGTGCTCTTCTTTACCACGTTAAGAATGATATTGACCGCGCCGAAATTCAACGTGGTGGTAGCGGAGTTCTGGTCATAGGGGTCCGATGTGTTGATATAAACTTCGGGTCCGGTTTCATAACCTTCATAGCGGTTCATAAAGACGTCCACGAGGTTTACGGTCACGTTAAAGGGCGCGCCGGCTGTCGGGGTGGAGATCAGCGCCGTTTTGCCTCCGCTGGGATAACTGCCCGCGCCGGGCAAAGCTGTCTCGCCCGGCATCAATAGCAGGAGGCCTATGGGGTCTGCCGGAGTGACGGTGAATGTGGAAGACTTCGGATCGCTGCCCAGGCCGGTATCGCCGTTGTAATCTATCGCTTCCAGATAGTGGTTAGCGGCTTTCCTCATATTGACAAATATCGGGTCGGTATAGCCGGTATCGGTGTTGACCGGCGCGGTGGCAATGGAAGGGGCGTAGGGGTCCAGCGGCGTGTTTACCTTGACATCCACCGCCTTATTGGGCACTATGTTGGAATAGTCGTCCACTACCCCGACCTTGACCTGGAAGTCTACGCCGGCTTTCTGTACCGCGACGGCGCCGGATTTGCCGCCGGTGCCTTTTGGACCGGGCTTGGAACTTTCGTCCGGCAGGAACAGCAGCAGCCGCTTGGGAATGTTGGGTGAAACGCTGATGTCCGAGGCTGTGCCGGTGGAAAGGATAGGCTCCTTGAGAAAATCCACAGGCATTGCCTTCATCTGCAATGTGCCCTTGACTATAGGCGTGACAGTGAACGTGCCTGAGGAAACGATGGTCTGGCTGGAGGGAGAAATTGTGGCATAAGGATCGTTGGCTGTCAGCTTTATGTCCTGGCTTGCGTCGCCAATCAGGTTGAAGTAAGCGTCGGTTATATCCACCGTCACCTCAAAAGGCACGCCGGCTTTCTGCCCCTTGACCGTGCCGCTCTTGCCGGTTGATGTGCCGGGCGCTCTTGTCTCATCGGGAACAAGCGCTCTGATCTTGGTCGGGACATTGGGCTTTAGCGTGAAGTTGCCGGACTGGGACTTGGCCAGAGGCGTGTCGCTTATGTCGGTGGCGGTAAGCATCCTTGTCCCTGCAGTCTTTAGCGTTATCCCGGTTATAGTCGCGCTTCCGTCAGTCATGCTGTAAGTACCGATAAGCTGCGCGTTGGGGTCGTCAGAGGTAATCCGTATCTTATCTGTTTTGTTAACGCCGCTTACCCTGTTGTATCGCGAATCCGCGGCATACACCATGGCCGTGAAAGCGTTGCCCGCGGTCTGGGTAGAGATAGTCCCGGCCACTCCATATGGAGCGACTGTTTTGCCGGGCACAAGATACTGCTCGGGAAGCATAAATATCATCTTTGACGGAGAACCTGGATTTACGGTTATTTTGGAAACCGTCTGGAGCTCAAGCTCTGGGTCTATTGTGTCGTCATCAATTGCATTTATGACAAGATTTCCGGTTGCCGCGCTCGGCAGGAATCCGGAGATATTTGCGACTCCATTTGCAAGGGACTGCTGGTCAGGATGGTCGGCATAAATGTCATTGGATGTGATCCTGACTTTTCTTCCGTCAGGAGCCAGGTTCCAGTACTTATCAACTGAGCGAACAGTCAGGGTATAATCAGTCCCTGCCGCAAGAGGACCCGGACTGCCTGTTTTTCCTGAAATGGCTCCCTCTGAGGCGCTCTCGCCCCCTCCTGATTCGCCCGGCACAAGAACCTGCAAAGCCACAACCTGATTTGGATTAACTATTATTGCGCTCACAGTGTCGGTGCTGAAACTTGTGCCGGTTGCCTGCGTGTCTCTGATTCTGACTGAAAGCCCCGGACTTTGATTTCTTGTAACCGGAATGAAACTAAAATTAGTCGTTCCCGCTATTAAACTCTTCTCGTAAGGATTCGGCGCAAAACCCCTTAACTGGATATTCGGGTCGCTTGTAAACTGCATTTCAACAAGCGGAGTATTTGAAGACACTGCCAGCCACGGAGTGGTTCCTTTGACGAGATTGTAGTAGTCGTCAACCAGATACACAGTCATCTGCGTGGTTACTCCCGCTATAAGCGCCGACGGAGAGCCTGATTTTCCGCCGGGAGAAGGATTTGAGCCATAAGCCGGTTTTCCCGGATCCAGACTTTGTCCTTCGGCTATAAGATGTAATTTAACAGGCGCTGCCCACCATACTTCCACGGGATTCGGCGTATAATATACCGAGGTGGCAGCCGGCAGAGAGGATGACTGCGCTTTTATTGTATGAGTTCCAGCGGTTACAGGCAGAAATATAAATGTCGTTGAGCCGTTTGTAAGATTTTTTGAAGACGGCGTAATATCATACTTGTCGGTTGATATTTCAGCCGCGACTGGGAAATTTTTGGCGGGGTCAACGTTGTAATACGGGTCAACTGCGTAAACAGTTCCTGTGGTAGCGCCTCCGGCAAAAGTATCGTCCGGAGCGCCTGTTTTTCCTTTGGGATCGGTAAGATATTTGCCCTGAACCTTTGTCTCTCCGGTCATGACAACAAGGAGCCTGTCCGCCTCCTGAGAGATGACGGGGACTTTATCAGAGGGATTGCATGGATTGGCGTATGTGCCCTGTCCTGTAGCGCTGACCTGCCATCCGGCGGGATCAGCCGACACAAAACTTCTGGAGATTGTAGTTGACCCTGTAAACACCGCAGTTACATCCGGACTTGCCTCGTAATTATAGATGTCAGTGTCTGTTGCTGAAACTGAAGCCTTTGAAGATACAACAAGGTTCCAGTATTTGTCAGTGACCTGAAGCAGAACATAGAATGAGTTTCCTGCTACCTTTGTTCTGGGGACGCCGGTTCTTCCTTCACTGCCGGACGGTTCCATTTTCCCGGGAGCAGGTGTTTGTCCCGCGGGGTCATAGTCCGCGATTACCTGGATTCTGTCGGGAACATCAGGGTTGACAGTAACATTTAAAACTCCATAAACGCTTGACTTATCTCTGTCTTCAACCCGAAGCTGCCTTACCTCTGCTTTCCTTAACTTAAGAATGAAATCCGCCTTTTCGCCATAATCGGATTTGATAAATTGATACTGCTTCGGCAGGCCATGCAAATCATCGGGATTGTCATCGGTGTCCATGTATTCAGGTCCGCCTGGAACCCCGTCAATATAGAAATTTACTGTTCCTAAATAACCTGAAGCTTTGGCGCCAGCGCCGTCCGGTCCATCTTTTGCCGTAACGCTAAGCTGAACACTGGCATCACCGGCAATCATTGGATTTTTCGTTACGGAAAGCGCAAAGCTTTGCGCCTCCGCAGATATACCGAATTTTGGACCTGATTCGTATGAAGTCTGTAAATTGTTTACATTATCAGCAGCTCTGGCCCATGCAGCATAATTGTCGCCTCTGAACCAGCACGGAACGGAGGTTGACACGCATACAAGGCCATCGTACTGCCAGTTGCCTGCCTCGTCCGTGAACTTGCCCTGAACCCATTTGGCGCCGTCTGAAACAGGGTTCCATGTTGAACCGGTCCAGAAATATCCTGTATTGTCCCAGCCTGAGCCTGCGCCGTAAGTAAGAGGACCTTCCGCGTCCATATATGGAGCGGTATCCCTGAACACGCATATTTCAATTTTGCCCTTATGCCAGGCTAAACTCGGATAAACTCCGGAACCGGCCCCGTCTATTCCTGAAGTAAATCCCGGGTCGGAAGAATTTCCGACAATAACCTTCTGGTCGGTATAAATCGCCCCATTCACCGGATTTGTAACTGAACTCTTTGGTTCCTTAGTATCATAGAGGAATCTGGACTTGCCGATATCAGTCTGCACAAGTCCTATTGTATCAGCGGCGGATGATTTGGCTACATAATGTCTTCCGTTTACAAATTTTAGCTCTGAGTCTACAACTGTGTACGTCCAGGAAGAAGGATAGAGATATGTCACCTTTAACCATGTTTCTGAAGTGGCGGTAAACGTGGAACCGTCATAATATTTGGCTAATTCTTCGCAATATAGAGAAACATTGGCGCTTTCAACAGCGCTTACTTCATCAACTGAAGTTCCCGACAATGCGCCTAATGCTCTTACTGCCGTATCAGGTCCGGGGATAACCGGTCTTGACATCGGCGGCTCATTATCAAATTTAAATGTTCTGGTGCTCCAGAGGACCTCTTCATTTGAAGTGGAATCAATCGCTTTTGTCGCGATATTGAATATTTTTCCGTTCTTGCCGTCATGCGTGCCTTCTTTCCACGCGTAGGTAACCGCCCCCGGATTTGTAAAGTCCGAATTTGTATATGACCAGGGATTGTATGTGTTTTTCGCTCCGCCGGCGCCCGCGATTGACACCCAGCCCGTGTCCGTATCCTGCCAGTGCGGAGAGACAGGCGACCAGTAGTACGTAGCGCCGGCGCTCAGATACCACATTCTTATTTTCACGTCATTTATCGCCGAGGTCAGGTCATAGGAAGTCCCTGAAATTGAGGCCATGGAGGAATAAGTCACGTCGTCAACGGGGGGATAGCGTATTTCCGACTTCGGCGCGGTTTTGTCAAAACTGAACGTTGACGCGGGTATGTTATAGTTTCCCGCCTCGTCAATCACTTTCACGTCGGCTCTTAATTCATTGTCTCTGTCGGGCCAGGTCACGGCCGAGGAATCATATTTCCAGGTGAATTCGGCGTTCGTTGAGGAAGAGCCGGCCGCCACGTTCCATATTTCCGGGAAATCTGGGTCGGACGAATCAACCCAACCGGCGCCGCCCTTCCAGTACTTGGTCAAAGAAGTATCACAAATTCTGACCTGCGGATATTTGACGTTGAAAGCGTCTTTGGCGGTTCCGTTTATTTGGGCGAGTTTATTGTATCGCCTGTTATTTTCAGGCTGCAGCGTGTACGCGGTCGGCGATGAAACGTCAAACCTGAATGAAATTCCTGAAAGCAATACGCTCTGGGTGTTTCCGGCCACGTCGTATGATATTGATTTGACCGCGTAAAGCTTCCCGTCTTCAAGGCCGTCCGCCGTATTGTTTGAGGGCGGCAGCTGCGTATTCTTGGTCCAGGAAGTTCCTCCCTCGCCCGCCAGCCAGGCCTCGTTGCCGGACCAGATTGAACCTGTCCAGTAGGAACTATCGGCGTTCCTCTGGATCCTGATCTGGGTCGCTTTAACTCCCGAGGGATCCGAATTAGGGTCCTCGGCAGTTCCCGATACCGAACTCAGGTTATTGAGAAAGCTCTCGTCGGCGGGGCTTGTCACATTGGACTTCGGCTCGGTGATGTCGTATCTTATTGACGTGGGCGACGGGGGAGTTAAAACATTGCCCGCGGCGTCGTCGGCCGTAACCCTGATATTGTATTTCCTGTTATCCTGGAGAGGCACGGTTGAACCTATCCAGGTATAATTGGGACCCGCGCCCGAAATCGCCGCGGTCAGCCATTTTTGCGCGGTTGAATTGAATGTTGAAGTTGCCTGGTCATAATAAAGACTGGTGCTGTCCTCCTGGAATGAAATTGAAGCGGACTTTATCGTGAACTTCTCAAAAGCGGTTCCCTTTATCTCCTTATAGGTCTCCGCCTTGAGATTGCCTTTTGAATCAGGCAAACCCGCAGGATAGGTAATCGCGGCGGCGGGAGCCTGTGTGTCATAAACGAACGTTATTGAAGAAATCTCGGTTTCCGCGTTCGGGGGAGACACATCGTCTTTTGCCCTTACTTTTATCCTGTAGGTGTAGCCGTTTTGCAGCGCCGGGGTGTCAAATGCCCAGTTTGTGCCGTCATAAGTTGAATTCAGCGAGGCGTCGTTATTGAGGTTGTAAAATGTCTCAGCCGTGCCGGTGAAAGTCCCGGGAACCACCCCGTTCCAATGACCGCCGCTAGGCGAAACCTCCTGGATCGCCGCCTCAATCTGGCTCTTGGCTGATATTCCCGCCAGATTATCCTTCGCGGTTCCGGTAATTGACGAGAGAGCTTTTAACTGTGCAGACTCCTTTGGAGAGGTAATCCGCGATACGGGCGGCGTTTTATCGTATATTATGCCGGCGTTTACCACAAGATTGGAAAGATTTACCATCGGAATCGCATTATCGTTAGCCCTTGCTCTCACTCTGTAAACCTTGTTATCGGCCATCGCGCCGGCAAGCCCCGAGGGCGCATATTTCCAGGTTCCCGAAGAAGGTCCATCCGCCGTCCAGCCGGTAGCCTCCCAGAACGAATTTGTCTCATTGAGGGTCGCGGATGAGAACGAGGAGGCGTTGTCATAGTAATAGGTGCTTGAGCCATCTAGGTATGAAATTGAAACCTGGATGTTTTTAGCGTTCTTAATTCCCGAATTGGTCGCCCAGTTCGGATCATTGGCGGTGCCCTTGGCTTCTGAAAGCGAAGAAATTTTTGAATTAGCCGCGGGCAGGTTTATCACAATGTCCGGCGCCGTTTCATCGGCCGTAAACGTAACCGAAGAACCATTGTCTGTAAAGTTTGTCTGGACATTGCCCGCTTTGTCTTCAGCCTCGGCCCACATGGTGTATATCGCGTTATCCGCCCAATCCGGCACGCTTGTTGTGGACCAGGAGGACTGATGAACCGCGGCGGTTGTTGAAACCGAAGAATCACTGCTCCAGGCTGAACCGGTCCAGTACTGACCCCCTTTATTGTCCTTAATATGCACCCTGACTGTTTGGATCTGAACGCCGGGCTGTTCGCTGGCATTTGCCAGCATCAATTCTTCCTGGAGCGTTCCCGACGCGATTGAGACTCCGGAACGGGCCTGGCCGGCTGAAACAGCGGTGACAGTGGCGGTCGGCGTGATTAGGTCAAAGTCAAAGTCAATGCCCGTATCCGGCAGGCTGGATTCATTTGCGGAAATCACGTCATTGCTGTAAGTCAAATCTGCGGCTTTTGATTTTACTTCGTAGCGGACTCTGTTTATGAAACAGGCAGTTGGATATGAAACGGCATAATCCCAGGTTGAGCCGGCCACATAATATTTTCCCTCATTATCCGCCTGCGCCCAGGCCGCCGTGAAAGTAGATGTTTTATTATCCCAGTACTTTCCTTCATAAGCGCCGTTTAGCGCCTTAATCCAGCCATAGACTTTATTTACGCCCGCCGCGGGCGGGGACGCGCCCGGCGGATCCTTGACTGTGCCGTCGATTTTTACCATTTCATTGTAATACTGTAGCGCGCTGTCGGGAAGCGTCAGGCCGATAGCCGGCGCTGCGCTGTCATAATACATGGTATTCACGGCCGGAGAGACTTCACTGATATTTGAAGAGTTTCTCCCGGTTGATTTGAACGTATAGGAAGAATCGTTGACAAAAGACGGTATATTTTTATCAAACAGCCATGCGCCGGCTGAAGGAACAATCGGCCCCGTTGAGACCTGGGCGCTCTCCCAGACCTGGGAATTAAAGTTCCAGTAGTAATTGTCGCTGCGCCTTTTTATTTCAAGCGTGAGGTCTTTTGTGTCGGAATTCGCGGTGCCTTTTACAAACGTCAGCGCCTTATGATATTTCCCATCCCCCGGGACTGTTATTCTTGTCAGGGAAGGAGGCGGATCAAACTTGAATCTTCTTGAACCGAAACTTGATTCGCCGTTTTGCACCTTATCGGTCGCGCTTGATTTTACGATATAGTAGCAATAAGGCTTCCAGGCGACGCTTGAGGAGTTGAATTCCCATTTGTCATCCGTAGAATTATAGGAATCAACGCCCAGCCATTTTTGGGAAGTCTGCCAGGCGGCGCCGTCCCAGTAATTGCCGTTATTTCCCGTATCCGTACAAGCCGGATCATTGTCGGGATCATTTTGTGTCGTATCCTGCGAGATTCTCACCTGGACCGTAGAAATATCCGCTAAAAAGTCGGCGGCGGTCCCTGAGAGCTTCGGGATTGAAAGTTTGTTCCCGTTTTCAGCGTCGGGAACTGTGATAACGGAATCAGGTTCTATCAGATCAAGCGTGAACGACGACTGATTCAGGCTGAAGGCTGAGTAATTTCCCGCTTTATCGGTTATTTCCGCCTTCAGCACAAATGTGGCGCTTGCTCTTGAAACCGCCCAGGAATTTGCCGCTGTCTTCGGGTCGTTCACGGGCAAAGCGGTCATGCTCCAGTCGGCAGAAGCCGCGTTTGTGGTTGAAACGTAAGCATCCTGCCAGGCCGCGGTATTGAAGTTCCAGTATTTTTGCGGGCTTCTGTCGGTGTCCGCAAGTTCAAGGCTTATCAACTTAAGTCCGCCCGGAACAGCGCCGCTGAAGGCAAGAGGATCCGCGGCGGTTCCGCCCACGGAGGATAATGCGCTGAAATAACCCAGATGCGGCGGGTTTTGTATGAACGCCGTGGGCGTGGTATAGTCAATTATAAAAGTCGCGGTCGCGTAAGCCACTTCGGTATTCGGTCCGCCGAAAACAGGCTGCGTATTGTCCCGCGCGTAAGACTGGATTTCAAATTTAAAGCCGTTGCCTTTATCCTGGTCTTTATAACAGTCTCCGGCGTTTACCCCTTTAAACGCGCTTTCCGAGATCATTTTGATCCAGGATTCGGGAGCGCCCGCGTCTTTCGCCCTCCAGCCGTCCGATAACGTCGTGGTCCATAGATTATCGGCCCAGCTATAATCGCATCTGGCGTTCGCGCCGTCAAACCTCCTTATTCTCGCATAAACCTGGTTCACGCCCGAGGGATAACCAGCTTCAACTTCTGCCGCCGTTCCGGCCAGGTTATTTATGGGGGCATTAAAGTAACCCATGGAACCGTTGCCGACAGCCGGATATGTGGTCTTTGAAACGGGAGCAAAACGGTCTATCGTAAAATCCACGCCGCCCCCAGCCGGTTTTGTGTCGGGCCGGTTCGCGTTTATAACAACGTCTTTCGCTCTCACAAACGCGCTGTATTTGCGGGCGGCCGGTATAGTCTTAAATTCATTTTCCAGTTCCGTCTTCTTGTAAGTCCAGGTAGAACCGTTAATTTCAGTCGCGTTCAGCCAGTTAACAGCAGCGTCGAAGGTCCCGGCCGCCGACCAGCCCGTTCCATTCCAATACTCATCTTCCGCCGGCCAGTACACCGCCGCCTGAACGCCGTCTCCCGAATTCAGTTTTGAAACAAGTTCCGCCACGGTACCTTCAATGTAGGGCAGCGGAGTATAGGCAAAATTGCCGGGCATTGTGATAGTGGAGGTAGGCGCGGAATTGTCATAACAGAATGGTTTTTCAACGTACGCTCCAAGATTTATTGACCTGTCTTTTGAGCGGACCCGCACGTAATAAGTCGTCCCTTCGCTTAAAGAGGGCGGCCAGGAATCTGCGTTGGGATAATTCCAGTCGGCCTTTTTGTTTATGTCAACCCCAATAACGGAGTCACTCACCACGTCGGTGAACGTGATTTTCACCGGCCTCCAGAAACTGCCGGCCGCAAAACCGGTTCCGTCAAATGAATTGCCGCTTTCATAAGTCGGATTGTCCGAAATCTGTATTTCAATTCCGGCCGGGACGATTCCCGAAACCGCTTCCGTGGCGGAGAAGTTCACCCAGTCAATGGCGGTTCCTGAAAGCGTCTTTATCTGTGAGTTGTTATGGAACTGGGCGCCCGGGACCAGGATCGTGGAAGACGGCTTGTTTACGTCATAAATGAACTCCCTCTTGACGTCGCTTACCGTTTTATTGTCGACTTTATCCTTCGCGTACATCTCGGCTTTATAGCGCTTGTTGTTTACCCAGGCCGGGGCCGCCAGTGTCCAGGGATCAATGTCGGTTGTTATTAGCCAGGTTGAGTCAACAACAACCCAGGCGTTCCCATCCCACTTGGGCTTGGTTGCCCCCTCTTCCGAGATATTTGAAAGCTGCGTTTTGATCGGGGGAACGATTCCGCTTGGCGAATCGGTGGATTTACCGACAATTGGATCAATCGCCCTTGCCGGGCCGTAGAAGGCGTCCGCGCCCGCCATCGGCGTTGAAATTGTGATGACCGGTTTATTCAAATCCGAAGTTTCGGAAATCTCCGAAGCGGTTTCCGCGTTAGCCGCCAGGTCAACGCCCGCGATTGAAATTTTATATATCTGGTTATGGGTTGAGATCGTGGGCGGCTCCTGGCCGGTGGGCGGATATTTCCAGGTGAGTGTGGAGACTGACGCCGTAAAGTCAACAGGCAGATCCTTCGCGGCGGCAGAACTCCAGCTTGCGCCGTACCAGTACCAGGTGTCGGTTCCATAAACGTAGTAAACCCTGAGCTTCAGGCCGTCCGCGCCCGATTTCAGTCCCGACAGCCCGCCGTAGCTTGTTCCTGAAATCTCCGGCAGGGAGCCGCTTATATAACCGCCCGCGGCCGGCGTCGATACTCTTGAAACAGGCGGGGTCCCGTCTATTATAAAATTCCTGACTGTCCAGGGGTTTTGTTCATTCCCGCCGTCCGCGGTGGGATAGGGCTCCGCCAGATCAAATGCCCTGGTCATCAGCGTATACTTCTTGTCCGAAACCCAGTTGGCGCTGTCAAACGGGTATCTCCAGGTCCCGGTTCCGATAGCGTTTATCCAGGCGACGGTTTCAGTCGTATTTGAGCTGAAAGCCGAACCGGTCCAATAATAAGTGGTCTCGCCGTCCAGATAACCCAGGTTAATCTGCACTTTCTTCAACTGTTCGGTCACAAAAGGCAGGGCGGGGTCGGTCGCCGTTCCGTTTAAGGCGGTTGGGCCCGCAAGCCCGTCGGGCTTGTAATTTCCGTCGGCCAGCGGCGCGATAATTCCCGAAGCCGGCGCGTCTTTATCCCAGATAAATGTCCGGGAGGACTTGGGGATTTCAAATCCGGACTGGGTATTGCCGGCCCTGTCCAGCGCTCTTGACTGGAGAATATAGTATTTGCCGGAGGTAAGCGCGCCGGCCAGGGCCGTATGGGAGTATTTCCATGGAGTGGTCCCTGAGACGATATTGAAACTTGAACCGTCTACGGCAAATTTCCCTGAGCTGTCGTACCACCACTTAACCCCCTGCTCGTAATATATCTGCAGTTCAACCCCGGCCAGATCCGAGTTAAAATTCGGCGGGTTTGAACCGACCGGATCCCTGGCGGTTCCCGTGATTTCGGCGATGTCCCTTAAAATCTGATACGTTGTGGGAGAAGCCAGGTACGAGTTAGGCAGAGAAGTATCAAAAATAACTTCGTATTGCGGCATATTGGCCGGATCCAGCTCCCTGTTTTGCGCCCTATCCTTGGGGCTGAGATAGGTTTTATAATTCTTGCCGTCCAGCAAAGCGGAATTAATAGCGGTAGCCGTAGACCAGTCAACCAGCGTTAAGGTGTCGTCATATGAAGTTTCAATGTCGGTTTCAGCGGTTTCAAACGAGTCCCCATCCCAGTATTTGCCGCTGTCTATGTCCCGTATCCTGACATAGACATGGGCCTTGTCCGCCACGTCCGCTTTTTTCAACGGCTGCGCGAGAATACTTTTCGGGTCGGTCGCGGTTCCTGAAACTGTCGGAAATTGGTTATACCAGGACTTCGCAGGCGAAAGAATAGCGCCGGCCGGTTTTGTGTTGTCAATTACTATTGTTCTCACGGTCGGGGGATCTTCAGCTTCATCCGTGATATTATAGCCGACGGTTGAAAATGCATATGAAGAGTTGTCAATGGTAAAAGCCGTGGTGCTGATTGACATAGCCCAGGTGCCGCCGGTGTGATTGACAAATGTATAAGTATCCGAATTGACCCATTTTTTGTCGGGCTCATACCACCAGCTTGTGGCGTTCAGCAGTCTCTTGAGCCGTATCTGTATGCTGTTAGTCGCCCTCAGGTTTGTTCCGAAGCCGTTTATCTGCGTTATATCGCCTGCCTGATAACTCCTCAGCTCAGGCCCCACCGGCGCGTCAATTGTAGTATCAGCGGTCGGAGCCACCAGCTTAAATGATATATCGGAGGTTTCAGTGGTCGGAGCGTCTTTCTGGTTACCCGCTTTGTCAATCGGCATCGCGATTGCATTGTAGGTTTCATTGTTGATCCAGGCGGTTATATGCGAGGTATTCCATACCCACTCGGCGGGCTGGCCTTTCGGATCATTGACGGTTCCCGTCGTAAACCAGATCCTGTTGCCCGGATACGTGTCCGTGGGGCACGCGACAAAAGCATTCTGGTCCGGGTCATAGCATTTGGCGTTGGATGTTTTAAGCGACAGTTTAACGACCTGGGCGGCTCTCAGCTCTCCCGGCAGGGTGTCCTGGGCTGTCCCGTAAATCCCGGAAATCGCGGTTACGGTTCCCGTGGGCGAGGTTGAAATGCCGACGGGCTTTGTCGTATCGCCCGTGAAGAAATTGGTGGTATAAACGGTCTGGAGATTTAAAGCGATGTCCTGCGTTCTGCTCATTACGTAATAAGTGGTTCCATCAGCGATTGCCGTGTCGGGAAGATTATACTTCCAGGTGCCGGAGGAAGCGCCGGTGAAAGTTCCGCTTGACCAGATTCTTGAGGCGGAAGCGAAAGCCGATCCGTCCCACCATTTATTATCGGTAAGCCTTTGCATCGCGATTTCAACCGCCGTTGTGGAGTAGGAGCTTATTTCGGATTCAAAATTCCTCGGCGCGGCCCAGCCCTGGATATTTTCAACGCTGTCATCGGCGGTCCCCTCTATTTTAGTGACGGAACCCAGGAAGCTGTTATGCTCGGGAAAGGTCGTTTTGGAAGTGGGGGTTGTCATATCAAGTATAAACGTGAAAGTGGAAAAATAAGCGCCGCCTGAATTATTGAGGGCGTTATCCTTTGCAAAATGGTAAAAATCATACTGATAGCCGTCTTTCTGCGAGGACGCTTCAAAAATTTTCTCCCAGGGGTTTGTGCCGTTGGTGCTGTAAGTGTTTGCGGCCGCGGCAGTCCAGTCGTTATTGACGAAATCCCAGTACTTATCGTCCGAGCGTCTCAGCCTTAACCTGACCTCGCTCACGCCGCTCGGCTCGGGAGAGCCGTCATAAGAAGTTCCTCTCACAAGTCCCGTGGCATTTGCGATAGCGTATTTTTCCGGAACGGTCACTTTTGTTTCCGGGATGCTGTTGTCGTAAATAAACGAACCGGCCGCTGAGCCGTCTGGATTCTGATTGTCGTCTATCTGGGTATTTGTCGGGTTCGGCATCCAGTTCCCCGCTTTATCAACCGCCCTGGTCCAGATGTATATTCTGTGGTTATTGACCGGGGTAAACGACGGAATAGCCACCTCCCAGGCGCCATTGTTATAAGTAGTGGTGCTCCAACGTCCATATCTTATGTTTGTATCATCCCAGTCATCGGTTGTGGCCAGATAAGTTTCTTTCCAGGTCGCGTTCATGTTTTTGGATTTTACAAGAATATGAACCCTGTCGGTTTTACCTTTGTCGTCGGCAGTGCCGCGGAGAGGGCCGAGTTTTAACGAGTCCCAGTTATGGTAGGAGCCGTTCGCGGGAAATGTAGAGATAGCGGTGGGAATCTCGTTGTCAAACTTGATTATTTTCCCGACTCCGGCCGGGATATCACTGGCCTTTGGCTCCGCATTAGGCGGCCCATATTCTCTGTTCAGAGCCAGATCATAAGCCCAGGAAACGGCGACATAATCGGTTGTTTTAAGCGAAACTATCACATCCTGGATATTTGCCGGGAGATTGTATGCCCAGTCTAAAACAACCGCGCCCGAGCCGTAAGGGCCCGTGTCGACCGCCGCCTCATACCATACAGGGTTAGCGCCGTCAAAAGCGTCGACGCCGTTCCACCAGCCGCCATAGCGCAGTTTCATTGCTGTCTTAAGAGTATAAGTGCCTAATCTCGCCTCATAATTTTTATTATTTCCGGGGTCATCGCTTGCCGTTCCCGAGAGTTTGTCCAGTTTGTTTACATAGTCGGGATCGGCCGGCGGAGCGGTAATGGACGAAGTCGGCCTGTCAACGTCATATTTGACTGCCGCGGATTTAACGGCCGAGTCGTTTTTCGCGATATCCGTCGCCCTGGCTTCGAACTTATACTCGTGATCGCCGGTAAAGGCGATGTCCGGATCATTATATTTCCAGTCGGCAACCGTTCCGTTATTAATCCCAAGCCAGATTGAGGCGGAGCATGCCGTAAATGAAGCCCCGTCAAAACACTTACTATCCACGGTATCGGTTATAGCGACCGTAACCGTACTTACGCCGGTATTGGGCGAAGACTGCGGGTTTGAAGATGTTCCCGCTGCGGGAGTTGAAACTTTTATGGTTGAATAAGCTTCGCCGTTTTTCGGGAAAGCAAGGGAAACATTGGGACCAGTGGTATCGTAGGTTACCGTATAAGTGGAGTAAACCGAGGAATAATTGCCGGCATTATCAAGCGACTTCGCTATAAAGGTGTAAACCACGTCGTCTTTAAGCGCCGCGTCGCCCAGTTCATACTGCCAGGAGGTATTGCCGAGCCTTGTAGTGGCAAGCCAGGTTTCAGAAGCGGTCCAGGCCGAGCCCGTCCAGTACCTTGTATCGGCTCCGCTGCCCGTTGAAACCTTTAATTCACTGCCTTTATGCCCCGCCAGATCGGCGTTGGCGGTGCCGAAAATCGGAGATAATGATTTCATGGCCGCGGCCGTGGGTGAGGTTATCAGCACCGAAGGCGGGGTCGTGTCGTAAATGAGCGTGAACTTGACCGAAGGCGCCTCTTCATTGCCGATATCGTCCGTTCCCCATGTCTTTATGTCAAATTCATTGTCTGTCTGCCAGGCGCTTATCGCATATTCCCAGTTAGCCCAGTTGTCGGCCGTATCCGCCGTGAAGGTAGACGGGCTTGTTCCAGTCCAGGCCGAACCTGTCCAGTATTTGCCGGTGGTTTTATTGTAGAGCGTAAGTTTTACCGAACCATTTCCGCTCGTCATTCCAGCTTTATACTTGGGCGCATCAGGCAAATCCTTTGCCGTCCCGCCTACCTTGCTTATAGCGTTGTTCGCTTTTTGGGCCGGTATCGTAACGCCTGTGTTCGGAGCGCTGTTGTCAAATATAAACGTATTAGATGAATTACCAACGTCAAATATTGTTTGATAATTGCCAGCCTTATCCTTCGCCCTTGATACCACCGAATACTTGTGACCGGTTGTCCAGATATCGCTTACATCGTACACCCAGCTGCTCGGATATAGTTTAAAATTGCCAGTGGTCTCCGTGGCTATCCAGACCACCGAGGTTGACCAGCCGTCCACGCCGTTATAATACCCAGCTGAATCCGGCCCTTCATCATGTATCCTCGCCTCCGCCCTCTGCGATATCCCGGGCGAGGTGTCGGTATGTTCGCCTTTAAGCTGTGTTATTGTTCTGTATTTGCCGTTATTTACGGGCACACTCACAGTCGCTGTCGGCGGGGTTATATCGTATATAAACTGGTTCTCGCCCGAGGCGGCGCCTGTATTGCCGGCTTTATCGACCGCCCGGGCCTTTATTCCATAGGTGTAATTGGTCTGGAATTTAAGCGTTCCAGTGGACCAGCTGACGCTTGCGCCCTCGGCATTATTTGCCTTCAGGTAGGTTTCGCTTGTAAGCGTAAACGTAGAACCGTTCCACCAGTTGCCGCCTACCTCCCTTAATGTAAATTCAACTGAATTTACAGCTATGCCCACATCGTCTTTGGCTGTCCCGTTTGCAGAATCAATACTGTTGTAATGCTCGTTATTTACCGGGTAAAGCGCCACCGCCTCGGGCGGGGCCGTGTCATAAGTGAATACCACCTCGTTCTTGCCGCTTATAAACGCATCCTCCTCATTGCCGGCATAGTCCGTGGTCCGTGTCCTGAGCAGATATTTCTTGCCGCTCACGTATGTCGGCGTGCTTGCTCCTGTCCAATACCATTTATCGTCGGTATCAAACGTTCCCGCATACCAGATCGCCGCCGCGGCGCTGAAGGTGCCTTTACTGACATCCCACCACATTGTGGTCCAGTCTTGTTTGGCCGCGAGATAGGCTTTCTCAACGCGCTTTTGCGGCGCGGCCGGGCCGCCCGTATAGGCCGTATCGCTGTCAAACCCGGTTCCCTCGATCGTCCCTATCGGATTGCCGGACCCGCCGTATACGCCGTTATTTACAGGCAGGGTTATCACTGAGGTCGGCTTTATCACATCATATACGAATGAATTTGAACTTATGCCCGCGTTAAACACCGTCTGCGTTAAAACCGGCTCTGAATTGTCTTTTGCCCTTGAAACCGCCAGATACTTTGTCTCCTGCGTCCAGGAAGGCAGTTTTGAAAGCTCCCAGTTATAATCGGGCTTTGCGCCTGTCACTGAAGATGTGGAATATACCGGCGAAGTCTCCCATGCCGGCGTGACCGCATTCCAGTATGAGGCGCTCTTGGTTAAATCCTGTAATAGTATCCCCGCCTCTTTTAACCCGGCAGTGATATCTTTGGCTGTTCCCTTGAGACTCGCTAATGATTTATAGTATTTGCCGTCTACCGGCTGGGTTATACCGCTGGTCGGGCTTGAATAATCTATCCAGAAGGTCCGGGGACTATAACCGGGATAGGCCTCTATTAACCCGGCCTGGTCCCTGGCGCTTGTCTGCACATAATAGGATACATTGTCCAATAGCCCCGCCGTTATGTTTATGCTCCAGGGATTGGTCCCTGAGGTATTATTATCGCCTTCCGCGGCCGCAAACTGGGCATCCGAAGCGGACCACCAGTAATTATCGCTGTTCCTGCGGATCTTAACCTTCACTACTGTTACCCCGCTGCCGCCCGGGTCATAACTTGTCCCTGATATTGTAATGGGAGCGTTATTGGATACATATAACGCAGACGGGGTTGTTACGCTTGAGATCGGCGCTTCGCTGTCAAACCTGAATGTCTTTGTTGAATAAACATTGTCGTAATTGTCCGCCTTGTCCAGCGCCCGGGAGTGTATCTCATAATCTATCCCGCTTATAAAATTCACACCGTCCGGCTTGCCGGGCGGCGTGCCTGTTGAAAACCAGGCCGAATATGCAGGACTAACGGTTGAAGACGCCACATACCAGGCCTGGTTCGCGTCCGATATTGTGTAATCCTTATCCACCCAGCTCCAGTACGCGTTTGCCCCTATATTCTTTACGCGCAGTTCCGCTAACTTTATCCCGCCCAGACTATTTGAGTCCGCCGAGGTTCCCTCTATATACTTCAGGGAATTAATATAGGCGCTTGCGGGTACGGTTGTCTTTGCAACAGGCAATTGCGTATCATACACAAATTCCTGCGTCGCCACGGTGGAGGTGTTCCTGGATACGTCAAAGGACAGCGCCTCCACCCGGTATTTTGTATTTGTCGCCCAGGTGGGCGTGCTCGCTCCTGTCAGTACCCAGTCAGGCCAGCTATGCGAACTGTCATCTAACCAGACTCTCTCGACTGAGACAAAAGCCGAGCCGTTCCACCAGTCGCCCCCGGGCGGATCTTTCTGTATCGCCACCTGCGCCTTGAGCATATCCGATTTATACGGGCCGGCGCTCGCGGGATCGGCGGCGGTGCCGGTTATCTCCGGCAAATCCCTGTAAAAACCCGAATTATCGGGTTTTTTCAGGGCCGCCTGCGGCACGGTTGAATCATAATAGGCGTAATTGGTGGTGTAGGCGCTTAAATTCCCGGCTATGTCGTATGCCCGCGCCTCCACCCGGTACTTATAACCGTCCGTAAGCGGCGGCGTACCGAATTGCCAGGTCTCTTTACCCGCGTTATGCCAGCTGCTTACATCCACTTTCCAGCCTGTGGTATGCCAGTAGGAACTTGTATTCACCTCGTATATCTGTATCTCCGTTTTTTTCACATCATACGCGTCCGCGGCCGTGCCGCTGAGCGTATCCAGATAATAATCCGCTATTGACGAATTTCTGCCGTAATACCTTGCGTCAACGGGCTTGACTATCTTCACAACGGGCGCCGTTATGTCGTAGACGAAAGTTATAGTTGAATACACAGTAGCCCAGTTGAGCGCATTGTCCTGGTCTTTTGCCACTATCTGGTACGTGGTTCCGTCCTTCAAACCGCTTAAACCCGTCCAGCTCCAGGAACTGACCCAGATACCGTCCGCCTGGTTGTTGTCGCTCACCAGCACCCAGGTTCCCGCCGCGTTGGAAGACACCTTTATCCGCACGTCCCTGAGCCCCGCCAGCTCGGCGTTGGCCGTGCCTTTTATCTCCGGCGTTACGTTTAACTTTGCTCCGTCAACAGGGCTTGTTATCAGCACCGAAGGCGGGCTGTCGTCCACAATAAGATACCGTATATCATCGGGCCTGGCCGCGGCGGTCTCCCAGTTGCCGTCGCCTGTATCATCGGAAAGCCTTGAGTCGTCCATTGCTTTTGATTCTAATTTATATTCCCTGTCCTCTGACTTCCAGGCTATGTCAGTCATATAATCCCAGTTCCAGGTCGGAGCGCTTCCTGAAAGTGAAGTTCCCTGCCAGGCGGTGGTTTCAGTGACCGTATATGAGCTGAAAGCCGAACCGGTCCAGTAATATGTGTCTCCATCCTTTAAATATGAAAGCCTGATCTGAACCTTGCTTACGCCGCTGGGATAGGAAGCCGGATTATCCGAGGCGGTTCCTTTCAGGTGCGTTGAGTTGCCGGTCTGGCCTATGTCTGAAGACCTGTACCTTCCGCTTTTGCCGTCCCCATCGTCAAGCGGCCGGACTATCAAAGAATCCGGAGCGTGTTTGTCCATGGTCATATACATTGAAGAAACGTCCACCTCAAATACGTCCTGGACATTTGTCGCGACGTCAATCCCTCTCGTAAGTATCAGGTATTTATAGCCAGATGCAAAATCCTCGTCCATGCCGGCCGGTGCATAAGCCCAGCTTGTAGCGTCGGGGGACAGGAAACCCACTGAGTTTGTCACCTCAAGCCAGTTTGGATCCGCGCCGGTTACTGTAAAACCAGAGCCGTCATACCAGATGGGAGTCTCCGCCTGCTTTTGCATCGCTATCTGCACCCTTTCATTTTTCCAGTTGTCTTTTGCAGTTCCTGAAACAGAAGGCAGAGACCGCATGCCCTTTTTATTGGAATCGTAAGGAATCAATATTCTCGTTGTTGGCGATGAAATATCAAAAGTGAATGTTTTTTCGCTGGCAGTGCCCTGATTGCCGGCTTTATCAACCGCGAAGAACCGGACTATATAGGTTTTATCAGCCTCCCATGCCTTGCTGGTCTTGAAATAATCAGTTGTATAACTCCAGAGCCCGTCCGCGAGAGCCGATGTTAAGTCAGTATTGGCGCCGTCCAGGGCAGTAAATGTTGAAGCCTTCCAGTTCCAGTATTCATCCGCCGCGTCTCTTTTAACCCTGAAATAAGTGTTTTTAACCACGCCAGGCGCGGTATCCGTGGCAGTGCCTGAAACAGTGCTTAAAAACACGAGATACCTTTTATCAGGTTTGGTTATCAGCGCAACCGGCTCCGTGGAATCTATCACAAATGTTCTGCTGTCCTCGGACTTGGGAGTTTCCTCAAGACTATTTGTGACGTCAAGCCCCTTTGAGGCGGCCCTGTAATTCCTGTTCACGTTCCATTTGTCCGAAGCGATTGACCATGACCAGTTGGCGCCGTCAAAATCCTTAACTCCGGTAAACCCGGTGAAGGTGGCGGTTGAAACCCATTTTCCGCCGTCCCAGGCCAGATCATCGCTTCCCGCCTGCTCTGTCAGGTCGGGTCCGAAATCCACGATCCTGACCTGGACAGTGGTGGCATTAAGGGCTGTTCCCTGGATAGTCGGAATGGGTGAAGCCTTCCAATGGGGAGTAAGGCCGTCAGGCGCCGTGATACCTGACGTTGGAACTATAGCCCGTAATTTAAACTGGACTAATGAGGTATCAGCCGCGGCGGCGCCGGGCTTTGCCACTTCATTTCCCGCTTTATCAACTCCTTTGGCGAAAACCTGGTATTCCACTCCGTCGGTTGTTCTTACCCAGGTCGGGGTTGACGCTCCCGTGGCCTCCCACCTGTTATCAGCCAGGATTGCGGCTTCATAAAATTTTTCAGCCGCTGAATTCCACTTTCCCGTGGCTATGTCCCAGTAACCGGCCGTAGCCGTGACCTTATAATAGGAAACAAGAACCTTATCCAGTTTGCCCGGAGAGGCGTCCACGGCGGAGCCTTTGATCACGGAAACTTCACTATTTAAGTCATCGCCATGGGCCGGGAATGTCACTGTTGAAGTCGGCGCCGTAAAATCCGCCACTATCTGCGTGGCTGTGCTGTAAACTTGCTGCGTCCAACCCGCTTTGTCTATGGCATAAGCGTTCATCTCATAGACCTCGCCTGTCTGCCAGGGAGTCGTACCCAATTGCCAGGAGGTGGCGTCGGGGCTTAATGTTCCGGATGAAGTGACCGCGTTCCAGACAGCCGGAGCGTTTTCAACTGTCCAGCTTGAATCGGAGATCCGCCAGTAATGGTCGGGTTTTGGGCCTGTAAGCTGTTTTATTCTCAGGTATACTTCCTTGACTTTCCCATTCGGCGGGTCATAGGCTGTTCCTGTTATTTTCCCGGTTTTGCTTATATAACCCTTGTCGGAAGGATAGGTTATTGTGGCGGTGGGCCTTTGCAAATCATAGACAAAACTGGTTTTCAGCCCCTTTGCTTCCTGGTTTGTCGCTCTATCCCTTGCCTTGGTCTCAACCCTGAAAATCTCGCCGTCATTGCCGATGAACATATCATCCGACATCGCCTTTTCCCAATTATCGAAAGGCGGGGAAACAATGTCGAAACTATACTCCGCGGACTGCCAGGCGCTGCCCGTCCAGTAATAACTGTCACTGTTGCGCCTGACATACATCTTTATCTCGTTTACCTCCGCTTTTGTGCCCAGCGGATAGTCGAAACTTGTTCCTTTGATCGTAAACGGCTTTATAGCCGCCGTATAATGAACTCCGTCGGCGGGGTAGGTGACGGTGGATACAGGCACATTAGTGTCAAAAATAAACGTCGCCGTGGCAAGGGCCACGTGCAGATTGTCCGCTTTATCCTCGGCCCTCAGCCTGGCCCTGTATTGTTTGCCGCTTGTCCAGGTTGAGTCAGTAATTGAATACTTCCAGGCGGCGGAAGTGACGTATAAAACAGCGTTTGTCAAAACCCAGGGGGCGTCCGTCTCCGGGCCGGTAGTCCACACCGGGTTCTTGGCGGGATCGTAATATTTGTCGTCGGTAATGTTGAAGATCGTCATCCTGACTTCTTTAATCCCCACATTGGCGTCATCAGCGGTGCCGTTAAGCTCGGTCAGAGTATTATACGCGGCATTATCCTTGGGCATATCAATGTATGTGGAAGGCTTCGCGTTATCGTAAGTGAAGGTATAGCCTTCCGCCGCGGGAGGAGCGCCGCCTTGTATGTTCGTCGCCTTGTCTTTCGGCCTTGCCACAACCTGGTAATCGTTGCCGGTGGCGTACCTTGCCGTTGAAAAAGCGAGCTCCCATTTATATTTGCCGCTGCCCAGATCGGTCAGGGGCGCGCTTGTCCAGGCGTCGCCGTTCACATCGGCCGCGTCGGAAACGTTGAAACCCCCGTTCGTGGCAAAATTCCACCAGCCCGTGCCGGCTTCCCTGACCGCGATTTTCACAATATCCACTCCCGATTTGTTTGCGCCTGTTCCCCCGTCCCACGCGGTTCCCCACAGGGTAGTGAGTATATTGTTGTAAAATTTCTTGTTTGGCGCGCCTATTTCAACAGTTGGAATGACATCGTCATATATAAACTGCTGGGATATTTCACCGGCATCGCCCGGATTTGTTATATTGCCGGCCCAGTTGCCGACCGTATCCTTCACTCTTATAAACGCCTTGCAGACGGAGCCGTTCGAAAAACTTGTCGTGGTAGGAAGATTGGCGTGTGTATACTCCCAGCCGGTCCCGGTTACTACCTTTGACGACCAATACACCTCGGTCTGGCTGACGCTGAATTTGCCGTCGGTATTTGACCACCACAAAGCTCCGGAGCCTGTGCCTGAGGCAATTGCTATCCAGATTTCAGCCAGACCTGATTGATTTGAACCGCTTGCCTCAGCGGCCGTGCCTATGAGTTTATCCAGCTTTCTTGTCGAGATGCTCTGATTGGAATACGGGGGAGGGTTCAGCGCCGTGGCCGGGTCCGGCGGTTTTGTATATTTGGAGCTTGGAGCGGCATTGTCAAATTTAAACGCCCTTTTCACCTCGGCTTCAATGTTCCCCGAAGCGTCCGTCGCTTTGTGGGAAATAGTATATTCCTTATCATTTTCAAAAGCGTTTATAATTTTAGTGTATTCCCACTCAGTCGCGCTCAGGATGGTGGTCGTGGACCACCAGGGGGTTCCCACATTCGTCCAGGAGGAGCCTGTCCATTCCCAGCTATCGGCGTTTCTGAGGAGTTTTATTTTAAGCTCAGCCAGGCCGGAAATATCGGCATTGGCGGTGCCGTTGATTACCGTCAGGGTGCTCACAAAAGCCGCTGTCGGCGCCGTTATGGAGGAAACCGGGGCGGTAGGGTCCACGATAAAGGTTGAATAATCGTTGGCGCCGTCATCGCCGAAGAAAGCGCTCACGTTTCTGTTGTAATAACCCGCCGCATCCGTGGCAGCGTCCCTTGCTTTAGCGCGCAGACGGAATTCCCTGTCGCCGGCATACTGCCAGGAATCCTTGCTGTAAGGCTCGGTTGTGTCATCCACAGGTTTTGGAATGAGATTCCATATTGTGGTTGAGCCTGAAAGTTCAACCGGCCTTTGCACAACGCTGACTGTAGCGCTTGACCAGCCTGTGGACGTCCAGTAATAAGTATCCGGGCCATTTAAGTAAGTCATCTCAATGTCCGTGTCGTCATCCACTTTTCTAAAGCCCGAATTTCTCTTCCAGTCGCCCGAGGGCTCCTCATTGGCAGTGCCCTGGATATCCGTAATCGTAGAGGGCCGCCATTTAGCGCCCTCAAGCGGCTTTGTCGGCCTTATTGTGGGCGGCGAGACGTCCCAGACATAACCGCGCGAGGATTCCGGGACGGAATATATAGTCTGCTGATTGCGGGCTTTATCCCAGGCCCTTGAGCGCATGCTGTAGAAAACGCCGTCCTGCATGGCGTTTACCAGTTGGGAAACCTCGGCAAAGGTCCAGGAACTTGCATGAACAGTCATGGTTGACCAGGAAGTGGACTCAGTTGGATTTGAAAACGTGCCTTTTGCCCTGTTATAATACTGGTTGGCATTTGAACCGCTGACCGCAAATATTGACACTTCAACCTTGTCCACGCCTGACGGCCCTATATCGCTGTCTAGTATATCGGGATCAGCATCTTTATGCGCCCCGGAGCTTATTGATATCTCGTTTATGGCGCTGTCGGTCAATGGCACGCTGATAGTTGCAGTTGCATTGGATAAATCGTATATGAATTCAAGATAGGCTGTAACCGTCTCATTGCCGGCCTTATCCGCTATCCTGAAGCGGACCTTGTATTTCAGGCCGTTCTTAAACACCGTATCGGCGCTCAGATTTGAATCAAGATAGTCCAAAACCGCGGGAGGGCCGGCATCCACAACCCTTGACGCAAGCAGGTAATCGGTGGTGCTTGTGAAACCTGTTCCAGTATAATGCTTGCTGTCCGAGGAGCGGACTATTTCAAATTTCCCGGTTCCAAAATCCAGCTCTCCGAGCCCGGCGTCCGTGGCGTTGGCGGTGCTGGCCTTGACCTCGCCTGCTTGGTACGCGCTAAGCAATGGATGTTTTAACTCAACACTCGGAACTTCAGGGTCGATATAGAAACCAACGCTCTCAAATGGAGAGGGTTCTACAATCGTATCTGCAACTGCTCGCACTTGCGCATAGAATTTATTGGTGGCTGCCGGCCAGATATTCCCAAGTGTTTTAACCCAGGTAAGATTATCGGTCCCATGCCAGCCGCACGTGGATTTACCGACCACATAAGTGTCATCCGCGCAGCCCTTCAGATAAGTGCTGGTAGACTCCCACACCGAACCGGTCCAGACCGTATCCGGCGCGGGGGTCTCGTTTATCACCCTGACCTGGCAGGTGGTGGCGTCCGAGAGAGTGCCTTCAAGCGCGGTTAAATTAGCTGGTTTGAAAAACAGGCCGTTCTGGCCCGGAGACGTGAAGTAGGACTGGGGCGCCGCGGTTACCTTTTTTATCCTGATAAAAGCCGATTGGGTGGGAGGCGTTGTATAATTTGCCTGGCCCGGGAATGCGCCCTTATTGGCGACATTATCCATGCCTCTCGCGAATATCTTATAGAAACGGCCGTTTGTAAGAGCGGGGATGGAACTGCCTTCAACCTTAAAAGTGACAGGCGAAGTGGTTGTTGTTGAAGCTGGAACGAACGCGGCGTCGGGAGGGACTGAATCGGCGCCGCCAAGGCTCCAGGTATTGGCCGCCGGGCTCCACCAGTTGGCTTCGGTTTCTCCGTAATAAGCCGCTTCCACGCCCCGGACCCCGGAGTACGCGTCCGAGGCCGTGCCGCTTACCTCCGAAAGAACGGAAACCTCGGGGGCCTTGGGGATTTGTATCGTCGCGGACGGGGTGGATTTATCAACCTTGAAGATCTTCTCATTCCTGTTTTCCTCAAATACGCTTTCAATATTGGGCGAAAGCGATTCCGTCCCGTCATAGGCATTGTCTTTTGCCCGCTCTCTTACCCTGTAAGATTCCCCGTCTATTACTTTTTCCCAGATCCCGCCGGAGCCGCCGGTGGTCAGGGCCCAGGTGCTTGCCTCCACAAAAGTCATATTATTCCAGGCGGCTTCAGCGGCGCAGTCGGTGTCAAAAGCGCTGCCGCCCCAGCACTGCGCGTCGTTGTTTCCCCGCCTGATATGAGCCTGCATTTTAGAAACAGTATTGCCCGAACCGGGCCCGGAAACAGGCCTATCAAATGAGGTGCCTTTCAGCTCCGCCAGGTCATAGCCTGAAACCCCGCTGTACCATTTATTGTGAATAGGCGCCGTTACCGTGGAAGTGGGCGGCGCCACTTCGTATTTAAAGGTATTCTTTAACACTGTTGAGGATTCTATATTCCTGTAACTTGTGTCTGGTTTGTCAACCTTGTCCTGTCCCCAGACATAGACCTTGAAGGTTTCAGCGGTTCCGACGGTATCCCAGAAGCCGCCTAAACTTTCATGCTTCCAGTCCAGGCCCGCCGGCGCGGCGTGGGCCACATCGTCTCTGGCCGCCTCCCAGCCTTTAGCCGTGCCGTTCCACCACTTACCGTCGGATTCCCTCCAGATTCCGACCTTAAAAAGGTCTATACCGCTTTGCCTTGTGGTATCGGGCATGTCTATCATTGTGCCGCTGATTTGCGCGAGTTTCTGTGAATATGTCCGTGCCTCCACCGGCTTTGTTACTGTTGAACTGGGCGCTGAAACATCATACTTAAACGCCACTGTTGAATACACCGCGGAATAATTCAAGGCTTTATCCAGGGCTCTGCCTATGAAAGTATACTCCTCGCCGTCAACCCAGGCGATATTTGAGGAAAGCCAGGTTTCATAAGGCACAGCGGTTGTTGTTTTGGCGATATTCCAGATTACCGCGCTCTGGTCTTTCCATGAACCACCGGCGTCCGTGGCCTCCCATTTGGCCAGCGGCGGATGCTCAAGCCTGTATTCCACCTGTTTAACCTTTGAATGGTCGTCCTTTGACGTGCCGTAGATCTCTTTGAGCGAATCCTTTCCATAATTCCCCGCATCCAGCGGGTATGAGATCTTAACCAGGGGCACTGCCTCGTCATAATAAAAATATCCGCTTGTGGAAGGCTCCAGCGCCGTGCCGTGCGTATTCAGCGCCGCGTCTTCGCCGTAAACCAGCAGCTTGTACCACCAGCCGTTTTTCCAGTTTGTTGAAACATCCACGCTGAAACTGGCTGTCCAGGTGTCCGGAGAATGCTCATACTTGACGTATTGCGGAGTGCTCCCTGCGCAGTCGGTGCCCCATTTATCAGCCCCGCCCTGTTCATAGACGCAATAAAAAATCCTCCTGGCCCCGATAACCACGTCGGCCACATTGTCTTTTGTGGTTCCCTCAAAAAACTTCCACTGGTTTCTGAACACATTATCGGCGTCATCCAAACTTGACGGCTCGGTCGGGTCCAGGACTTCGGGTATGGCAACGGTTATTGTGGGCCTGGTGACATCATAATAGAAATCTCTGCTCGCGCCGTAAACTTTCGGATTAAGCATGTCATCGGCCCTGAGCCGTATCCTGTATTTTCTGCCGTCCGTAAAGGAAGGAAGTTTCGTGTCGTCCGCCTGGTCAGGAGTCTGCTTGACTACCATATTCAGTGTTTTCTTCGCGCACTCACTATTGGGATCGCTGCAGGCGTAATCCGTGAGATTCCCGTCCGGGTCAACCAGATAATACCAGGTTGAATCAGCCAGCCAGGAGGCGTCCCCGTTCCAGAAATTGTCGTCATTGTCCGCTTCAGCCAGGACATTATCCACTGAATCTATCAATTCCATCTCAACTTTGCGCAAGCCGAAGCCGGAATCAGCGGCGGTTCCCTGGACAGTTCCCAGGGACTTATTGCTTGAATTGGGTTTGGGAGAAGTGAAATTAATGCCCGGCTGCGCTTTGTCTATCTTAAAAATAACGGCGCCCGAAGCGTTGCCGAAACCCCTGTCGTCGGTCCGTCCCCGGCTTTCCAGCGTATAGCCTTCGGCGTCCTTTTGCACATCGCTGTTATTGGTCCAGTCGGTGTATTTCCAGGTATCCGTGCCCGCGGCTTTATTCCACTGCGCGCCGCTGGCAGCAGGGTCCACATAAGCGCTCCCGTCCCATTCAAAATTATCCGAAGCCCTCGCTATTTTTATCTGCGCGTCCAGCAGTACCTGGTTTATAACGGGCAGATAAGTGGAAGTGCCGCTGATGGAAGCGATGCCGCTTGAAAATTTTACAGGTTCCACGGGATAGGTCAGCTCCGAAGTGGGAACCGTCACCGACGCGATACCGGCCTTGAACGCTTCCTGGCCGTCAAAATTTGAAACCCTCAGATCCATAGGCCCCTTGGCAACGCCCTGGGCCACCTTAAAATGGACCCAAATCGCCGTGCTGTTGACAAAAGTCACGCTTGTAACGGTGATCCCGTCAACGACGACTGCGCTCCTTTCCCAGCTTACGCCGGGCTCGGGGCCGGTCACAAAGTCCGTTCCCGTTATTTTCATGTCATAGGTTTCATCCGCGCTTTTATCTATTATGCCGGCCCCTATGCCGACCGTAACAGGCGAAACAGAAGCGATTGTCGGAGCCGCGAAAGTTGAAGTCACAATCCTGCCGAACATAACTTTACCCGCGTCTTCATAAACATAAGGCAGCGGATAGGGCGGCAGCACCGCGTAACCCACATTGGGTCTTGTAACGTTTTTTGTAACCAGGAAATAAGGCCCCTTGAAGTCTCCGGCGGCGGCGGCGCTGGTGGAGGCCTTTTTCATCCACAACTCGTTTGCCGTTGACCTGTAAACGATGTAAACCGTATCCGTACCCGTGCCGGTTGAGATGCCGATGCTTGTTCCGTATCTTGGTCCGGTGCTGATTTGTAATCCCTGATTTCCGGCCTGTAAATCCCCCGCGGAATCCCAGCGGTAATACTCGGTTAATTCATTGACGCTATTATCATCTGCGGCCATATGCACATTACCAATGCTGTCAACAACAGCCGAAAAGCTGGCTTCCCAGTTTATTACTTTATCGGCAACTGCCGCGTCAGGGTCGGTGATAAGGGTTTCACCAAGCGCTGCTGTGATTTTATAAGGTATATTTTTATTATCCTGCGGGGAATTGGCGAAAATGCCGCCATCGCTTATATGGGGAACGGCCCAGAGCCAGGCCCCAATTTCATCATCCACAAATTTAGCGCCCATTTCATCGTGGCCGTTCGTAAAATCAATGGCATTGGCCGTGCCGGACCGCCTGAAACACGGTATATAATCGTCATTGCCGCCGTTAGAACCCTCGCCGCATAAAGCGGTCAGCCAGATAAAACCGTCCGAGTCCCGGGTTATGGACACTGAATTGGGAAAAACCACATTTTCATCGGCATAATTGCCCTCTAGGATGGTGCAATTTGGAACCTTTTCGTTCATATCAACGGTGTCCGCGCTCTTCCAGGTGATCTCGCCGGAGGAAGGAAGCACATCGCTTTTCACCACATAAACCTTCGGGCCCGTCCCGGACGCCCCGCAGTCATCCTCCTGATTAGGCCCGGCCGCCACGTAAACAATGTCGTTTGCCCTGTCATGCCAGACCGTGACATCCGGTCCTTCACCTGTGGTGTCCGTAAATATCAGCCAGGGCCCCGCCCAGTTAACGCCGTCCTTTGAAAATTTATAAGCCGGCACAGCGTCGGCATTGGCGTAAAAAACCCAATAACCCTTGCCCTTGCTGTATATAACCTTCCTCTGATTGGAATATTTGAGTGTGCCGTCGTCCACAACCGAATTCGCCGCATAAGCCCCCCCAGCAAGAAGAAGGAGAAGGAGAATAAGAAGGGGGACGTTTCTTACTTTCTTACTTATCAGGCAAAAGCGGGCCAGGGCGGATATTGATCCGCCTTTTTTGTTGTTAATTTGGCCGCTGTCAGGTTTCATATAGGGGACGTTGCTTACTTTCTGATTCCGCTGAAAAACCCCCTGTTTTGGAAATGGTGCGAAAATCGCGCAAAAATATTCTCTCCAGGATCGCGTATAAACGATTTTCTCAAGTCTGTCGTCGTAGCGGCAGAGTTTACTCCGCTTTTTTCATACCGGCCTCACCGTTAAGCCGCAGATCATTTTGCCGCCTTCAATACATTCTCCGCCCATTTTGACAGTTTCCCGTCTTTGTCGGTTTTAAGAACATTCAACGCCGCCCTGGCTTTTTTTGTTCCTATTTTCCCGAGACTTTCAACAGCCGCTGTTTTTACATATTCGTCTTTTTCTCCCCGGGCTGTTTTAAGGAGAGGTTCCACGGCCCTGTCATTTTTTAAATTCCCAAGCGCGACAACAGCTTTCCAGCGCGTATTTCTGTCTTTGTGTTCCAAAAGGCCTATGAGCAGGCCGACGGCTTTTATGCCGCCCAAAGCCTCAAGCCCTTCAACAGCCCCATATCTCGTATTGGCATCCCCGCTTTTTAACGCCGCACTAAGAATCGCCGGAGATTCGTTGGATTTCAATGCGCCTATTATTTTCACGGCCTGCCCTCTGACATAAGGATCCTCGTCGTTCGCGGCCTCTTTTAAAAATTTGAGCGCGCCGGGAGCGCCGGTTTCACCCGATTTCTTAACTGCCTCAAGGCGCGTATTCCTGTCGGAGTTTTTAAAATCTTTCTGGGCGAAAGACGGCGCCCACAACAACAGGCTCAGCGCGGCTAAACCGCTTATAACGCAAAACCCCGCTTTTTCGCGCTTCAAAACATTGAAAAACCGTTTTAGAAAATCAGTCATAAAGCCTCGCTAAATCCGGGGACATTCAGCAGCGAAAGCGCCGGCGCGACAACAAACAACCCCCATGGGAATAACCGTTCCCATGGCGGGATACTGCGCTCCGTTATTGTAGTAAATAAACGGCACAACGGAAAGACCGGATAAAAAGAACCGCAACGACAGCGCTTCCCCCAAACAGGAAAGCGCGGCCACTGCGGCCTTAAAAAACGGATAATGGCGGCAAAACAGCTTTTTCATACAACCATCTTCGGTAGCCTGACCCCCGCGCACTTAGCGGGTCGCAGCTTTGCGCCGCCGGCTTTAGCCGGCTTTGCTATTATCGGATATCAAAAAACACGCCACCCCTCCAAAACACACACCCCAAACCGCCCAGCGGGGCAGCTCCTGCACTGCTTTGCGGTTATATTATAGCAGAATAACCGGATTTTGTCAAGGCTCACGCGGGTCTTGACGGGTCAACGGAGGTTTCACCGGTTTCAGCCTTGATTTAACGGCTCGTCTGCACGAGTCTATAAAATTTTTTAAGCCGGGTTCCTGCTCGGTTTCATACAGTTCATCGAGGATTTTAAGGCTCTTTTCGTCTCCTGTCATTGAGAGAATGGTCAAAGACTGCTGTTTCAGCGCTATTTCCTTTGACTTCGCGAATTCACCAGCCAGTTCCAGGCCGCTTTTATCGTTCAATTTGGCGAGGCCAAGAGCCGCCTCCAGTTTAACTGAATCGTCGGGATCGCTTAGTTTTGTTTTGAGGGCGGGCACAGCGGCCACATCGCCTATTTCGCCTAATGCCCTGGCAACCGCCTGCCTTACATAGTTATCCTCGTCATCTGAGCGCTTTATCAGGGCGTCGGCCGAGTTTTTTGACTGAAGCCGGCCAAGGGTATCAATAACGCTCCTCCTTATCTGCAAATCCCCGCTGTCCACCAGTTTAATCAGTTCGCTTTCAGCTTTGAAGAATCTTAAAGTCCCGATAGTTCTTATGGCGGCGTATCTTACCGCGCCGGATTTGTCGTTAACCGCTTTGATCAGGCAGTCTTCGCTTTTCCGGTCGCCTATGTAGGAGAAAGAAATCGCTATGGTTTGCCTGACTGTTTCATCAGGGTCGTTTGCGAGCATTTCGCACAGTTTCTCCGTGGCTTTGTCCCCGCCGCCTCTCAAA
This sequence comes from Elusimicrobiota bacterium, assembly GCA_016208085.1. Taxonomy (GTDB): domain Bacteria; phylum Elusimicrobiota; class Elusimicrobia; order Elusimicrobiales; family UBA9959; genus JAHJSU01. The sequence goes on along the minus strand of JACQYT010000016.1, from coordinate 64,340 downwards.
AGGCCGAGGGAATCCGCGGCTGCGGCTCTTACATAGCCTGTCGGATCGTTTAAAAGTTCAACAAGACGGCCAATCGCGTTTCCGTCCCTGAGCTGGCCGAACTGGTCCGCTCCCTGCCGTCTGACGGCCGGATTGCCTGATTTTGACTCTTTGAACGCTGTTTCAAAAGGAGTCTCCGTTACAACCGTCGCGGATGAAATTTCGGGTTTTTTTCCCGCGGGCGCCGCGTCCGTCGCGACGGACGCTTTTGCGGCCGGTTTTTTCACGGGCGCCCGGGCCGGAGCGGACATTTTTGCCTTGCGTTTTATTTTCCCATCGCCGGTTTTAGTCTGCGCGGAGAAACCGATTGCGGCGCAGAAAATTAAAATAACTGCAAGCGCCAGCATGTTTTTTGTTTTCATAATCCCTAACTTTAGTATATTTTCACCGGGATAGTCAATTGCCGACATAAATTGCCGACATAAATTTTCTCCCCGCCGTAACGTTTTAGGGGACGGTTCTTAATATCTTAATAACTGGGTAAAAGCGGGCCAGGACGGATTCTAATCCGCCTTTCCCCATTTTTATCCGACCAGTCCGGTTCATAAATCTTTTTCTTGGAGCAGGCTCAAATCCATTTTATCCTGCGGCCTGTTAAAATGCTTTTTGAGTTTTATCAAATCCTCTTTTGAGATCACGTTAATGGAAAAATTCTCCACAGTATCCGTCATTTTCCTTTCCCACGCTTCTTCAAAACCCAGGATTTCCTGGGAAGTCCAGATCTCAATTTTGAACGCCTCGCTTTTGATTTCAATTCTTTGACCCAGCTTCAAAACAGCCTCCTCAGAAACCTCCAGGCCCCCGAATTCCTTCAATGCCGCCGACAACTTAATCGCGTTTTCCCGGGTCTGTCTTATCCAGGTATCCATATCTTTGGTCGCTCTCGGGACTTTTGTGTGAATCATAACGGCGTAAGCGCCGATCAGCAGATACTCAATCTTATGCCTGTCCAGGGCATGCAGAAATTCCAGATATTCGTCGGTGTAGGAAAACCCGCTCATGTTTTTGCCAGCCTGACCGTATATTTCGCTCCCATCCGCCTGATGTCCTTCTTCCAGACCAGTTTGTAATAGTTGAACATTATCTGCCCCGCGGATTTAAAAATATCTTCCGCCGTTTTTTCCGTTTTATCGGAAGGGATCTTCTCGTCGAAAAATCTGATTTCCATTTTCATAGGTCATAGGGGACGGTTCTTAATATCTTAATAACTGGGTAAAAGCGGGCCAGAACGGCTTTTAATCCGCCTTTTTTACCGTTAATTTGGCCGCTGTCAGGTTTCATATCGCAACCGCTTTAATGGTATAGCCGGCATACGTTTGAGAGTCTGTTTTACAGGATCAACTAAAATACCCACTGATTCCAGAGCGGTAACACCTAATATCGGCTCAGCATCATCAGGACCGAATATAATCCGACCGGCGGTAATTTCACCCATGAACTCAATCACTCCAAGCCCGAATTTATATTCAACCTTGTCTCCATTTGCCAATTCATAAACCATTTTCCCAGCAGGGGTTACTCCAATTTTTTTTAATTCCGCCGCCGGCGCTAAACAATCAGTGGCTCCTGTATCAACCAGAAAATCCGCTTCGTATTGCTTTTTTGCCCTTTCGTTTGTTTTCAAGCTTACAGTCACATGAGTCAATCCCATTTAAATGCCTCCTTCCCTTTATTCCTCTCAAACAGTCCGCTTTTTATAAGAAGGCGCCGCCCGCCTATAACTTCAAAGCCCTTTTTACCGCCGCCGGGAGCAGTCTGGACAAGCCCTTTTCAGCCTCCAGCAGCCTCATTATATCAGCCAGGTCCTTCTGCCTTTTGCTGGGGCGCCTTGTCGCGTCCGAATACGCCCAGACTTTCCCGCGCAGCACATCCGCAATCCCCGCCACCGGCAATTTATAGCCCAGTACCTTTCTGATTCTGGCCTGCCTGACAAACCCCTGATATCTTCCATCCCGCTGTATCTGAATTCTGATGTCGGACGAGGCCGAAAAAACATTTACGCTGCGCTCAAATACCCTGACTTTAAACTTTTTCGCCAGAATAGCGGTTAAAGCGTCTAACTTCTCCAGAGCGACGACGACATCCAAATCCAGACTGACCAACGGCTCCGCGTAGACATTTACGGCTAAACCGCCTATGACGCAAAATCCCGTTTTTTCGCGCTTCAAAATATTAAAAAACTGTTTCAAAAAATCAGCTTTGCTGTTGGTGACCCTGTTTACAAACTCCTTTTCAGTCATATCTGACGCCTTTTTGCGGATACTTGCAATTATAGTATATAACGCTCAAAAAGCAACCCTCTTTTTGCGCCCATGTCTCCCCCGAAAAAACAACGGCCGTTTCAGCTTTCTTCGTATACCCCGAAGACGGCAGAAACGGCCTAAAAAAATTCAGGTCCCTTCTAATCTTCGGCAGCCTGACTCCCGCCGCACTTCGCGGGTCTCGGCTTTGCGCCGCCGGCTTTAGCCGGCTTTGCCATTATCGCGACCTGCCCCGCGCTTTTTCTGAACGGGCCAAAGTGCGGAGCGCCTTTCTCACTGCTGTCTAATAGTATAGCAGATTCATTTCATTTGTCAAGGGGTGAATCATTGACATGTCAAGGGTTTTAATAAAATGTTGCAAGGCAACATTTTATCCTACCCGGCACGGGGTTTTCTTCAACACCTTACCGGGGTGGAGCGAAGCGACACAATTCAACTCTATCCAACAGGATGAGGGAGAAATTTCTTTCTCCCTCAAACTCCCTCTTGCCCTAAGGTTTCCCCGCGGCTTGGGGGCGGGGTATATTAAAAATTTTTGCCGCAAAAATTTTTAATGAATGCTGGACATGTATCCTGTTTACTTATTCAACGCTTCGAGCGCTTTTAAATAGAACGGGTCGTCCAGCAAAACTGTTTCCGAAGATGAATCCCAGGCTTTTTTCAGCTCTCCGGCCCGTTCTTTTGATAATTTGACGCCGTGATCCGGCGTTAAGCCCGTCCCTTCAAGGTCCCGGCCGGAAGGCGGGAAGAGCCTGGCCACGGTCAGCTGAAAGTTCTTTTCACTCCGCCCCAGCCTGAACGCCCTCTGCAGCGAGACGTTTCCCCGGGTAGTCCCGCCGATTATTGCCGCGCCCGCGATGTCTTTGAGCGCGGCCGTGAACGCCTCGGCGGTCATGGAGGTCTCGCCGTTGACCAGCGCCGCCGCTTTAAGACCGGCGAATTTGCCCCTGGCGGGCGCGTCAAAGCGCCTGGAATACCCCTTGTGACGGGATTTAAGCTCAAGGACCGGCCCCGCCTTGGCCGCGAAACAGTTAAGGATAGCGGCGGCCTCGTCCGGCATGCCGCCCCTGTTGCTCCTGAGATCAAAGATCACTTTTTTCGCGCCGCGCCGCTCCAGCGCGTCAAGCCCGGATAAGACCAGGCGGCTTGAACCCTCAAAAAAAACGCTTATTCTGACAAAAGCCGTTTTAGTCCGCGGCTCATAAAAGCCGAAGACCACTGGAAAAGCGAAATCCGTTTTTTTGACCGGAGCTTCAAAGGTCTGGAGCCCAACCGCCGCGCCACCGCCCCGCCCCTTATCCGCGCCCCGGCGCTCCACTTTCAGTCTGAATTGGCCGCGGCCCTGTATCTCGCGGGAGAGGGTTTCGGCGCCGGCCGCAATACCGTTCACTTCCAGTATTCTGTCTTCGTCCTTCAACCCGGCGGCCAGAGCCGGAGACTGCTGAAAGACTCTCAAAAGATAGAATCCCCCCCCGCCGCCGGTGGGACCGCCTATCAGCAGGCCGGAGGAACCGGCGGCGGGGCCCGCCGCGGGGGCCCGTTTAAATCGTTTTCTGGCTTTTATCGCTCCGGCATACTTGTCCAGCAGCCGCAGGCCGGCGGCGCCTTTGTCATCAAGCAGTTCTTTTATCTTTTGCGGGGAGTGCTCCTGATAGCTGTGCCGCTCGAACAGCTTTATTATATCGGCGTTAAATTTTTTATCCGTGCAGGAAACGACGGCCAGAAGCAGACAGATCGGCGGGAATATTTTTCTCATTAAATTTTCAATCGGCGTTTTCCAGCCGGGAAATTCCTTTCTTATATAATTAGGAAGACTATATTATTTTTATAACTCAGGTTCCCCGTATTTTTCACGTATTTTTTGTAGTGGCAAAGCTTGCTTTGCCTTTTTGAGCAGAGTAAACTCTGCCGCTACGACGACAGACCTGAGTAGTTACTTATTTTTAAACAAACATCGTGTCGCCCGCGGGCGGGAAGTCTCCCACCATGCCGTGATCGTTATAGTAGTTCGGGGGCAGGCAGCAGCAGGGCGCCGCCGGCGAGCAGCCGCACTCCCCGCCATAACCGAAAGTGTCGATATAGTCCTCAAGCGCTAAATCATTAAGGCCGGGGGGTTCGGGAAGCCCTCTGTCAATGGGGTCATCCCCGGAGTTTCCATTTCCGTCCCTGGGCAGGCCGCCGAACAGCGGATTAAGCAGAGCCAGGAAGTCCTGCTGTGATTTTTTCTTCTGATATTCCTCGTCGTTCTTAAGCGCTTCCCTGGTGGCGTCTTCGTCAAACTCGGGCTCAGCCACACTGGACATTCCCAGGGTTCCGGCGGAGTCGGCGTCCACGTTCTGGTCCTTAAGGAACCTGGGGATGGAATTGGGGTTTACGCGGTCCAGCTGCGCTTTCATCTTTTCGTCGTACTGTACGGAATATTCGGAGTCCGCCGCGCCGTCAAAGGCTTTTGCCGTCCAGTTCCTGGCCGCGTCCCTTGAAGCGTCCCTGGCGCCGTAAATGGTGGATCTTAGGGCGCGTTTCAAAGAGTCCAGGACGGAGATTTTGGACGCTTTTGCCGAACCCGCGGCGGCCGTCTTATTGCCGGAGCCGGAAACACGCTGGATGGTCGCCGTATTACTGACCTCGCCGCTGTTAAAAGCCGTCGTTTTTGAAGCCCCGGCGCCCCGGGACTGCAAGGCCGCTGATTCCCGGGCGGCAAGCTGCTGCCTCATGGCCGCGCCGGCGGCGGAAGCCGCGCGGAAATCCTTTCCGGAAACCCGGGCGGTATTTCCATCGGACTCCGGCCCCCGGCCCCCTGCCCCCGGCCCCTGGCCCCCGGCCCCTAACCCCTGGCCTCCGACCCCCGACCCCTGCTCATTGGCCAGGCCCAGTAGTTCGTTTTTAAGCGCCGGATCGGCTTTTGCCAGTTCTTCTTCGGAGGCAAAAAAGCCGCCAGTCTTCCGGATTCCGGCGCGTTCGCCGGAAAGCGAGCTATTGGAGGCTAATTGGGTGTATTTATCCCCGCCTACCAGCTTGTGAGCGGCGTTTTTCATCATGAACCAGGCTATAAAGCCGCCGCCGGCCAGAAAAAGAAAGACAAGAAGAAGGCTCAGCCATTTATACTTTTTCCTGCGCCCTTCAGGACCGGAAAACATCTCCCGGAAATCGCTTTCTTCCCGGCCGTCTTCGTCATTTCCCGAATTTATAGGCGCTCTCATAGATCCTCCCCGATAAGTTGTAAAAAAACCATAAAAAACCCACTCCGGTCCGGAAACTGATGTTTCCCGCCAACCAGTCCGGCGGGCCCGCTTACCCGTCGGTCGTTTGGAGGGCCGGCGTTGTTTGGCGGGAGCAGTATCATCCCCGAGGCCGTAATGTCCTCTATGTTATAGCACACAAAACCGGGAAATTCAAGGGGCCCGAAAATCGGCTGCCGATTTTCGGGCGTTCGTTCGCCTATCAAACAAGTATCGCCCTGTGGTTTACCAATAAACGCCGCTAAAACTTCATTACACCGGTCAGGAGGGAAGTTGCAATAAAAATTTTTGCCGCAAAAATTTTTATTCAAAAAATCCTACACCCCATACCCTACACACTATCCCCTTTGTTTAACAGCCGCGGCGGCTTGCCGTATTCGCTGAAAATGGCGGCTATTTCGTCGTAATCCAGCTCTTCCCTGTCAAGCAGTTCTTTCGCGAACCGCTCCACGATATGCCAGTTGTCCTTCAGCAGTTTCTCCACCGCGACTAGCTGCTCGCGCAGGAGTTCCTGGGATTCGAGTTCAAGCCTGTTTATTATCTCGGCGGAGCGCTCGGCTTTCGGGACGGCGGAGTAGTTGCCTATAAAGCCGCTCTTGCCCATCCCCGCGCTCCAGACCATCCAGTGCGCGGTCATGGCGGCGGCGGCAAAATCGCAGCCGACGCCGGAAGAGGTGACGCCGTATTTTATCTTTTCGGCGGCGAACCCGCCGAGCGAAGCCCGCAGGCGCCCTATAAAGGTTTCCCTGTCCGGGCTGTGCACTTCCTCGGTAGGCATATGGTGCACCACGCCGAGGGCCCCCCCCCGGTGAAGTATGGAGGCCTTGAAGACATCGTCGGTCGGATGCGCCAGGTAAATGGTGACCAGATGGCCCGCTTCATGGAAAGCGATGCGTTCGCGCTCCTTTTCCGTCATGTTCAGCCGGTGCACCATGCCAAGCTCTATGCGCTCGATGGCGGCGCTGATATCCTTGAAGTTGAGCTGCCCGCGCGAGTTGCGCACCGCTATCAGCGCCGCTTCCTTGACGACATTCTCTATCTCCGCCGGAGAACTGCCGACGGCCTTGCGCGCCAGCCGCGCCAGGTCCACGGAGGGGTCGTATTTCACTTTGCCGAGATAATATTCAAAAAGCTTCTCGCGTTCGACCAGGTTGGGCCTGTCCACGAAGATCTTGCGGTCAAACCGGCCGGGCCGCAGCAGCGCGTCGTCCAGAATCTGTTCCAGGGCGTTGGTGGCGCCGAAGACGATCACGTTGGCCTCGGTTTCGTTCAGGCCGTCCATCTCCACCAGGAGTTGGTTCTGGGTGCTGTTGGTCTCCGAGCCCCCGCCGAAGGCGTCGTAGAGTATCCTGCGCCGGCCGATGACTTCCAGCTCGTCTATAAAAATTATGCAGGCGCCGTGGGCCTGCGCGTACTCTCTCGCCTGCTTGAAAAGCTTGCGCACCCGCGAGGCGCCCACGCCGACGAAGATTTCTACGAATTCCGAGCCGGACGCGGAGATGAACGGCACGCCGGACTCGGTGGCGACGGCCTTGGCCAGCAGGGTCTTGCCGCAGCCTGGCGGGCCGACCAGCAGCACTCCTTTAAGGATCTTGCCGCCTATGGCTTTCACGCGGCGCCGGTCCTTGATGAGCTGGACCACTTCCCACGCCTCCCGCTTGGCCTCCGTCAGGCCGACGACGTCCGTGAATTTTATGCTCACAGCCCCGACGTCTATTTTGGACTTTTTAAACCTGGCGAACCCGCCGAATTGCATCAGGTAGAGAAAGCCGACGAAGATGATGGTGTTCAGCGTCGCCCAGGGCATCATGGCCATGTTGGACGCGATGATATATTTGCGGGTGTTTTCTTCCATCCCCGCCATATACCAGACCGGAAGCAGGACGGAAACCACGACGAGCGCGACAATGGCCAGCGTCAGCCAGTGGCGCTCAAAGAACATTTTTATCTTGAACCAGAACATAGTTTTCGGCGAGATTAAACCTAATGGATTCCCGGCAGTTTGAACTGTATGGGCCTGTCGCGGTTGGGCACGTATTTTATCACTGTCAGCTGCTTGTTGCCGGTGCAAATATAATTATAGCCGTTTATGCAGTTCATTTTGCTGGGGGCAGCCGCGCAGACGGACGCTGCGCCCCCGGGCGGGCATATCAGCGCGACGCCGGCCCTGTTGGTTTCCACGGTAAGCGTAAGCACATTCCACACCTGGGTCCGCGTTATGTCCAGATTCGCCTTTGGGCCTTTGAGATTGAGGAACCCCGCGACAGCCGGCGAGCCGTAACCAAGATAGCCGCTTACTTTTTCTTCTATGTCGCTTTTAAGCCCCGCGTCAAACGTCATGTAGACAGGATCGGCGTTAAGATGCGATTCCAGCTGCCAGCGCCTGGCCGCGTAATAGGAGGCTATTTCCATCTTCTGCACCAGCACCAGCAGCGCGAACATTTTGGCGGTTACAAAAACCACTATCACGAAAATAGGGAACAGCAACACAACTTCCGTCATGGCCTGGCCTTTCCGGCTGCGCCGGAAAGGCCCTAGGCTGAAGCTCAACCTATTGCCGACCCATTTTAACATTTGCATATTCACTTTTCAGCCTTGCCCTTTTATTCTTCAGCCCTCAGCCTTCAGCCTATCATCACGGATAAAGACGGGTTTGGTACTTCGGCGTGGGATTGGGCCAGACGCAATTATTGCCGGATCCGAGCTTCGGGCATTGGCTGGCGACAAGCGCGTGCACGCAGGGCTTGCTGGGATCCTCGCAACTATCCCATACCATAGCGTTGAAATCAATGTCAAAATAGTTGCCTTCCACCTTCCAGCTTTGGTAGACATTGTAGCCGTCGCCTATACCGCTCAACTTGCTGTCTTTGAAACCGGCGAGCTGGAACAGGCCGTTCGGACTACAGCCGGGGCAGGTGGTCATATCTACCGGCGGGATGGTCTCGCCCAGGTAATAAGGCAGCGGGTCAACCGGGGTGGGCGTGCGAGGAACTTTGGCCCAGATGCGTATTTTTTTTATGTAACACATAAACATGTTCCCGGCGCAGTCGACGGGGACCACGGCGCCGGAGAGGAATTTGCTGGGTTTGAAACCGCCCGTGCTGTTGAGGCCCTCGTCGCCGCAGGAGAGATAACTGCCCTCCTGGCATGACTGGGGGGCGTTCAGATAGTAGGATTTTCTGAAGAAGCTGAAGTTATCGGTCAGGCTCAGAAAAACCGACATCTGCGATTCCTCAACCTGTCCCAGCAGCGCGTAGACCTGGCTGTAAAACGTAAAGATGCGGACCGCGTCATTCCAGAAAACATTGATCTTGATAGCCTGATCCTTGGTTATCAGGGTAAGCAGCGGGTTCACGGAAGGAGGATTATCGTTGATGCCGGGCCTGTTGGTTTCATTGAACCTTATAGGCCAGTCAGACTTATCGTCAAGCGGATAGGGATCCCTCGCCGGCGAATCATCCTCGGAGCCGGTGTATTTGGGAAAATCTCCCGCCTCATAAAGCATGTCATATCTGCAATAAGCGCCTTTACCGTCGCTCTTTTGCAGGCAATTATCATCGCCGGCGAGGCAGGGCTTGAAGTCGCAGCCGTATTGTTCCTTGAAAATCCTGTAGGGGAAGGTGCCGTTCACGTAGGCCGTGCGGTTGAGGAGATTGGTATAGTCGCCCATCTGGATGAAGGAGGCCGAATCCACCGCGAACTGCTGACGGATCTTTTCCCTGGAGAGCTTGGCGGTTTCAAAGATCAGGTAGACAAAAAGCAGCAGGGCCGGGAGAATGATCAGCGACGGGAGCAGGATCTGGCCTTTCCGGCTGCGCCGGAAAGGCCAGGGGCTGAAGGCTGAAGACTGAAGGCTGAAGGATACCCGGTAAAAAGGCATTATCCTTTTCAAAGCATCTTTCAAGCAGGCACATTTCATAACTATTACTTTCTTTAGAGATGAAAAACAATCGTAATTTCTATATAGACTTGTATAAATAAAATGCTGCCGGGCAACATTTTATGCACCCGGCGCGGGGTTTTCTTCAACACCTTGCCGGGGTGGAGCGAAGCGACACAATTCAACTGTATCCAACAGGATGAGGGGGAAATTTCTTTCTCCCTCAAACTCCCTCTTGCCCTAAGGTTTCCCCGCCCTAAAGGGCGGGGTATGGTAAAAATTTTTGCCGCAAAAATTTTTAATAATGATTTATGCCGCTTTATTTATGCTAATGAGATATAATAGCGTTTAGCCCCAGCCTTCAGCCTGGTTACGTCGGTTCTCCGGCGCCCAGGACCATGCCTACCATGGTATAAAAAAGGCCCAGGATGTGCTTATAGAAAATAATGCCCAGCGTCAGGGCCATGCCGACCACCACGGCCAGCATCAGGAGATATTCCACCGTGGTCTGCCCCCGCCGGCGCAGAGAGGATGAGGAGCGGAAGCCGCAAACGACCACCCGCAGCTTAATAGCCGTTAAAAGGTCCGATAACCGTATTTTCATCCCTATATCCTTTCTTTCTCCGTCCAATCCGGTCCTGTACTCGGTGTTATTTGCCGCCTTCGCTGGCGGTCAAAGCGTCGGCCGCGCCGCCTATCTTGGCCTGTATCTGCCCCCAAAGGGTCGGCATGTATTGCTTGATCGCCATGCCGGCTATGAGCACCACGCCTACGACCACGGCAAGCATCAGCAGATATTCCACCGTGTTCTGGCCGGGTCTGCGTTTCAATATTTTATTCAATAGTCTGTTCATTTTGCTTTCCTCCGTTCACAGTCTAATTGACCCCTACTATATATATACCACCAAAAACGGCAAATTTCAAGGCCTAATTTTATATTTAAATGTCAAAGAAAAAGCGTCCGCCCCTCAGGCGGACGCTTATGGCCGGTTTACGCCACAGCGATTTTCGGAAGGCTACAGGCTGTCGTCGGGCGAGATCAGGCCTTTTTCAATAGCCCTGACCACGGCTTCCGTCCTGTTGTTGACCGAGAGCTTCTGGAAGATGCTGTTTAAGTGGTTCTTCACGGTTTTGACGCTGCAGTCAAGCGCGGCGGCTATTTCCTTGTTGGAGTTGCCTTTGCCGAGCAGCGCCATCACCTTTATCTCGGTAGCGGTCAGTGAATCGGGCGCGTTTTCATAGCCGGGCGTGCCCATCTGCCTTAAGCCCTGGATGAGCTTGCCCATGATCGGCTGGGGTATCATGACGCCCTCGCTGTTGAAAGTCTTGAGAGCGTGCACGAGTTCCGAGGCGGGAAGCATCTTTGAAAGATAGCCGTTAGCCCCGGCCTGTATGGCTTCCGTCACATGCGCCTCGTCCTCAAAGCCGGAGAGTATCAGCACGTTGGTATTGGGACATTCCTTGCGGATGATGCGGGTGGCTGAAACGCCGTCCATCTGGGGGAGTTTTATATCCATCAGGATGACGTCGGGCTTGAGCTTCTTTGCCATGGCGACCACTTCGGGTCCGTTTGAGGCCTCGCCGATGACATTAATGCCTTTCTCGTCTTCAAGCAGGTCTTTGATGCCTTCCCGGAACAGGGTCTGGTCGTCCGCTATCAGCACCGTAACCGTTTTTTTTGCAATGGCCATGGTAAAGCTCCTTTTTAAACCGCGATTTAGATAAAATGTTGTCCGACAACATTTTATCCTACCCGGCACGGGGTTTTCTTCAACACCTTGCCGGGGTGGAGCGAAGCGACACAATTCAACTGTATCCAACAGGATGAGGGGAAAATTTCTTTCCCCCTCCTCCCCCTTGCCCCAAGGTTACCCCGCCCTAAAGGGCGAGGTATGGTAAAAATTTTTGCCGCAAAAATTTTTAATCACGTTAAACCAGTTCCAGTAAAATTATACCCAATTATAAACGTTTTTCAAACACCCGCCGCGCTTAAGCCTTTCTCCCCTCCGCCGCGCCGCTCGCGCTTTCTGCGGGTGGCGACTCCTTGGCGAACGGGATCGTGAACTTAAAGGCGGAACCCTTGCCCGCGCCCGCCGATTCCACCCAGATCCTGCCTTCATGGTTTTGGATAATTTCCCTGGAGATGGAAAGGCCGAGGCCCAGCCGGCCGTGCGGGGATTTGCCGCCGGCGGGCTGATAGAAACTCTGGAAAAGTTTGGTCAGCTCGGCCGGCTCTATGCCTTCCCCGGTGTCTCTGACCGAGACGCAGACCGATTCTTCAAGCTTTTCCACAAAAACCGTTATGCTCCCGCCCCTGGAAGTGTGCCTGATGGCGTTCTCGAGGAGATTCAAGAGCACCTGGCTTATCCTGCGCTTGTCGGCGCAGACCATCTTGAGGCCGGCGGGGGTTATCTGGGCGTCTATCTCTATGGATTTCTGCTGGGCCCTGGCTCTGGGCCCGACGACGATCTCTTCCACCATCTTGTCCATTTCAAAATAATTCTTCTCAAGCCTGAGCTTGCCCTGTTCGATGGAAGCCCAGTCCACCAGGTCGCTTATCAGACGGGAGATCTGCGAGATGCTGGTATTTATGAACGCCATCTTTTTTTTCTGGTCCTCGCTGGGAGTCAGCGTGGAGGACAGCATCTCAAAACTTATCTGCAGCGTCATCAGGGAGTTGGACAGGTCGTGCGAGGCCATGGACAGGAATTTGGATTTCATGTTGTTAAGGCGGTCCAGCTGCTCATTGTTATGCTTGAGCATGTCTATGAGCCGCTTATTTTCCTGTTCCAGGAAAAGCTTTTCTTCGGCTTTTTTTATGGCGCGGCGCAGATAATTGAAATCCACCGGCTTTATCAGAAAGTCGTAAACCGATTCCTGTATGGCTTTTACCGCGGTGTCAAGCGAGGCGTGGGCGGTCATCATCAGGATCTGGCTGTCGGTATTAAGCTTGCGGATGTCCTTTATGACCTCTATGCCCGTCTTATCGGTGAGGTTGAAATCCATCAGGATGATGTGGTAGAAATCCGAAACGACCATTTTCATGGCTTGGGCGCCGCTTTCGGCCTCAAAGACCTTATAGCCCTCCATTTCCAGCAGGTCACGCAGGGTTTCCCTGAGGTGGGCATCGTCATCCACGATCAAAATTTTGCTTTCCATATTATAGCGTGATGGCAGGATAGCAAGAAAGCGCGATAGTAAGCCAGTGTAACAGCAAAACAGTTCGGAAAAACAGTTTATTTTAATCGCCGCGCTCTTTGCTTTCCCGCTCTCTCTGTCTTACTCTCTTGCTGTCATGCTATTACATTATCACTTATTTATATGGGCGTTTACAACAGGAATGAAGAGCTTAAAACACGTGCCTTTGCCGACCGTGCTTATGACTTCCACCCTGCCTTTATGGCGGTCCAGCACTTTTTTGACCACGGCCAGGCCCAGGCCCGTGCCCCTGGCCTTGGTGGTGAAGAACGGCGCGAAGATCTTTTCCAGCGTTTCTTTCGGGATGCCGTGGCCGGCGTCTTCCACGTCCAGCCGGACCATCTCGCCGATGACCTCGGTCCGCACGGTGATCTTCCCCCGCTCGGGCATGACTTCTATGCCGTTCTTGATGAGGTTGCGCACCGCCTGCGTCATTTCGTCCGTGTCTATGTTCACTGTGGGGTTTTCCGAAGTCATTTCCTTTACGAGCTCTATGTGCGCGGGGCAGGGGAAAGACATAAGCAGGTCGTCCACGTAAGAGTTCAGATGGGTCAGTTTGAGATTAAGTTCCCTGGTCCTGGCGAAGCCCAGGATCTCGTCTATAATGCCGTTGGCCTGGCGGATCTCCGATTCTATGATGGAGATATGCTTGATTATCTTGGGCTCGACGGGAACCGCCGAACTGCCGGCGGCGGAGTTGATCTTGGTCTTTATAAAATAGATCGAGTTGTTTATGACGGCAAGCGGGTTCCTGATTTCATGGCCCACCACGGAGGCCATCTGCCCGATGGCGGCGAGCCGTTCTTTCTTGATCAGTTCGTCCTGCGCCGATTTAAGCTCTCTGGTCCTGGCCTCCACCCTGTTCTCAAGGCTGTGGTTAAGCCGCACCTGCTCTTCTTTGGCGGAGGTCAGCTCCGCGGTTTTTATTTTCAGCGATTCGCTCATCTGTATGAATGTGTGGGCGAGTTCGCCTATCTCGTCGTTAGGCATGCTGAGGTCCGGCAGGGAGTCGAAGTCCCCCTCGCCGAGTTTTATGGCGGCCTCGCGCAGCGCCTGTATGGGCTGCGTGATGACAAGGGAGACGGCGTAGCCCAGCAGCAATACGAATACCGTCACCACCAGCATCATGCGCCAGGTGCGCGCGAGCATCTCCGCGGAGGCCTGGTAGGCGACGGAAACCGAGCGCTGGATATACACCACCCAGCCGAGGTCCGGGATCTCCGCAAAAGCCCCCAGCACCTTTTCCCCGGTGTCCAGTATTATCTCCCCGCCGCCGGTCTTGGCGTCGTTCTGCAGCAGTATTTTCAGGACGTCGTCCGGGAGCTTCGCGTCGGCTTTATAAATCTCTTTCGGATTTGAATGCGCTATCAGGAAGCCGTTGGAATCGATCACCGCGGCCTGCGTGTGCGTGGCTTCCGGGAAACCGGTATTGAGGATGCTGGATAAGCCGGTCAGACTCATCTTGGCCGTCACGACGCCCATGGTCTGGTTGGTGGCCGGATTTATGACCTGCACCCCTATAGTGATGGCGGGATAACCCATGTATTTTTCAAGCCCGCCTATGAATTCCCCGGTCTTGAACACCTTGGTGAACAGGGCGTCGGAGGCGAAATCGCGCAGTTTATTATCGCGGCCGAAACGGCCGACGCGCACGGTTTCCTGGCCGCCGGCGTCTGTTATCGAGATCTCCAGGAACGCCGCGTGAAGCTGCATATTGTGGTTCACCAGATCCCGCTGCTTGGGCACGTCCATGGAGGCGAAGTCCTCGCGGTGGGCGACGTCCGCCAGCACGTTACGGAAATTTATTATGTAGCTTGAAACGGTGTCGGCAAAACCCACCGCCAGGGCCTCCTGGTCGCGGGAGATGGCCCGGTTCAGTGTGACCTGGCTTAAATTGACAAGATAATAGCCCACTATGCTCAAAGGGACCAGGGACACTAGCAGAAAGACAAAAAGGAATAAAAAAGGCTAAAGGATGAAGGCTGAAGGATAAAGGAAAAACAAAGAAATTATTCCGGCCTTTAGCCTTTAGCCCTAATCCTTTATCCTTTCTTCAGGTCGGGGCATAGTAAAAATTTTTGCGGCAAAAATTTTTAGTTACAATATAATATATTATCGTAAAAGTTTGTTGCGGAAATATTGCGCCCGTAACAGCGCGGCAGCAAGAGAGCAAGAACCCACTGTCACACTGTCGCGCTATCCTTATTTCGCGCAGGCGGCGCCGGAAGCGGGCGCGGAGCTGGAAACATGCTCAAACCCCGGCACCTTGGCAAGTTCGCCCATGCCCACCATAAAGGACCGGCCTTCCCAGAGGAAGGAGGGCGAGGTGGTGATGCCCAGAGAACCGGCGAGCTTAAAATCTTCGGCAAGGAGCGCCTTGCCCTCTTCAAAAGCGGCGGTCACGGCAGAGCCGGCCGCTCCGTCAAGGCCGGCCCGGGCGGCCGCCTCTTCCCACCGGGTGGAAGTATAGTCCTTGTTCCTTTCAAGGAGATACGGGAAAAACTTATCGGGAAATTTCCCGGCTATCACAAGCTGCCGGACGCTTTCTTCCCATTCCGGGGTGCCGTGCAGGCTCCGGAAAGTATATTTGCCTTCCGGGGTCTTGTCCGCGTCCCCGATATAATGAATGTCGAGCTTCGTACCAGCCGGCAGCAGTTTTTTGTTCATGGCCTCTATAACGGCATTTTCAGCCAGCACGCCGAAGGGGCATTGCGCCATCACGAACAGTTTCAGCACGCCCGGCTCCGGCTTGTTTGCGGCGTAAAGCCCTTTACGCTGTTTATCATAATAGACAAGCCAACCTTTACGTTCCACGAATATCCCGGCTTTGAGCTCCGATTGAAGCTTTGTTCTGGCGGCGGGAGTGTCCTCAAGGAGATAGGCCGGGACGAAATCCAGTTCGGGGAACTCTTTAACGCGCTCGGGCGAATCGTAATCCAGCGTCACGGCCTTTATGCTGCCGAAATATCTGCCGAACACCCCGATCAGCGCGTCGTTTTTCTCGACGCCGGAACTCAGGACGACCCGGAATTTAGGCGCGGGTCCGGCGGCGGTCCCCCCCGGACCCGGGGGGGGCTGCGGCAGGAAAGCCCTTTTCTCTTTGGGGAGTTCATTGTTTACGGCCTCAAAAAGGGTGAGCAATCTTGCGCCCCCGTCATAGGGCTTGCCGTTTATCAGCGCCGCGGCGCCGGTCACGCCCGATGCGCGGGAATATTCATAAACGCCGCCGAAAATCTTGCGGCCGTCGGCGGAAACCTTCTTCTCCAGTTCTTCCGGGGCAAGCCCGGCGAAAATAGCCGCGTCCCGCCAGCCGTCGGCCCAGGGGCTCAGTGACCTGGCGTTAAGGTAGGCGAACAGCTTGTCCGGGTAGACCTTCGCCATAACCGCCATTCTGAGGGATTCTGCCACCTCCGCCTCTCCGCGTTTGGCCTCCCAGCCGCCCCCGGCGTTTTTGGCAAGCAGCGGATACACCTTAAATTCCACGGCAGGCAGCCTTTTCTTCACCGCGTCGCCCAGGAAAAACCACTGCCAGCCGGCGCTGTCCATGCTTTCGAAAAAGACCTCAAGCTTGGCGCCGGCCTTGCCCGCCTTGGCGTCAGCCGCGCTGCACAAGCAGGGAAGTTGATAAGTTGACAAGTTGATAAGTAAAAAGAGGAACAGAACCGGTAAAAACTTTTTTGGGCTTTTGCTTGGCATGCTATTTTTTCTTCCTTGAAAGAAGCTGCCTTATGCGGATGGAAAGCTCCTGGATGTCGAAAGGCTTGGTGATGTATTCGTCGGCGCCCAGCGAAAAGCCCTGGGTCTTTTCCTCGGCGGAGAGGAACCGGCCCGTCATCATGATCAGGACGAAGTCCCTGGAATGCTTTCTCAGCTCCTGGCAGATCTGGAAGCCGCTTGAATCAGGCAGTTGTATGTCCATGATGACGACATCGGGATTATGCTTTTTGGCGGAGTCTATCCCCGCCCTGGCGTTACCGGCCAAAAGGCAGCCGAACCCCTCAAGTTCAAGCACCTCGGACAGGCTGTCCCTGAGGTGGGCGTCATCGTCAATGATCAAAATTTTTTGACCCGGCATATTTTAAACCTCCATAAGTTAAGGGTAGAGGGTAGAGGGTAGAGGGTAGAGGGTAGAGGGTAGAGGTAGAGTAATAAGGAACTCCTTATACCCTATACCCTAAACCCTCTACCCTATACCCTACTTTACTTTGTATTCGGCACCAGCTTGTAACCGACGCAGGGCACGGTATGCACATATTTAGCCGCTTTGCCCATCTTGGAGCGAAGGCGCCGGACATGCACGTCCACCGTGCGCGGCGATCCGAAATAATTATAGCCCCATACGCGCTCTATGAGATAGGGCCTTGAGAGCACCCTGTTGGGAGAACTTAAGAACACATACAGCAGGTCGAACTCTTTGGCCGTAACCGTGATCTCGCGGCCGGAGATCTTGACGGTATAGCCGGACATATTGAGCTCTATCTCGTTAAGCTTGATGACCTCGTCGACCTGGGCGCCGGCGGTGCGCCTGATGACCGCCCGCACGCGGGCGATGCTTTCATGTAAATCCTGATTGTAAGCCAGACATTCGTCCGCGCCCAACTGGAAAAAAGCGAGCTTATAGCTGATCTTGGGCGCATCCCGCCCGCCGTGATGGCCGTGCCCGCCGTGCCCCTGCGGAAGCAGGTGTTCCGCGGTAAGCCCGCCCGGCATGTGGTCAAGGCAGGTGTCAGGGGACTCAAGCATTGCCACGACGGGGATGTTCTTGTTCTTGGCCCTGAGATTCTTAAGGAAGGTCAGGCCTTCCTCGTCGCTCAGGTTCTGGCCGATTATCACCAGGTCAAAAGATTTTTCGGCAAGCATCCCCATTACTTCCCGCGACCTGTGCACCGTCATGACCGAATAGCCCTGCCGGTTGAGCATCTCAAGGATAAGCGACGCCCTTGAAAAGTCTTTTGCGGCAAAAATTATGTTTGTTTTCACATTGGCTCCTAAGCAGCATGGCAGCAAGAAAGCGTGATAGCGTTACAACGGGATAATTAACAAACTGTAGCGCTGCTCTATTCCTCATGGACCTCTTCAAGGTCTAACACGAAGCCTCTCAGGCCGAGCACTCCGGTAAGGATATTGTACATGAAAGCGACGAATACCAGCAAAGCCGAGACGATCAGCATATATAAAAGCGAATACAACCCGATAGAGATCGTCTTCTGCCAGATATTCAGGGACATGAGCTGCGGGTTCGGCACCACCAGATAACCGACCACGGCGCCCAAAAGTCCCAGAATGAACACCACTACCGGCACGGAAGAATTTATCAGCGAAGTGACGCTTATATTCCGTATTTCAAGTTTCATGCGAGCCTCCGTAACAAGACAATACAGCCCGAAAGGCTAAAGGATTATTTTAGCAATTATTGACGGGAATACAACAATAACCCGAAAATTGCTGCAATTTTCGGGTGTCCGTTCGCCTTTTGAACACGTCCGGCCGGTCGGTTTACCAATGAGCGCCGATGTGTTTTCGGTTCGCCGGTCAGGGCAGAAACCGAAAAAATTCAGCTTGAACTGAAACTTTCAGGCTACAGGGCGCATAGCAATGCGCCCGCTACTGACAGAGCTCTACTGCCAAAAGATCGCCCTCCAAACAACCGGCCTGCCTGCCGGCAGGCGGGCGGGCAGGCAGGAATGACAATCACCAATGACGGCCTTTTTACATGTTGATGCCGGGTTTGGGGTAGAACATGATAAGAGTGCGGTTCATCTCCGAGGTCTCGCCTACATGCAGGATTCTCAGGTTCAGGTTCTGGCCGCGGAACACGGTCTCGCCTTCCACGCTCTGGTCCGGCGTCTCAAAAGCCTGCCCCACCAGGCGGAGCAGATTCTGCTGCTGGCTGTCCACGACATCCAGCAGATGGATATTTTTGGCGTCCATGCCGCCGGAGAGTTCAAAATTGGCGTAGAGGATACTGTTGTTCTCGTCCACCACTATAACATATTCGTTGCCGGGCACTATGGTGCTTAAGAGCGACCGCCACCATTTCTGTTCCGCGTCCTTGTATTTCTTGTCGCGGTTGGCTATGCCTTCTATCTCCGCCTTCATCTTGCCCAGCAGCCTCGTGATGGCGGAAGCCAGGTCGCCCAGTTCGTCCTTTTTGGGAGGGAAGCGCAGATCGAAATTCTTAAGGGAGATGGTTTCAATGCTGTCGCGCAGGGTCTCCATCGGAGAGATCACGTAATGATGGAAGAAAAAATAAAGCGGGAGGCCCAGCAGGAACAGCACCCCGATGGCGCCGAACACGTATTTTCGCATGGCGGAGCCGATAAGCATGTCGGCGCCGGCCTTGGATACCAGCATATCCATGATGCCGATTATCTCCCCCCTTACGGAAAAGGGAATGGCTATCTCATAGAACGGCTGCTTGGAAACCTGGCGCACCTTCGGAAGTTTGGACAGGTAAGCCTGGCTTATGGCGTCGGTCGGCGGAGGCACGTCTTTCTGGAACTCGTCGAACGGCTTGCCGATGAACCGGGCCTCCTTGTGCCAGCGCACCAGGCCCTGCCGGCTCAGATAAAGGATGGAGCTGATGCGCTCGTCTTTGGCTAACGACTGCATGATGTCGTATTCTTCAAAAGAGATGACTTTGGGATTTTTAAGCAACCCGCCCCTCATGGTCGGGGCGTAGACCTTTACGGTGTCTATGACGTCCGCTTTGAGCTTCTCGTCGAAGGTCCACTTGAAAAGATTGTAATAGAACACCCCGCCGAGGAACATGACATAGATGCCTATGCCTATGAACCACAAAAGCCATTTCATCGTCAAACGCATAGATGTACCTTAATTATATTTTAGCAAGAGGGTATTTCAGAATTGTTTCAATGATGTCAACAACCGGCCGGCAGGCAGGCGGGAATGATAATCATCAATTAGGTAAACAGGCAATTTTACTGACCTCCGGTGAGTATCTGTTCAATGCGTTTTAACCCGGCTTCGGCGTCTGTATTGGTCGGATCAAGCTGTTTTACGATGGTCCATTCATCGCGCGCTTTTTCATAATTGGAATTCTGGAAATATTTAAGGCCCTCAAGATAATGCTGCTGCCCGGACATGCGGTTCTCTTCGGTAACGACCGAGGTCTTGCTTGTTATGGGCCCGTCCAGGATAGTGGCGCCGCTCTCCCTGGCCTTTTTCAAGGCCGCCGCCGCGTCCGCCGCCTCCTTCTCCGAGCGCTCCTTATCCTCTTTGGCCTGTTTGGCGGCCGCCTCGACGCGGCGGCGTTTTTCGTCGGCTTCAAACCGCATCTGCTCTTTGGCCCTGGAGATAAGCTTGTCGAGGTAGGCGAGGTTCGCGGTGTAGATTTTCGCGCCGTTCCATTCCGTTATAGCTTCGTTATATCTTCTCTCGCCGTAAGATTTCCTGCCGCGCACGATATGGCCCTGCTCGAGTTCGCTCTTGACCTCGGCAAGAAGCTTGTTGGCCTTGGAATCGCCGGGCTGGATCTCCAGCACCCCCCTTAAGCCCAGATAAGCGTCTTTCAGGCGGCCCTGGGCGTAAGATTCAAGCGCGCCTTTCAGTTTTTCGTTGGCGGTCTCCTGCCTGAGCTCATCCTCGACCTTGGTTATATATTCCACGATGCGCGTATCCCTGGGTTTTATCAGAAGCGCGTTATAAAAGTTGTCCAGAGCGCCTTTCAGGTCCCGCTTGGCGTAGTCCGCCTCGCCCCGCTGGAAATAGTAGATTTTGAGGTCGTCCTTCATCTTGGCCAGCCAGTATTTGGCCTTGATGTTGTTGGGCGAGAGTTTTACCACTTCCTCCATTTTTTTATGCGCGTCCAGGATGCGACCGTCGTTATACAGAGACAGCGCGCTTTTGAACCGGTCCTCCAGCATCAGTTTTTCGGACATTGAAGGCCTGAGCGCCCCTTTAAGCTGATCGGACGCCTCCAGCAGCATCCCAGCGTCTTCATAATTGGGGTCTATGGAAAGTATCTTGAGCGCCAGGTCACGCGCGTCCTCGTAATTCCCCTGGCGGTAATAGTCAAAGGCGTTATCGTACACGTTGCTGAGCATTCTGCTCTGGATCTTCTCCTTTTCAAGCCTGATGGTCTCGATAAATCTCTTTTTTTCTTCAAGCTCGCTGAGCGTTCCCAGTCCGATCTTGTGCATATCCAGAAAAAGAGACTCTTCGCTTCTCACCTTACTCTTCTTTTTAGGCTGCTCCGCGCAATAAACGGCAGCCGGCAGGGCCAGGACAAAAACGGCGGCAACCATAAGGTTTTTCATAAAGTCCTCTCATTAGTTATTCACGGATAAAGTCTTAACATATTCCAGCCAATCGTTCCCTTTTTGACGTGCTTGAGGAACTAAATACAAGGCTTTTTCAGTTATAACCCAGAATTCATCTTTATATTCCGCGCTTTTCCGCAAATTATCAAGATATTCTTCCGGATATTCAGCGGTTAATTTATCAGTTTTATCAAATATCTTAATACTTTTTACTTTTTC
The DNA here is from genome assembly GCA_016208085.1 of Elusimicrobiota bacterium. Lineage (GTDB taxonomy): Bacteria > Elusimicrobiota > Elusimicrobia > Elusimicrobiales > UBA9959 > JAHJSU01. Next base: position 43,222 of record JACQYT010000016.1, on the reverse strand, counting down.
TCCTTTTTTTCTGTGACACATTTTTTCCCGATATAAAAATTTTAACTTTCCACTAACTTCGCCGTTCAAATAATAAATCTGAATATAAATATCCTTTGCGGATCCATTGCTAATATAAGGTGGCACCATAAGATCACAGGCAAATCCAAGCAAACAAAATATACCTATTACACCAATTAAAAAGAACTTGTGTTTGAATTTTAAAATTACCATGCCCTTATTTATCAACCGTAACCGAAGAAGAAATAAAATATTTCTTATATCTCACCATAAATAAAAACACAAAATTCAACACTAAAACTACAATCAAGGATCCATAGCCCAAGTTAACCAGTTCTGTTGTTTTCATTAAGATGTATTCTTTTGAGATTACTAAATACATGAAATATGCCAGCCTGACATAAAATATAGATAGTGTATACCCGAATATAAATAGTCCCAGGAGATAAAATCGTTTCTTGCGCAAAAGGAATCCAACACCTACAATGGCTGCAAGTGTATTCATAATTATATTCAGAACAAGCGCAAAGGTGTTTTCTATGACCCAAAGGTAAAAGATATACAACTTCTTATTTTCTGTAAAAAACATCATAAAAACCCCCGAAATTAGAAGTATTGAAAAAGATTTTATAAGGAAATTTATAATTCTTTCAGATTTAATATTCAACGCCTTTTTCAAACAATATAGATACATCCATAGAAACATGATAAAAATTAGCGCTAATGACAACAGTCCCATGGATTTTTCCTTCTATCTATATTTTTTAAAAAAATTAATGCTTTGATTCTGAGTGTAAATAACAAACTGCATATAAGGTATAAGCCCGTAATCAATAATGATGCCTCCGAAATCTCCAAGGTTTCTAAAATTCAATCTCACCCCGCACAACCTCGAGTGACATCGTGCTTATTCTTAACTCATTCCTAGCTATAACGCATAAAGCGCTCTCGCCGGCTAATCCGGGCGGCATATGGCAATATTCTTTTGTCTGTTTATCGGCGTTCCAGACTAACTGATGCGCCTCGCGTAAAGCTCTTTCCTATTCTGTTACCCTATTTCTTTCGGGGAACACGTAGATGTACCGCGCCCGCAAATTCTGAAAGGAACTCCCGTAAAGTCATCTGCTGCGACCACAGCAAACCGCACAACAGGTATAACAAAGATGATGCGAAGAAATTGGCCCGACGCAGTTCTGCGCCAATTGGATGGTCAAAGTAGGCATTGTAGAGCATATAACTTCCATCAACGGTGAACCAGTAAACAAAAAACATTATCAGGAATTTCCTCCAGTGTCGGGACTTCACTATATAAAGCGCCCTTGGCGCAGCGATGTAGGTAAGTGTACCCATAATCAGACTGATGCCAATATCCCAGTCCGATATCTTATAGTAAAGGGCGCCTCCAATTAATATTGCAAGACCGGCGGCAAATGTAATCAGTTTCCATGGACGAAGATATTCTTTTATTTCAGGTTCCAATGGGAGAAAGTATTCTTTTAATTCGGCCTTCAAAGTGATATGCTGTGTGGGAGAGTTATATTTAATATCTTTAGCCGCTTTATGGCAAACCCAGGCTGCAGTAGTCAGTGCGGATCCGCCTAAAAGCCAAACCCAAAATGCAAGGCCGAAAGGAAGTAATGGTTCTGCATAGCCCCCCGGAATCGGTGGATATAGCGAAAAAAATAAAACACCGATGGGAATGACTAATTCCACGCTTGCAAGCCTAAATGCTGCAACATATCTCTTTGATAGCATTGAAAATAATTGAATTGCAGTTATACCGAGTAAAATTAAAAATGCGACATTGATACGAAGACTAGAGAATAAAACCCTGCAGATTGCAGCCAATGACGTCAATAACATTCCCGCACAACACAACCAGGAAATCCATTTAGCTGGTTTTTGGATGGTCATATTATTTCTTTCGTTTCGTTAAAGCATCGGTTGCTCCAGCCCAACCTGCAAACAGAGCATCCCAAGATGGGGGGTCATTGGGAAAAAAGTTAAATTCAATTCCAAATAACCCTCCCCACCAATTTGCCGCCTCTCCAAGCACGTGTACCACCTGCCATCCGGGAACACCAATCATCATATATGCTGGCCATGTGAATTCCGGGGAGAGAAACTGTCCTTTAGAAACAGCCCAATAAGCGGCTAAGTAATTTTCTGCGTCTCTTAATTTGGCTCCCTCGGGCGTTAATGACTCCCAATTTCTCGCATCGCGTGCTTGCATGATAAGTTTTAACGCCGCTTCCACATTGCCTTTAGCTTCGCGAAGATACTGCCGCCCAAGTTCCCTCCCGGGTAAATCTCCCTCTCCGCTAATCAGGGATTCCAGGAAATTTTTTATATTTTCCCACCAGGGTTTTTTTGCCGGCGTTTGTTTGCAGGATTTTTCTATTTCCGAATTGGCCGCTTTAATTGCCGCCTCAATTAGAAGCAGCCTATCATTTAAGGCCGGCGTTTTGTCCTCGCAAGTCCTCTTCTGTATGCCGGCAGGAACCTTTTCCTTATTACAAATATCATATTCTTGTTCCCAAAAGTCCTTCTCACCCAGCACAACCTCTTTTGACATAGTGCTTATTCTTAACTCATTCCTGGCTATAACGCATAAAGCGCTCTCGCCGGCTAATCCGGGCGGCATATGGCAATATTCTTTTGTCTGTTTATCGGCGTTCCAGACTAACTGATGCGCCTCGCGTAAAGCTCTTTCCTGTTCTGTTACCCGCCCATATAAACAGCCCTCTAAACTCTTATAAATTCCGAAATCCCCTTGACTGCATAAAATTTCCCCTGCTGCAATCGCGTGTGGTATTGCGGCACTGTTATTTCTACCAACTTCTAAAACTTGTGTATGGATGTCACACTGCAGGTCATTGGTGGTTTTCCATTTATTGTACAGCGTATCGTCAGGTGTAGCGCCTGAACTTTGCGCTTGTGCGGTTGCCGCAACGGCGGTCTTCGCGGACGCGGCGGCGTCAGCCGGGGATTTTGCCGACGCTGCGGGCGACAACAGGAGGAGGGACTGCTTTGTTGCCGCCTGACCAAAGGTCTCCCTGGACGATTTTTTGCCGCTTAGGGAAAACTCTGTTACGGGACTCAACTTGTTGATGTCCGGCTCCGACACCTTTAAATCGCCGATCATGCCGCCTTTGCCGGTTAAGACAGCGGCCCGGTTGGAGGAGGGAACAGGGCCGAAATCCTTATCAGGAAGCTCCGCTGCGCCGTCAAAAAGCGCCGCGTTCGTTTTTTGCGAGATCCTCGCCTTGTCCTTTTCAGGAAGGCCTTTTGTGATTTTGGCCAAATCCGGGGCGCCGCCGCTGTCGCAAACGTCGTTAGCGTAGTTCAAGCCGCCCTTGAGAATATCCAGCTTTGTCTTGCTTTTTGTTTTGCCTATTGCATTCTTGAGAATACCGATGATGGAGGAGCATATTTTCTTCGTTGTGGATTGCTTTTTGGACGAGGATTGCTGCTCCGTTGCGGACACGGGTTTTACCGCCGAAGAACAAGACGGGCAGGGCTTGGAAGAGGATCGCCCGCCCATTACAAAAACAGGTGAAAGGATGAATAAACGCATGAAAGCGGCAATAACAGCCGGCCTTTTCATAAATTAATCCAAACCCGAATTAACCTGGAAGTTTCAATTGGAACCGGTTTTTTTCGACATCTTCCCTGACCGGCAATCCAAATTTATATGGGCGTTCATTGGTAAACCCTATCAGATGAAGCTGGTAAACAGGCGAACAAACATCCGAAAATTGCTATGGCAATTTTCGGATTAGAACGGCATTCCGCCGGTCATGAGGTCCGAGATCATCGGCGCGAGCATCAGTATAAAAACCGTCGGGAAGATGAAAATGAACAGCGGGATCAGCATCTTCGTGGAAGCCTGGGCGGCCAGCTTTTCGGCTTTATTGAGCCTTCTGAAGCGCATGTCGGTTGAGTAGTTCCTTAAAAGTTCCACGAGGCTGGTGCCCAGTTCGTCCGACTGTATGATAAGGCCCACGAAGGAACGCATTTCCTGCAGGCCGGTGCGCATGGCCAGGCGCCTCAGGGCGTCGCGCCTTGAGTAACCCAGCTGGACTTCGTTTATGGTGCGCTCCACTTCCACTTCAAGCCCGGTTTTTACCGGCGCAAGCTTTACGATCCTGTCGAAAGCCGTCATGTAGTCCAGGCCTGACTCTATCATAAGGGCCGCCAGATCCACGAACGTCGGGAAGTTCCTGATGATGTCGTCCTGGCGCGAGCGTATCTTCCTCGGGTAATAGATCGTGTCCGGCAGCATAAAACCCAGCGGGGCGAAGATCAGGACTAAAGGCGATTTGCTCGCGAAATAAAACGCGATCGGCAGGGCCAGGGCCAGCAGCTGCTTCGTGTGAAGCATCTTAAGCGGATCGGTGCCGCGCGGGCTGCCCAGCAGCATATATTCTTCCTCAAGCTTCCTTTCCAGACCCAGCCCCCTGGCGAAGAAAAGGTCAAGCCGGTCCCAGAAATTCTTTGAGCCTTCAAGCCTGGAGAAAGCCGAGGTTTCCCTGCCCTCCATGTCGCTGATATCGGAAATGGGCGAGCGGTCCTCTTCGCGCGGGGAAAAAAACCTCTGCGCGGCCGCGAAAGCCGCAAATGAGCCCAGTATGGCAAGCCCGGTCAGAAAATATTGCGTGAATTTATCCATAATAATCCTGCTTACACTTTTATTTTGCCGAGCATTGCGACCACTTTCATGCCTATGGCTATCCAGATAGCGCAGCCTATGAACACGGCCATGCCGAACGGCTTGCCGTAAAAGCGGAACATGACATTGGGCTGGAACAGGAACATGACGCCCAGCATGATCCACGGCATGATGCCCACCACTATGGATTGTATGCGCTGCTGGGCGGTCATGGCCTTGGTCTTTTCCTCAAGCTTGGATTCTTCCCTGATATCCACGACGATGCGTTCAAACACCCTCGTCAGGTTGCCGCCCATCTGCCGCTGCAGGACCACCGCGCGGATCATATAGGAAAGCATCTTGGAGATGACGCGCTCCTCCATAACGCCCAGCGCCTTTTCAAAAGTCATGCCCAGCTGATAGTTCTTTATCACCAGCCCGAACTCGTCCGAGATGGGCGGCAGCAGGTCCTTTGAAACCATCTCAAACCCCTGCACGATATCAAGGCCGGATCTGAGCGCGTTGGACAGGAGTATCAAGCCGTCCATAAGCTGGGTGTCAATCTTCAGGCCGCGCCTCACTCTCATATAATTAAGCACGTAGGCCGGCGTCTTAAGCCCGACGTACATGCCCAGCAAGGAAAAGAACAGGAAAGCGAACAGGTTAAACGTGAGCAGGCCGGCGAGGGCGAAAAGGCCGGCCGGGACAAACACCAGGTAGTGCACCTTGATGTCTATGAACTGCCTGGAGAAATCATCGGTCCATTTGCTGACTTTGTTTGAATAATCATTCACCAGTTCTTCGGTTTTCTTCTCGTTGAGCATGAAGTAAAGTCTGACGGCTAAAAACACCAGTATTATGCCGAGGATGCCGGCGGCGGTAAATACAGCCTCCTGTGACCTGGAAATCTCGCCCGGCTTGGAATAGACCCGCGGCGCCTTGAAAAGTATGCTGAACGAGTCCTGGCTTAAAACGGCTATCGCGGCGACGGCCGCGGCATAGGCGTGCTGGTTGGAGCTTGAGATGGCGTCCGCTATGCTTTCCATCTCCCTCAGGATAAGGTTGAAGACGGCAAGCTGGGATCTGCCCCTGCCCTCCATGGAATCGCCGCGTTTGGCCCGGTAAAGCCGGTCCAGGGACATCTGGAACCTTATGCGGATATCGGCGTATTCCTTGACGAGCAGTCCCGGCTGTATTTCGGCCCCGTTCTCCTCCCTGGGAAAAGTTTTCCTTGTGAGCTCCAGAAATTCGTAAACGATGGAGACCGGCGTCTGCCACAGGGCCGCTTCCGAGATTTCCCCTTCCTCCGGGTCGCGCCAGACCTTGTTGGAGAGCATGGCCGGAACGGCGGTTTCCACCCATTTGGGCATTTTCACGGCTACCGGTTTGCCTCTGCATTTTATCGAGTAATTAAGGAGCTTCGGGTCTCTTTCCGGCGCCAGATAATAGTAAAAAAGCTGCATCTTGAGGGCCGCGCAGTTTACCTCGGCCATCTCGTGCTTCTTTAAAACAGCAGCCTGCAGAAGGGCTGAGGGTTGAGGGATGAGGGATGAAACCAAGAAAAGGCCAAAGGCTAAAGGATGAAGGATAAAGGAAGATGTTATGTCTCCTTTCTTTTTAGTTTTCCAAAAATTCATAAGCCTTCCTAACCCCCTCTTTGCCTTCAGCCTTCAGCCTTCAGCCTTCAGCCTTCAGCCTTCAGCCTTTTCCCTTACCCTACGCCTTCCCCGTGCGGGCGCGTTTCTGCTCTTCGGTCCAGAACAGCTCCACGGGCATGGGAATGCCGTGCGTCTCAAAATCAACAAAGAACTTGGGCGGATCCCCGGTGGCCGTGAAATAACCGGTCACCTTGCCGGTTTCCTTGACCAGGCCGGTCTGGTGGTACTTGAACAGATCATGGATAAGTATCTGGTTTTCTTCGCGGCCCGTTATCTCGGTCACCGCGGTTATCTTTCTGGTGCCGTCCGAAAATCTGGTAAGCTGCGCTATCATGTGCACGGCCGAAGAGATCATTTCCCGCAAAGCCCAGATCGGAAGGTCGGCGCCGGCCATCAGGCACATGGCTTCCATGCGGGTAAGAGCGTCCCTGGGGGTGTTGGCGTGGATGGTGCAGAGAGAGCCTTCATGGCCGGTGTTCATGGCCTGCAACATATCCAGCGCCTCGCTGCCACGGACTTCGCCGACCACGATGCGATCCGGCCTCATACGAAGGCAGTTCTTGACGAGGTCGCGGATAGTGACTTCGCCCTTGCCTTCAATATTGGGCGGGCGGCTCTCCAGCCGCACCCAGTGGTCCTGCTGTAGTTTCAATTCGGCCACGTCTTCCACGGTAACGATGCGCTCGTCTTCCGAAATATAGCTGGACAACATGTTCAGAAAAGTGGTTTTGCCGGTGCCGGTGCCGCCGGAGACGATGATACTCTTGCGCAGCTTCACGCAAGCTTTCAGGAAGTCCACACAATCTTTGGAGATGCTCTCTTTTTTTATCAGTTCGACGTCGGTGAAAGGCTTGCTGGAAAATCTCCGGATGGTCAGCGTGGGGCCGGAAACGGCCAGCGGCGGGATGATGGCGTTGACGCGAGAGCCGTCTTTAAGCCGGGCGTCCACCAGCGGCACGGATTCGTCGATGCGCCTGCCCAGCGGCGCTACGATCCTTTTCATCACCTGGACGATCTGTTCCTCGTTCCTGAACCGGTACTTGGTAAGCGTCAGTTTGCCGGCGCGCTCTATGAACACCCGGTCCGGCGCGTTGACCATGATCTCGGTCACAGCCGGGTCCCGCATAAGCTCTTCAAGCGGCCCCAGACCCAGGATCTCGTCCAGGAGTTCGTTGATGAACTTGACGCGCTGTTCCCTGGTAAGCTGGGCCGTTCCCTCTTTCTGCAGAAGGCCGTTTATAATACCGTCCACTTTTTTCCGGGTCTCGAGATTAATGGCCGCGTCGTCGGAGATCTTGATGCGCTCCGTTTCAAGGGCCGAAACCACTTCCCTGTGTATCTTCATTTTGAGCTCTTCCCAGAAAGGGGGCACATCCACCCTGGGAACGCCTATATTGATCTGGGATTTTGTCGCGGCGGCCGGGGTTTCGGCCTCCTTCTCCAGAGACCGCCAGAGCATGTCGGAACCATGGCCGAATTCCGCCGTCGAAACGTTGGAGGCCCACTGTTTTTCGGACGGGGTCAGCTCGGCCAGTTTCCCCAGAAGCACGCGCAGGATCTTCACCCACTGGGTATTGGGCTGTTCCGCTATCAGGATCCTGTTCTGGTTGGCGAAGCCGGGAAGGGAGTCTTCCCAGGGCATAAAGGCGAGTATCTCCTTGCCCATCTGCTTGAAAAACTTCTCAACGTCCTTGGGATCAAGGGCGCCCGGCATGTCGTAAAGATTGACGACGACCTCAAACTTGTTTATCGGGAAGTGCAGCTCGTTTATTTCCCGGAAAACGTTGGCGCTGGCGTTAAGCGAGGACGCGTTGGAATTGGTCACCCAGAAGACCAGGTCGGAAATGTCGAAGGCGAAAACCTGCATCGGAAAATAGGAATCCACGTCTATGAAAATATCAAAAGTCTGGGAGAGCCGGGAGAGTATCGGAAGGATCAGGTCGGGCGACATCTTGGAGATATCGGACCTTTTTTTGCTTAAAGGCAGCACGCCCACGCCGTACGGGGACATCGGGATCTTGCCGCGAAGCAGCGCGCCCAGGGCGCTGACCGATTCCCGACCCAGCGTTCTTATGATCTCGGACATTGACGGAGGATTAAGACCCAGCAGCGTGGCGTGTTCCTGGCGGCACATCGGGTCCAGCGGTATCAGGAGCACGTTCCTCTTCTGGTAGTTGGCCCAGGCCAGGGCCAGGTTGAGCATAACGGCAGTTTTGCCCACGCCCTCCTTGGGGCCCGAGAAAGTCACGACTCTTGGAAGGAGGCTGAGATTGTCCATAACTTAGCCTGATATATAGGCCTGTATAATTAAACGACATACTGCGAATTGCCCCTGCCCATTGTATCGGAAAAATTTATTCTCTCGCTCTCCTGCTCTCTTACTATCTTGCTTTCCTGCTTTCCTGCTTTCCTGCTTTCTTGCTTTCCTGCTTTCCTGCTACTTTACAATGTCAAACGTCACGAACAAAAACAGCGAGCTCTGCTCTTCCACGATGTCGGACCCCCTGAATAAGGCGCCGATCAGCGGGATGGAGCCGAGTACCGGCACCCGGCTTTTGCTGACGTTCCTGTTGCTGCGTTTGAGGCCGCCTATGACCAGGGTTTCGCCGCTTTTAAGCTCAACCTCGGTCTGGATCTGGCGGGTTACTATGGACGGTATGGTGGTGCCGCCCACGGTCACGGGCTTGGAGTAATCCGGATTTGAGACTTCAAGCTGCAGCTGAACGTCTACGGTCTCCTTCTTTTCAGCCAGGATAACGGGAAGAACGTTCAGGATAACGCCGTATTTCTTGAATTCCGCGCCCACGCCCTGATTATTGGAGTAGGGGATGGGGATTTCGCCGCCCACCGTGAAGTTGGCCTGGGTGCCGCTTTTGGTAATAACCTTGGGGTTTGACAGCATCTGCGCTTTACCTTCGGTCTCCAGGAGCACAAGCGTGGCGTATATTTGCGTGCGCCTCTCAAACTCGCCCAGAGTGAGAATGCCCGGGATGCTGCTCTCGTTGAAGTCGAAGTACCGGCTCCATGCAAATCCCCTGGTTTTCTGGATGGAACCGCTTATCTCCACGATATCGGCGCTGACGGCCACCAGTTCGGGTTTCTGCGCCCAAAGAAGGGTAGAGGAGTTAGGGTAGAGGGTAGAGGCAAAAACAAACAACAGAGCCCGGAACCTTTTCAGGGGATAGGGGGTAGGGGGTAGGGGGTAGGGTGAAAACTTTTTTAATTCAGCTTTTATATTCATAACGATATCTCCGTTTAAAAAATCGCTTTCTCCTATTCCCTAAAACACCCTCTACCCTCTACTCTCTACCCTCTACCCTATTTTATAAGCCTCTTAAAGCTGGCTATTTCCATCGGGTGGAGCTCGACGTCGCCCAGACCCCTTACGATAATGGAAATCTTGCCCTGCTCCAGGGAAAGAGCGAGATACTGCGCCTCGTTCGGATTCAAGGCCACGCTCAGCACCCCTCTGTCCGAGAAACCCTGATCGGCGGCGGACTGCGAGTCTTTCGTCTTTGCCTGGGCGGCTGAAAGCCCCTGGCCGAGATTTGAGCCCACGCCAAGCACAAGAACGTTCTGCAAAATCGTGGCCGTCACTTTTTCCTTGCGGTTTTCGCCCATGACGGCGTCAAAACTCACAAGCACGTCTACCCTGTCGCCCGGTTTTATAAGCCGCAGGAACTCGTTATCCATAGGCAGGATGCAGCCTCTGTAGCCGGGCGGCACCTTAACGCTTAACCCCGCCTCCGGGCTCAAACTCACCAGGGTTGACTGGGTTACCTGGTTGCCTTTGGGAATCCTTACGGCCGTGACGAGATTGGTCACAAGTTTGATGTCCGAAGGGCTTCTTACCTCATAGACATCCTGCTGCGCGTACATCCTGGGCATCTGTATTACTTCCACCAGGTCTTCTTTAAGGATGGTGCGGTTCGGCAGATCATATTTGGCCACCAGCACCTGCGCGGTTTCCATTGATTTGGCAAGAGCCCGCTCCTTGGAAGTCAACACCCACCAGTAGATGCTGGCCGCGACCATGGCTAAAATAACAGGGACGAGCACGCCTTTTTTTTCCATAAATCATTCTCCTCGGCAGGTAGAGGTTGAGTAAGAAGTTGCTTGACCTTAATCTTAACCTGATTTACCTCCCGTTACGCTAACGGAACATCGGCTTTTCTATCGGCATCCGCATTCTCACCGTGATGCTCATTATATGAGCCTGCTTGTTAGGGGGATCGGCAAGAACATAATTGGATACCGGGAACAGCAGTTCCACCGGATACTTCAGCACGACTACCAGATCCTCGTTCTGGTGCCCCGCCGCCTGCGGATCGATCTGGGTCGTCTCGGCAACTGCGGAAAGATTTATTTTACCGTAGTAACTGGGGAACATCTCCTGCAGCGCCGCCCTCATCCTGGCCAGAGCTTTTGGGACATCGGACATTGTGTTGTCGGGACTGCCGCCCTTGGGGCCGGCCACCAGCGAGCCTATCCGCGCGAGTTCATAGGCGCAGTGATGGACCATTATGACCTGGTGCGCAATATTGCCCAGCTCCATGCAGAGACAGAGCATCAGGACAAAAATGGGCAGGACCAGCAAAAGCTCTACCGTTGTTTGCCCTTTTCGGCCGCGCCGGCCCTGACGCCATAAACCGTAACGACGCCTTAAGCCGCAAGCCGCAGGCCGTAAGCCGGAATCTGATTTAATTTTCACAACGTCTCCCCAACCAAATATTATCTCTGACGGGGTTACTTGCCGCCTTCGCTGGCGGTCAAAGAGTCGGCCGCGCCGCCTATCTTGGCCTGTATCTGTCCCCAAAGGGTCGGCATGTATTGCTTGATCGCCATGCCGGCTATGAGCACCACGCCTACGACCACGGCAAGCATCAGCAGATATTCCACCGTGTTCTGGCCGGGTCTGCGTTTCAACGCTTTATTCAACAGTCTGTTCATTTTGCTCTCCTCCGTTTACAAGTCACCAGTCTTGCATATACATTCTGAGAATGATGATCCCGCTCGCCCTGAACTGGCGGGAAAGGAAATACTGCAGTATGCGGTATACCGCAAAAAACGCGACCGTAAGCGCGGCGGTCACCAGGATATACTCCACGGTCGTCTGGGCTTTCCGGCGCAGCCGGAAAAGGCTAAAGGCTAAAGGATGAGGGCTAAAGGACGGAGAAGAGGAAGACAAAACTTCCCCTGTCACTTCTTTGTTTTTTGTTCCTTTGCTGCCCATATGATTCTTTTCTCTTCCACCTTTATCCTTTAGCCTTAAGCCTTTATCCTTTCTTAAAACTGGAACTTCAGCATCAGCTGACTTGACTTGCCCAGAGCGCCGTAAGGGACCATGGCATAATCCAGCGCCATGCCGAAACCCATGGCCTGCGCGCTATAGATGCCTATGCCGAACGCCCAGCCGCTTACGTTGGAAAGCCCCAGGGAGTCAAGAGTTTTGTCGCCGTAATTCTTCCCGTAACCGTCCGCCCCGGTGTAGCCCGCCCTGAACGTCACGCGCCCGACCTGCAGCACTTCTTCCGGCAGGCTGAATTCAAAGCCGCCGCCCAGCTTGGCCCTGCGGTCTGAATAAGTCTTCTGCTCCCCGATCAGCGTCAGGAACGGATTAAAAGCATAACCGAGGCCCAGACGCTGGATCTTGACCACCTGGTTTTTTTTGCCGGAAAAATTCTGCCCGGCCCAGCCCAGGGAGAGCTTGCGGCCCAGCTTCATTATGAGCCCGGCGTCAAAGACGAAATTCTTATACTCCGCGGTGTAATTATCCTCCAGCACTCCCTTGAAGCTTACGCCCGCCAGCAGCCGCTCAAGAAAAAAGCTCTTGGCGAGCGTAAGCGCGGTATAAGCGTGCCTTACTTTCACGTCCATGGCGTACTGGGGTATGCCGTTTCCGTCCCTGACGTCAAAGTTTTCCAGGCCGTAATAAGCCATGTTAAGGCCTATGACGGACTGGCCGACCGGATGGATATAGGCCGCATACTGGCCGGAATAATCCGCGAACCAGTTCAGGTAGGAGTAGCCTGCCTCGCGCATCTGGGACGACGCGATACCGGCCGGATTGATGGTCATGGCTTCCGAGCCTTCCACCACGGACACGCCGCAGTTGCCCAGCGCCTGCGCCCTGGGGCTGCCTGCCGGGATTTTCATGAACGCAGCGCCGGCCGTGCCGACGCCGGCGTCAACCGCCCGCAGGGCGGGCGGAAGGATGAAGGATAAAAGCAAGAAAAGGCTAAAGGATAAAGGATGAAGGATAAAGGAAGACAAGGAGAAAAAGGGAAAACGCCGCAAACATGACTTGCATGTTATGTCTCCTTTCTTTTTAGTTTCCCAAAAACTCATAAGCCCTCCTAGTCCCCTCTTTCTCTCTGCCTTCAGCCTTCAGCCTTTAGCCTTTAGCCTTTAGCCTTTAGCCTTTAGCCTTTAGCCTTTAGCCTTTAGCCTTTAGCCTTTAGCCTTTAGCCTTTAGCCTTTAGCCTTCAGCCTTTAGCCTTCAGCGCCTTTAGCCTTCAGCCTTTAGCCTTCAGCCTTTAGCCTTCAGCCTTTAGCCTTCAGCCTTTAGCCTTCAGCCTTTAGCCTTCAGCCTTTAGCCTTCAGCCTTTAGCCTTCAGCCTTTAGCCTTTATCCTTTCCCCTTTACGGTATCAGTATCTTCTTCACTATCTGGCAGATCTCCATGGAGCCGTCCGTGGCCGCAAACCTGATGACGGCCAGATACACGCCGCTCGCCACCGTGCGCCCGGAGCTGTTGACCCTGGGCCAGGAATGCGTGATATCTTCCCCGGCGCCCCTGGCGCCGAAATCGTATTTATAAACCAGGTCCCCGGCCAGATTGTAAAGTTTAAGACCGAGAGTGCCGTTCAGCAGCACCGGGAGCCTGAAGTAGCCGCTGGCGCCCGTATACGGGTTGGGGGCGAAAAACGTGTCGTGGCTGAAATCGCCGCACAGGTCCCATATCCCGCTCTTGGTGACCGGGAGATTGGCCGTGATGATATCGTCGGCCAGGCACGAGTTGGCGGGACAGATCGTGGGACTGATGGCGCCGTCCACGGCGCTTATGGCTTCCGAGACGGTGGAGCCGTAGACCTTGAAAACATAATTGCCGTCCGGCACTTTTGAAAGGGTCAGGTCGGTGCCGTCCCAGTATTCCGAGATCGAGGTGCGCGAGGGCCTGATCCCTATGATGCGCTTGACCAGCGAGACGAACGCCGGCGGGTAGGGCATGCCGTCGGCGTCGAACGAGGTGCCGGGCTTGAAGATCTGCGTCACCACTCTCATCGGCTCCGAGAGCTGGTAGGAGACGACGGCGGGATTTTCAAGCGTCAGCGGCGTGATGGACACGTCAAAGATCCTCAAAGGATAGACGTCTATGGTCTGCTGGACGGTGGCAAAAGAGCTGAGCTGCGAAGCTATGTCCTGCGCCACTATCCTTACGTTGTAGGCGCCGCCCGGGACGAAATTTCCCCGGTCGTCCTTGCCGTCCCAGAAATCGCTGTAGACCATCTCTCCGTCCCGGATGCCGCCGGAGACTATATTGGCCATCGTTTTCGGCGGGATGCCCAGGTCCATTATCCTGACGCTGACCGAAGACTGGCGGGTGACGGAGTAATCTATTTCGTAAGGCGGCAGCTTGATGGTGTCGGAGGAATTGAACATTTGGGCGATGGTCGGTATCACGTCAAACGACATAAATATTATCTTTCCCCTGGAGACGTCCACAAAGCCGTAGGCTTTGTCGGTCGCGTACATGGCCTGCGCCGTGTCGGTGGTATGCGCCACCAGCGTGAAAGGATACCTGCCGTCGCTGACCAGCAGGCCGTCTTCATCCCGGCCGTCCCAGGGCTCGGTTATTGTGAACCGCCCGGGCCTCAGACCCGACACGGCGTAGACGGGCGGATCGGCGGGGATCACGTTCGGCCAGTTTGAGGGGTCCACCCTCACATGCGGGGGATAAACTTTTAGTTCCGCGAACATGGTCTGGGTCAGTTTATAGCTTATAGTGGCCATATCGGAAGCGCCGCCCAGCAGCGGCGTGGAGTTTATGTCCACTATCCTGAACATGTTCACGGGGAACAGCACCGTCGCGCGGGTATTCATGTAAGCCGCGCACTGGTATGGGTCCCTGGCGATCAGCTCCGCCATATAGGTGCCGGTTGAGACATAATTGCCGTTGTCGTCTTTGCCGTCCCAGATTTCCCGGTTGGAGAAATTGGCGAATCTGACCTCGCCGTCAACCAGATGCCTGATGACGGTCGTGCTTGTAGACGGTATTATGTTAAAGGTGACGTAAGCGTCGCGGCTCGGCGTATACCTGAAATAAAAGGGATCAAGCCCGGCCACCGAAGGAGAGGAACCCATGACGGTGGAAGAGGGCGAAATAAAAGTCAGGATGAGCCCGCGCGCGACGGGAATGGTGCCCACCATGGTCTTTGATGTCCTTACGTACCCTCCCGGCCCCGCCGCCGAAGTCGCTTCGGCGTACAGCGCGTAAATATAATCGCTGTCGCATACGGCGCTGCCGGAGGTATCCCGGCCGTCCCAGAAAGTGGACGCGACTTTCCTGCTTTCCTGCTGTTCAACTATGTGTTTTAAGCAAAGATCATCCGCCTCGCCGTCGCAGCGGTTGACGCCGCCGATAAGCGGAGGAGACTCATTGACGTTGCTGAAAGCGGTGCCCGGCGGATAGATGTCCACGTAGACGTTGGCGGCTTCCGTCAGCATATAGGAGATGACGGCGACATCCGTGGAAGCGGCGCCCAGAGCTTTTGTCCCCACATCGGTTATCTGAAGGGGGTCAAGCCCCAGTTGGAACGTGTAGGTGAAGGCGTTGTCCGTGGGCGTCCACAGATCGTTCGTATACGCGTCTATCTGGACCAGGTACACGCCGGCGGGCATCAAAGAGCCGGCCTCGTTGCGGCCGTCCCAGAAATCGCCGTTGGTAAGCGCGCCGTCGGGCGTGCCTTCCCCGACCCGGGGCTTGCCGTTCACAATAACCCTGGCGGAAGGGCCCGGGGTATCGTCGGGCAAGTTGGTCGGAAAGATTCTTATGGTGGTGGTGGCGTCTTTGCTCAGGCGGTAGAGGATATTATAAGGCTGGGCGCCTACGCCGGTTTTCTTGCCGACCACGGTGGGGCTTGATTTAACCGCGTGGATATTGGTCACGTCCACCTGTATGGGGATCTGGTTCTGGCCGGGGAAAGCCGCCTGCGCGTCTATTGAGATATTGCCGGCTATAAGGCTGACCTCGTTGGTGTGGGCCTTTACCCTGAAACCGTACTGGCCGTTGGTCTTGCCGAAGATGCCGTTGAGGTTGTAGGAGCCGTCCCAGGCGGTGCAATAGCGATAATCCGCGTTGCTGACATCCGTCGGGTTGACATAATACTTGGAGGCGCCCGCGCTGTTGCATTTGCCAACGTCGTACATTGAAACGCTTTTAAGCGGCGGGGTGCTGGCCGCGTCCAGCGGATTGGCCCCGGGAGTGAATTTGAAGATCTCAAAGGTCAGTTCGTTTATGCCGAAAGGGGCGGTCGTGCTGACGCAGACCAGCTGCGTGCACAAAGCCAGACAGCCGCCGGGATAGGTGGTCTGGGGCCTTTCAAACTCTATCCGGGAGGATTTTTTCCACACATTATCGTCAGTCGTGTCCCAGGCCACGCTCGCGGTGTTCCCGAGGTCGTACGTGTGCATATAGTTGCAGAATCTGTCGGTGGCGCCGGCGATATACTTCACATCCAGAGCGGAAACAAAAACCTGCTGGGCGTTTAAGCGCTGGACCAGCAGCCCCCCCGCAAGCAGCAACGCCGGAAAGAGGGATGAAGGAATGACGGATATCTTTCTGTTCATAAATCCTCGTTTTAGTTCGTAAATGTTCGGTAAACCCGTCATTCGTGATTATCATTCCTGCTTACGAACTGCGGGAATGACATATAGCCTCACTGAATGCTTACGTTAATTCTGGCATTTTCAAATAATAAAATCAATATGTCTTTACCGCGTATTTTTTAATCTCAAGACCGTTCTTATTCCTATTCGTTTCAAGGGTCCAGAACCGGCCGTCTTCGGCCCAGAACGCCAGGGCCGGGCTTTTAAAAGCCTGCGAGGAGACGACCGCAAACAGCCCGTTCTTTAAAGCATAGCGCCTTAAAACATTTTTCGCGTCAAGGATCCAGAGTTCGTTTTTAAACCACTGCATGGAGACGAGGCTCTTGGCGAGCGGCAGCTCAAAACTAGCCGTTACGCCCGTTTTGGGGTCCAGGCCGTATTTATACAGCATTCCCGTGGCCGCGTCAAAAGACCACAGGTTATAGCCGTCCCAGGCCACTCCCTGCGGCGCCGGGCCGGGGGTTTTCACAGTTTCAAGCACACTGCCGGTTTTGAGATCTTTTTTCAGGAACCGCAACTGGGCCATATCCAGCACCCACGCCCCGCCGTCATACGCGCTTACGGCGGCCGGCCTGAAAGGTTCCGCGCCCGAGCCGTTCAGGACCCTCAGGTTTGAAAGGTTCCCGGCGTCCTTCAAAACAAGCCCCGTATCCCAGTCCGCAAGCCACAAGCCGTCCTTTGAGACGGCCAGCCCGGCGGCATTGGGGGTTTCAAGGCTGTGCTGGCTGAGCAGGTTAAAATGCGCCTTGCTCCTGAAATCGTAAAGCCACCAGGCAAAGCCTCCCAGGACCGCAAGGCCCGCCAGGGCCAGGGCGGCCATTCTGGAAACCGTCCGCCTGGTCTTTATGACGCCCGCTTGCGGCGAAACAAATACGGCCGGCAGCTGGACCCCTTTCAAAGCGTAGAGCTTCAGTATCTGCGTCACTTTCTCCGACCACTGCGAGGACTCCTTCAGCACGTTGGCAAGCCCGGAAGCGTACTCCATGCCTTTTGACTCCTCTTCTTTGAGCTTGGCCGTCCAGGCCTGGCGCTCCGAGCGCAAACGCTCTTCCCAGACCGCGAATTCCTGGCGATGGGTTTCCCAGACCGAGCGTTCCCGGTCCCAGAGCTCGCGCCATTGGCTGCGCTCCGCGTCCCAGTTGGCCTTCATGTCTGCGAGCCGGGCCTGGAGTTCTGAATTTTCTTTCCCGGATTCCTGCAGCCCGCTTTCGGCGTCCCGGCGGTTCTTTCTCTCGACCAGCAGTTCGGAAAGCGTTTTTTCCACCGCTTCTTTGGCGTCGGCAAGCTGCGCCTCAAACCGCGCGGAAGAGTCTTTGGCGTCCCCCTCCGTGACGGCCGCTTCGCCGAACTTGCGCTGCCACGAGTCGCGCTCCGCCCTTAAAGCCTCGGACTGAGCGGCCAGGTTTCCGAGTTCCAGTCTGGTCCGTTCCAGGACATCTTTTAAAAGGGTTATCTCCCGCGCGTGGTTTTTTTTCTGCGTATCCAGGAGCCGGCGCGAATCTTCCAGGTTCAGCGCGACGCTCAGCTCCTCGTTTATCAGCCGCTCCCGGGCCTCCTGGTAATGCTGTTTCAACTCGCTTAAATGGGCCCGGACTTCGTCAACCTGCGCGGAAAGTTCGCGGATGGTGGAGTCTTTGGTCTGAAGCAGGCGGTTCCAGTCGTTTTCGGCTTTTGAAAAATTATTTTTCAAGAATTGTATGGTTTCAATGCCCGACTCGGTCCAGGGCGCAGGCGCGGAGGAGTTTTCCGGCGCATAATCGGAGCCGGCCGCTCTTTTCCAGAGTTCGTCCATTTTCCTGTCTATTTCTTTGGGTTCCATAGCTAATTTAGTTTATCAGGCGGGTATTGCCGCGAAGTGAAATAAATGTTAAGAAAAGGTTACATCGAAAATTGCCCGCTTGAAGCGGGCAATTTTCGATTCCTCGTTTGCCTGTCTGCCGATTTTAGGCTGGATGATTCTACCAATGAACGCCTATGAATTTTTGCTTCGCCGATCAGGCTGATTTTTTACTGCACTAGCTGCTGAAGCTCTATGGTCGCCTGGCTGATGTCTATGCCCGTACTCTGGTACTGGCTTATCAGCCGCTGGAGGGAGCCTTTTAAAACGTCTTTCGGAGCGCCGCCGCTTTTGAGCTTCAGATAAGCCTGCCAGTCGCGGCTGAAATCAAACTGGACCTGGTTCAGCTTGTCCCGCCGCCTTTTTTCTTCCAGAACCTTAAGTTCGGCCTCGGCCCTGCGCTGGCGTTCCACTATGACTTCCAGCTTTTCCCTGGCCTCGACAACCGCGGCTTTCTGCTCCCGGGCGGCGTTAAGTTTGTCGTTCAGAGCGTCTATTTCCACTTTAAGGCTGTTCAGCTCGTCTTTCAGCAGGGTCTCGCGCTTTAAGGATTCGTCCAGGGCCCCTATCAGGTCCTTCCGGTATTTTATTTCCTGCTTTATCAGCCGCTCATATTCGGATTCTATATCCCTGTCGCCGAACCTGACGGTAAGGCTTAAAGCGTGACCCGGAAGTATTGCGCCGGTCAAAGGCGCCATCAAAGAGTAGGCCAGCTCGGAAGCCAGATGCTTATAGGCAATGCCGAGGCTTAAAAAAGAGGCCCGCCCGGCGAGGGAAAGCCCCGTGCGCGAACAAAAAAGGCCGTATCTGTAGGTGCGCCAGACATATTCAAAACCGGAATTAAGGCTGAAATTCGCCGGGTAGCCGCCGGCCGCCGCTCTCCTGGCGACGTCCATCGTCAGGGTGTAATCTTCGGTCGTCTCGGCGGCGCCGAACCTGACCGTGAACGGGGCCCTGTCATCTGCCGCGTCTATTTTAAAAGAGGGCGAATTGACGTTTAAAAACGAAAGGCCCAGGTTATGGCGCGAGTCCGCGCGCCAAAGCGCGCCCAGGTCTAAGCCAAACCCCATGCCGGAGTCTCCGCTTTTGACCGCGGCGGCCTGCAGCACCTTGAGACCGGCGCCGAAATCCACCACGCCCAGAGCGGTCTTCAGGGCCTGCCAGGTGCCGTAACCGATGCCGAGGGTCTTTTGGGAAAGCTCCTCCTGCGAATTGTATCTGCCCAGCAGCGAAAGCGTGCCCAGTTTTCCGTAGGTCATGCGCGGCAAGGCCATGTTGAACGCGTAGCTGTTGAAATCCGCGGGCCCGAGGCTCGTCCTGGAACCGGCCTCAAAATGCACCCCGGTCTCAAATTTTCTGGCCCCGCCGGTCACGGCCGGGTTCAGGAGGACTCCGTTTATGTCGCCCAACGCCGTGACCGAATCGGCGAGGCCCCTTGACCCAGCGCCCAGGCCTATGTCCTCAAACGCCGCGTACAGAAGGGTAGAGGGTAGAGGGTAGAGGGTAGAGGCCAAAAAAAACAGTCCTAAAAATCCTTTTTTAAAGTTTTTCATCTTCTTCATAAAGTTTACCCTCTCCGAAGGGTAGAGGGTTCAGGGTATAGTTATTAAGGAACTCCTTAATCCCAAACCCTAAATCGTCGACCCTATACTTTTTCTTCACCCTCTACCCTATCCCCTCTACCCTCTACCCTATCCCCTCTACCCTCTACCCTGCTTTTCTCGGCCTTCACTTCGCTCGCGAGCGCTATGCGCCCGCGGCCCTGGGATTTGACCCAGTATAAGGCGTCGTCGGCTTTTTCAAGAAGGCTTTCCATGGAGGCCGCGTCGGCGGGGAAAGTGGAAATGCCGACGCTGAGCGAGACGGCCAGTTCCCGGGCCTTTGAAAAAGGCACCGGGATTTTTATCTCGGCTATTTCCTCGGCCAGGCGCCGGGAGAGCTTGCGGGCTTCTTCGCCGCTGGCCTGCGGCAGCAGTATTATTATTTCGTCGCCGCCGTAACGGCAGGGGAAATCTATCTTGCGCAGGTTTGAAAGTATGACCCGGCCGATCTCTTTCAGCACCTTGTCGCCTATCTGGTGCCCGTAGGTATCGTTCACTTCCTTGAAATAGTCTATGTCCGCCCAGATAACGGCCAGCGGGGTGGCGAAACGTTCCGCGCGGTAGAACTCTTCCTGGAAACGCTGGTTGAAATATCTTCTCAAAGGCAGTTTGGTCAGTTCGTCGTACAGCGAGAGTTCTTCCACCTTGTCAAAAAGCCGGACATTGTCCAGCGCAAGGCCTATCTGGCCCGCGAAAGATTTCAGCATGGCCAGTTCCCCGGGCGCTATTTTCTGCTGGCTCAAAAGATTGTCCACGATCAGAAGGCCTATGGTCACGCCCTGCACTATCAGCGGCAGATAGAGGACGCAGTCTTTGTAGCGCTCCATGAAGGTGTTTGAATTTTTGCCCAGCACGATATCGGCGAACCGGTGCGCGCCGCTTTCCAGCGGGATCTCCTCGTAAGCTATGCTTTTGATCTGGCCCCTGATGTCGGAGCTGAACTCCCCTTTCAGTTTCCGGGCTTTTTCATCTATCAGATAGAGACGCACCCGGTCAAAGCCGAAATAGGTCTGGATGCCCGTCAGAATATGTTTGAAGCTTTCCCGCACCCGGAGCGAATTGGCGAAGATCTCGGTAAGCTCCGTGATGGCGGCCAGGTTCTTGGCGTATTTTCTGTTCAAGGCCACAAACTCGGCCTTGTAATAGCTGCGCATGAAGCCGCCGAGGCGTTCCTGGGCCAGGGCAGCCTCGGCCGGCGAGAAGCGCCGCTTCTTCAGGGAGCGCTCCAGCTTGATCAGGCCCTGGATGGGAGCTTCGCGGTTGGCGGACGCGGAATATATTTCTATGCGGAAAGGCGTCAGCAGGAAATGGCCGGCCCTGTTCCTGAAAACCAGCGGCTTAAGCGCGGCGAGCGCCGAGGCCGCCGGCGAATTCCGCCCCTGGCGCACGTTTTCCTCGGCCTCGAAGGACGCGCCGCCCGAGCGGCGCATCATCAGGCGCAGGAGCGCGTTTTTCTCGTCGTAATAGTAAAAAGACACCCGCTCGGCCGCGACAAGCTTTGAAGCGGTTTCCAGCAGCCCTTTGAGGAAAGCTTCCCGGCTCTCAAAAAACACGGGGGGTTCCCCGGCCGAGTCAAGACCGTTCAGGAGTTGCTTTGACTTTTTCATAATAGAAAGCGCGACAGCGCGACAGTCAAAAAGGCGCTTTTTTTGTTTTAAACTGCTACTCTCTTGCTCTCGCGCTGCTAGGAGACTGTCCGACATAAGCAATTTCGGCTGCAATTGCCGCTTTTTGCCTGCGCCTTTGCGCCGCTCAATTCACAACCTCCGTCGAGGGCGCTCGTTTCGCGTCGCTTCGGCTCGGCTTCAAAATCGTCAATTTCGCCATGAAAGCCTTATGTCGGACAGGCTCCCTAGTACAGCGACAGCAGATAATCTATCTCGCCCTGGGCGATTATCAGTTCCTTTAAAAAATCTTCGCGCGCGTAGGTCTGCCTGGCGATGCGCAGGGACGCGTGCCAGAGCGCCCTGTCAAGCAGCAACTGGGCCGTGGGATAAATGGTAATGTTGGGCGTCATGGCCGGCGCGGAGAAGATCTCCCGCCAGGCTTGGCCCTCGCGCGCGTCTTCAAGCGCCTCTTCAAACCCTGCTTTGAGACAGGGGAAAACTCCGAAAGCCGCGGCGAAAGAACTGCTGTTGTCGGCGGCGGACGCCCATTTGAGGAACAACCCCGCCTCTTTAAGGTTCGGCGAACCGGCGGCGGCCGCCAGGTTATAGCTGCACACCAGCTCCTTTTTTCTGGGGCCCGGCAGCCGGACAGCCTTGAAAACGCTCTTTCTGCCGGGGGAGGCGGGAGCCCTGGCGCCGAACACCATGGCGCAGACCTCCTCGTAAAAGGGCCCGCCTTCAAACACGGCCTCATTGAAAAGCGGCAGGTAGCCTCTGAGCGCCGGCTCCAGGTAATCCTGAAGGCCTTTCACGGCCTCGTCTTTGCCCAGCGTACAGCGGTTCAGGTCTTCGGAAAACACGTCCCCGCCGCGGTTCCAGACGCAGGGCAGGGCGTGGGAAGAGCTCAGCCGGCCGGCGCCGTCGCCCTGCAGGAGCGGGTAAAAACCGCGCTTTTTGTTTCCGGCCGCCAGCCGTTCGCAAGTCCCCAGGAAATGTTCCCAGTCAAGCAGGTCGGCTTCGGGGCAAAGCCTGCGCTTGCTGAACTCTTCCGGCCTGTAAAACAGGGCCGGCGCCTCCATCCACCAGGGTACGGAAAAAACGGTATCGCTTTCTTCCGGCACGCAGCCTTTTTTCAGGAAGTCCGGGTACCTGGCCGGCGTGAAACTCTCAAGCACCCCCCCCACCTCGGCCAGAAGGCCGAGCCTGGCGAAGACGGCGGTCCAGGAATGCGGCAGTTCCAGGAGGTCGGCGGACTCCCGGTGTTTGGAATCCCGCAGATGGGCGAAAAGGTTCTGCCACATGGACCTGCGGGTCAGCGCCCGAAAATCCACTTTGATATCGGGATATTGCGCGGAAAAAGAATTCAGCAGATTCTTGAACGCCGCGAACTTACCCGTGTCGCAATCGCTAAGCAGCCATATAAGCATAAAATAGGGTATAGGGTAGAGGGTATAGGGTAGAGGGTGTAGGGTAGAGGGTTTAGGGTACGGAAGCAAGGAATTTCCTTTACCACTTTACCCTATACCCTTTCCCTTTATTGCGCGTTTCTCCTTTTCACCTGTCTAATTATGACCGGAAAGTGTCGAATTAATATTGCGGGCTCTTTGCACGAACCCGAAAAATCCACCCTATACCCTACACCCTACACCCTACACCCTATACCCTATACCCACGACACTTCGGCCAAATCGGGAGCTATATCCACGGACCCGCCGAGACGTCCGCGCTCAAGCCTTTTAGCGCCGCAAAGGGCTATCATGGCGGCATTATCGGTGCAGTAGCGCTTTTCTGCAAAACCGACCTCATAACCGTCTTTAGCCGCCGATTCATAAAATTTGCGCCTTAGCCTGGCGTTGGCCGCCACGCCGCCGCCGACTACCGCCCTTTTAAGGCCGTAAGCTTTCAGGGCTTTTACGGTTTTATGAACCAGAGTATCGGTGACGGCCTCCTCAAAAGCCAGGCAGATGGCGGCGGCAAGGCCGGGCGTCGCTTTTTTCCGCTTCTCATAGAAATCCGCGCCCAGCAGCTCCCTTAAGCGGTACGCGACAGCGGTCTTAAGCCCGCTGAAGGAAAAATCAAAGCTGTCGTCCAGGTAAGGCCTGGGAAAATCGGCCGCCCCCCCCTGCCGCCGGGTGGAGGCCTTCAAAGCCGTCTTCTCCACGACCGGGCCGCCGGGATACCCCAACCCTAGAAGTTTCGCCACTTTGTCAAAAGCCTCGCCGGCCGCGTCGTCGCGCGTGCGGCCGAGGACGGCGTAACGGCCGTAATCGTGCGCCTTCCAGAGTTCGGTATGCCCGCCGGACGCTATAAGCCCTATGCAGGGAAATTTTATTTTTCTCGTTAAGGCGTTACCCTCGTATTCATAGGCCAGGAAATGCCCCTCAAGGTGATTGACCCCCGCAAAGCCCGCGCCCAAAAGCCTGGCCGCGGCGGCGCCCGCCATCCTTGAAACCAGCAACGCGCCGGGAAGCCCCGGGCCGCGGGAAAAAACCACAGCGTCTATTTCGGGCCCGTTCAGGCGCCCGTTCTTAAAAAAGGGCCTGCGGTAGCCGGCCTGCCCAAGCGCCCGGCCCAGCACATGCGGGATCTTTTCAAGATGCGCCCGGCTGGCCAGTTCAGGCACGACCCCGTTGTATTTTCGGTGAAGTTTTATCTGTGAAAAAACAATGTTTGAAAGAAGCCTCCGGCCGCAAAGCACGGAGACGGAAGTCTCATCGCAGGTCGTTTCAAAAGCGAGTATCCGCATAAAAAAGGGTAGAGGGTAGAGGGTAGAGGAGGGGAGGGTTAGAGCGCGGAAGTTAAGAAACTTCCTTATTACTCTACCCTCTACCCTATCCCCTCTACCCTGCTTTATTTCGCCGCCCTGAGATTGCCCAGCACCTCTCTGGCTTTCAACAGTTCAACGGCCCTGCCCAGAACCTCGTCTTTCACAGGGTTCTCTTTCTTCTTGGCGTCTTTCTCCTTGCCGGGATAAAAAAGCTCCTCCGCCTGCTGGATAAGTTTTTTCTCCGTCTCGGCCGGGATCTTGACCTCTATGTCGGGCGTTATGCCGCCCGTGTCTTTTTTCTCGTCGCGGTGTATGGAGCGGCCGCCGGGTGTATAATACCTGGCTATGGTAAGCCTTAAAGCCGATCTGTCGGAAAGGGGTATCATGGACTGCACGCTTGCCTTGCCGAAAGTACGTTCCCCGATAACGACGGCCCTTTTATTATCCTGCATGGCGCCCGAAACGATCTCGCTGGCCGAGGCCGAAAACCTGTTTACCAGCAGAATAACCGGCAGCTCCGGGTAAGGGGCCTGGGCGTTGGCCCTGAATTCCTGATAGTTTTCCGGCTTCCTGCCTTTAGTGTAAACTATCATCTTATTGGAATCTATGAAAAGCTTTGAGATATCCACCGAAGCTGACAGGAGGCCGCCGGGGTCGTATCTGAGGTCAATAATAAGGCCGTCTACGCCCTGCGTTTTCAGGCCATCAAGCGCCTTGGTGAAATTCTCCACCACATGGCCTGTGAACTCCACTATCTTTATATAGCCGATCTTATTGTCCAGCATCGTTGATCTTACGTTTTCGGTCTTAATAAGCTCCCTGGTGAGGGTCAGGTCTTTTGTCGCCCAGTCCGCGTTCTTGTCTTCCGCCTCCCGGGCGGTGGTAATCCTGACCTGCGTGCCGGGAACGCCGCGCAATTTCTTTATGGCCTCGTCTATTATCAGGTCCCTGGTGCTGTCGCCTTCTATTTTTATGATCCGGTCCCCGGGATACATCTGGGCGCGGTAAGCGGGGGTGTCGGGCAGCGGCGTCACGACGGTGAGCCAGCCGTCGCGCATGTCCACCCTTATGCCTATGCCGCCGAATTCGCCTTCGGTGTCGCTTTTAACCCTGTTATAGAGATCCGGCTCCATGAATTGCGAAAAATCGTCAAGTTCGCGGACCATGCCCGCGGCAGCCCCGTAAACAAGCTTCTGCGCGTCTATCTCGTCCACGTAGTTCTCCCGTATCAGCTCCATAACGTCCACTATGACTTTGAGCTGCTGATAAGTCTGATCTACGGCAAAATTGATATACGGAAAAGAGATTCCGATAACCGCCGAAATAACCGCTATGACCGCGATCTTTCTGATGTTTTTCATTTGTTCCACCTCTGTTATAGAGATTATACCTCAAATTAGGCCCCCTTCGGGGGCAACTTTTGTAGCGGTGCGATTTATCGCACAAATTCGTCGCATGAATGCGACCGCTACAGCAAACTTTGAAATTCCTAAGCCTTAAATTAGCGTGGCAGTAAGACAGCAGGAAAGCGTGACAGCAAGGCAGTCGAAAAAAACGGCTTATTTTAAACTGCCGCACTCTCCGGCTGTCTTGCTCTCTTACTAACCTGAAAGTTTCAGTTCAAGCTGAATTTTTTCGGTTTCTGCCCTGACCGGCGAACCGAAAATACATCGGCGCTCATTGGTAAACCGACCGGCCGGACGTGTTCAAAAGGCGAACGGACACCCGAAAATTGCATGGATATTTTTATTCATCAAGTTGCCTGCCTGCCGGCAGGCAGGTCAATACAAATTGATGTCAATTGCAATTTTCGGGCTAATTCGTCAGCCAGATCAGCGGGTCCACCGTTTCAGCCCCCAGCCTGATCTCAAAATAAACCGCGCTGTAATCCGCGGTCCTGGCTCCCGATACAGCCTGGGTATCGCTCCCCGCCCGGCCCAGCGTTGAAGCGGTGGTGACCGGATCGTTCTTTGCCACCGAGATCTCGCTTAAAAGCCCGTAAATGGTAAAAAAACCCTGCTCATGGTCCACTATCACCACATTGCCGTAAGTTCTGAAAGGCCCGGCATAGATGACCTTGCCGCCCAGAACCGGGGAGACCGGCGACGGGCCTTCGGTCCGGATCCTTATTCCCTCCCGGACTATCCAGGTTTTTAAAAGAGGCACTTCCTCGCGGCCATACCGGCTGATGAGCTTGCCCTGCGCCGGCCAGGGCAGGGAATGCCGGCCGATCGGCAGGTCTTTTGACCTGGCTGTCCCCGGTTTGTACGGAGCCTGTTTTTTAAGTTTTTCAACAAGTTTGGTCAGGCCCTGCGCGGCGTTCTGGAGATTCTCAACCTCGCTTGAAAGCCGGGCTTGTTTTTCTTTTGTCTTTTCCAGCTCCGTCATCTTGCTTTTGACCGCTTTCCTGTGGGCGGAGCGCTGGGTGTCCAGCAGCTTCTTTTTGGCAGTAAGCTCCACGTTCTTCCTGGTTAAGACCTGGATATCGCCTTTTATCCTGGCGGTTTCGCCCTTTATCCTGTTTATCAGGCTGCGCTTCTCAAAAATGGCCGACTTGAGGAGCAGGCCGCCCGAGAGATCCTTCCGGCCGTAGTAGGGATAATAGAAACCTTTGGCCAGGGAATACACGGCGATCTCGCCATAGATCTCGCCCTGGACGTCTTTATAGGCCCTGGAAAGCGAATCGGATTTCTGCCTGGATTCCGCGCTTCTGGCTTTTGAGCGGGCAAGCCGGCCCTCCAGTTCCTTCTGTCGCGCCACATTAAGCTTATCCTGTTTTTTGAGGCCGGTTATCTCTTCGTTAATGCGGTCTTCTTCTTCTTTGTATTTTTCCAGTTTCTTCTTTTTTTCGTCCAATTGCCGTTTTATCTCTTCAAGGTTTCTTTTTTTAACGGAAATCCGATCCTCGGCGCCGGCGGCGCCGGGAACGGCCATGAACATAAAAATAAGAAGGAAGATCAGTTGTGCGTGTTTTTCCATTGAAAGATCACCCAGGCGGAGAAGCCGCCCGCGGCGATGATCGCGGCCTGGGTACTCGGATCCGGCCAGAGCCAGAGCGGGCTCAGGTCTTTGACCGGGTAGACGAGCGCGTAGGAAAGCGCCACGGCTATGGCGCCGGCGCCCAGGCCGGTGAAGAACCAGTTCCTGTCCTTTTTCACGCTTTCCATGAAATTCGCCGGCGAGTTCCTGTAAACCAGCGTCATCAGGGCCATCAGCGCCAGGCTGAAAAACGCCAGCGCCAGCGCGACGGATATATAGTGGCCGTAGAAAAGCGCGTGAAGTATGGCGTAGGCCTCAAGCGGCTTGTATTTTATGTCGGCCACGCCGGGAACCTTCCAGGCCGGCCCCACCCAGGCGTTCAGGTTGCCAAGCGCGTCCTCCTCAAGCTCGGCCTCGAACGTGTCCGGCATCGGGTTGACGCCCAGGCTCATCACGGTCCCCACAAGTTCGGGGTCTTCCTCCTTAAGCTTTTTCAGGCGATCGGCCTTGCTTATAAAAACGACGTCTTTTGTGCCGGCCAGGGCTCTGAGAGCTTCCTCCATCGCGGCCGGCGCCGGTTTCCCCTTTTCGCTTTTGACTATGACTATCCTGAAATCCTCTTTCAGGATCAGGGCTATCTCGCGCACCTGGGCGCGCATAAAGAGAAGCGCCTCGGCCATCAGGGCGCCGGCGAACACGATAAGAAAGACTACGCGGTAGCCTTTCCTGTCGGTTGTGCGGTCTTCGCCGCGGTATTGCGTATTTTCCATAGTCGCGATTACAGTCGCCGGCGCCGGGCAATTCACCCGCCGCGCCCCGGCACCTGAAAGATTATATATTTTTTAAAGGCCGGGCGGGCTAAAATAACCCGGATTCCTATTGGCCGTCTGCCGGCCATAGGCTGATACGGCGCCTGCGCAAGTATCGGAAGCAGAAGAGCGGATCCCGCCGCCCAGGTCCATGGTCCGCCGGTTTATCTGATAACCCGCTGCAAACCCCGTCCCCGCAAAAAACGCAGGCAGAAAAACCAGCGCAAAGGTGGAGCGAAGCGACACAATTCAACTGTATCCAACAGGATGAGGGAGAAATTTCTTTCTCCCTCAAGGCTATGCCAGTGCCGCATCAAGAGCTATGCTCATCAAGCGGCCAAACTCCCTCTTGCCCTAAGGTTTCCCCGCCCTAAAGGCCCTGTCGCTTTATTTTGAAATGTCGTATAATAATTTCATGGGTAAAGCAAACGCCAATCAACCTGCCACAAAAGCGGATTTGAATTCTTTTGAATCCAAACTGCGCTCGGAAATGCAGGGCGTCAAATCCGAACTTAAAGCCGACATCAACCGGCTGGATGACAGGGTCAAAGGTCTGGATGACAGGGTCAAAGGTCTGGATGACAGGGTTAAAGGCCTCTCCGGCGAAATTTTAAAAAACAGTTTTAAAATAGACCGCCTAACAGACCGCCTGAACACGGAATTCGCGACAAAAGGCGACATCAACAGGGTTTTCAATCTGCTTGACGCCATTGCCGGCGATATCAAAAGCTGCCAAAGAAAAGACGCGCTCCGCGGCGAGGCCGTGATGCGCCGCGAGAAGCAGCTCGCCGGCCACGAAACTCGCATAACCCTCCTGGAAGAAAAAAAGTAGCCTGTCCCCTTTTTTATCAGCAGCCTGTTCTCAGTTTTCAGCCAGGTTTTTCGGGCTGCTGTAACCATTTTTGCAGCTTCTTGATATAACAACTAGGCCCGACCATTGTAGCAGAATTATCGTCTATCTGGACGGATATATTCCCTGCAAGAAGTCCGGCCTGGAATGATGGCTTGTAAGTCAGGAAACTCCCGATTTGAGAAACTGGATGGTAGTCTATCTCGGCTAACACGACGTTAAGCCTTGAAAGAAAAGCTTTCCTATCCTGGAAAGTTACGGGGACTGTAATCGCTTTCATCGTAAAAGCCATTCCAACACCAATTGATAACACAAAAACAAGACCAAAGCACATGCTAATGATGACATTATGAAGACTTTGACCAAATCCCACACCCATAATCAAAGAGAATCCCAACGAATACAGCAAAGCAAATGAAGCTGTAATCAGAGTTATCACGGAGAATATATACCAGAAACCTCTAGGTTTCATACATTCCCTCCTTTACACAGTAAAAAAATGGCACCAGAATTTGTTCTGGTTTTGTCTCTTAATTACATGCTTCTTCGCATTTGATTGTACATGAACCATCGCCCATGACCGCACCAGTACCTGTTACCACTACAACACAGGCAACAGCACAAGGTATGGGTCCGAATGGTGGTGGAACAAACGAACATACTGAGCATATTGGTATTGCAGCTAGACCGCTACCAGCAACCCAAGGCCACATACAGCCTCGATAACATCCACAGGACCATTTATCTTTCTGTTTTTCAAACCAGGAGCCGGTGTACCACGAACTGGAACCGCATTTTTCTTTAGCCGCGGTTCTCTGGGCCTGGGCGCACTGCAAGACCTCTCTTGCATTTGCAACATTTTGTTTATACGTGGGTACAAAGACGCAATAATTCGGATCCCGATCACACGCTTCTTCAGCTATAATCAAGGCCTCTTTTGCCTTTGCCAGCGCCTCCTCGGCCCTTGGGATAGTGATAGTCTCTAATAGGTTTAAGTCAGCGCACCTAATTGACACGGTGGAGCATATGAAACCCGCCGGATTTGAAGCCGCTTCGGCTTTTTGCGGCAAAAGAGCGGTCTTTGTGAACTCAAGGGCGGCCTGTCAAATTTTTTGTTGCGCGGATTATTTACAGCGCGTTGTCTTTGAATTCTATGGCGGCTACGAAGGGGGATTGGGATAATTCGCCTATCATGTCAACCGGCAGGCTGCCGGTTACGTCAAAAGCCGTGAACTTGGCATGCGCGGAATTCTGGGGCAGGCGCAGCACGTTTTCGGAAGCGAACCCGGTGCGGGTATTGAGGTTTTTAAGGAAATCGGAGACAAAAGCGTCTGAGCGCTCTCCGGAGGGCGCTCTCAGCGTGAACCGTATCCTGGTCTTGAGCGGCACGCCCGAAGTCTTTTTTTCCACGGCCACCTTGCGCACCCCCTGCTGCCCGCAGATAGCGGGGAGATTAGCGTAGGGCGCCCAGCCCAGCAGAAAGGTCTTTTTTCCCGAATCGGTGAAATAAGTCTTCTCGCCGGAGAATTTGAAGCCGGTTTTGGACAAGGCGTCTATTAACCGGGCGTGATCAGCGGTCGCGGGCAGTATACTTATAAAAACATATTCTCCGGCCTTAAAGCCGGATAAAGCGTCGGGGGCCAGCGGGGCGACGAAAGCGGACAAAGGGCCGTTTTCATTGGCGAACGTGACTTTGTAGTATTGGCCGGGCACAGCCAGGCTGCCTCCGGAGCCATGTGATTCGCCGATGCTGTTCAAGACGTTCGGCAGGCGGTCCTGGGGAAAGGATGAAGGCTGAGGGCTGAGGGCTGAGGGCTGAGGAAGGGGAGCGGCTGGGCGGATGGACGGCTGGGAGGCGGAGCCGCCGGGACGGCGGCCGGCCAGGGCGCTTTTAAGCGCGGCGACGGACAGGGAAGTCAGCGTGTCGCGGAAATCAGAGGCGAACTTCGGGGCATTGGCCGGGTTCCTGTAGCCGTAAACGGTTTCAACGTAATCCTGCAAAGCCGGGTCTAAAAAGGGGTTGACCTCCTGGGGGTTATAGTCTTCCTGGGAGAAAGCGGGCGCGGAAACCAAAAAGATCAGACAGGCCGACAACGCGTACTTTGACATTTGCATGTTTTCCATCCGGAAAATAAAACGAGGAAACG
The DNA here is from genome assembly GCA_016208085.1 of Elusimicrobiota bacterium. Lineage (GTDB taxonomy): Bacteria > Elusimicrobiota > Elusimicrobia > Elusimicrobiales > UBA9959 > JAHJSU01. The sequence goes on along the minus strand of JACQYT010000016.1, from coordinate 12,429 downwards.
AAAATAATACAAATATTCCGTTTCCCCTGGTGACCCCGGATTCATCGGTCCGGAGGTGGATGCTCCTTCGCCTCTTCGAAGGATTACAAGAGACAACCTCTTATATTAGTTTATCTCATAACGGCGTGCCTGCGGCAGGGGCCTTAGACCCAGACGGGCAAGGAAAATGGACCTATGCCGGAATAGGACTTAAGACCCAGGCCGAATTTTAGGAAAGTTGATAAGTTTATAAGTTGACTGGTTGATAAGCGCCGCAACTTTCTTGCTTGTCAACTTATCAACTGCCGTTTCCCACTTTATCTGGTGGGCGGCGAGGAGGACATAACCAAATTTAAGGATACCGACGAGCTCTACCAGGTGCGCGTGCGCGCGGACAAGAACTTCCGCAACAAAGTGGTATAATGATTCAGTTTAAGGAAAGTAAATATTCGTTATATATCCCACAAAGACCTTATACTTCTAAAACAGTATGCTGACCGGGAACAGGATCGTAAAGATTTAAAACGCTTAACCCGGAAGATAAATGAATAACCAAGTATTGTAATGAAGACTGGAAAGCAAACTTTATGCCGGCCCGTTTGAAAATGGCGGCCAAAATTTCCCGGCGGTTCATTCGTTACGGAATCAGCTTGTAGACCTTGTCGTTGGGATGGACCTTGGCCGCGACTTTTATCCCGACAGCCTGCCCTTTGACGGCCTCGCCGACGCTGTTGTGATCAAGCTGCATTGACTCCACCGTTTCCTTGAGGTCCGTCGTGTGTCCCTTGATGCGCACGCTGTCTCCGACTTTGAGCGCATCCGTAAGCTCTATTATACCGACCCCGATGTGTCCGAAGTAATGACTTATCTTTCCTATTTCCTTTTCTTCCATATATTCTCCTGTGCCTATTGATAGCCGTAAATATAATATTATCAAATTTTCCGGCTAAAAAGCCCTTGACAATGAGATATTATGATGTAGACTATAAGTGCGTATCCGGTTATCTTTATGCAATACCTGCGCCTTCTCCTGCTTTTCCTTTTGCCGGGCCTGGCCGGGAGTTACGCCTGCGCCCGGGAGAGCGTGTTCTGGAACGCCCGCGAATACGCGGCTGAATTCAAATATTTCCAGGAGCGGGGCTCCTTTAACCCGAAAATATGGGCGGCCCTGACGCCGGAGGCGCAGGAACGGGCGCTGCTCGACGCCCGCCGGCCCGCGCTGGAAAGACAGGCGGAGATACAGGAATACCACGCCGACGCGGTAAAGAAATGGGACAGCGCGCAGCTGCGGGATTACGCCGAGCAGACCGGCGAAGAAGATATACGGATCGTACGGTTCTGGCTGGGAAATGAAAAAGCCGAAGCCCTGGCCCGCAAGCTGGCCGTAATCCGGGAGAAACTGGCCAAAGCCGGGCGCGGGCTCAACGACCGGGACGCCCTGGCCCTTGAACCATACCTGCTGCCGGAGGCCATAGCGGAACTGCGCCCGCCGGAGTCCGCGGCCGAAGTTCCGCCCGGGCAGAATACGGAGGACGCGGCGCATCCGGAAAGCGCTTTCACCGCCGCAGCGCGGCCGGAGAGCGCCTCCGCCGCCGCGCTGGATAAATTCACGGCGGAGGCCCCCTCGGCGCTCAACGCCGACAGCTTCTCCAGGCTCTACGACGGCATGAACGTTTCAGGCGGCGGCCCGGTGGCTGTCGGCGGAGCCCGGTACTCCGGGAAAGGCGCGGCGGGCGGGCTCACTCTTGCCGAACCGCAAAAAAAACCGGCTTTCGCCATACCGGAACTGAAAGCCGCGCCGGGAATAAAAACGGCGCCGCCTGAAGAAAAAAAGTCCACGGCCCTCACCTCGGACGCCTACGGCATAACGGTGTATGTGGCCGGCAGCCCCAAACCGAGGACCTTCCGCCAAGCCAAAGACGCGCAAGCCGCCATACGCCGGCTGCCCGACGGCTCCATCTCCAAAATAATACTCTACGGCCACGGTTCCCCCGGCATGCAGACCGTGGGCGCCGAAACCTACGACGCCGAGTCCGCCGCGCAGCTGCTGAAGGGAAAAATGGCCAGGGGCGGAGTGATACAGTTTTCCGGCTGCAACACCGCCTCCATAGGCGGCCCCACGCTTAACCCGGCCGTGGGTCTTTCCATGGTGGCCCGCCGCCTGCTCTACTTCAGCCTGCCGTATTTCCAGGACAGGGCCGACGGCTTACCCGCCGCCCAGGCCAAGCGGCAGTGGGAAAAGACCTGGAACGCGGACCTGGCCCTGGACACCAGCCTGGGCGTGAAAGGCGCTATTGTATGCGGCTACCGCACCTTCGGACTGGTGCCGGGCCGCCTGCCGCTGGTAACGCGCATAATAGGCAATCAGGAAGCCACGACCCCCGGCTACGTGGCCGGCAAGAAAGCCTGCTACCAGGACGGCCGCGAGGTGAGCGCGCCATGACCGACCTGAACTATATACTGGAAACCGCGCTGCTGCTGGCGCTGCCTTTTGTGCCGGTGGCCGCGGGCGCGCTGCTGCGCAGGAAATTTTCCCCGGCGCCGGCCGCCGGAGGCGCGCAGCCGCCCCCGATGAGCGCAGCGCAAAAAACCGGCCGCCTGGCCGGCAATATTCTGTTCTGGGGCGGCCTAGCCGGGATACTTTTTATGATAGCGGTAATTCTGAACTTTAAAGGCAAGGTATAAGTTTTGAGTTATGAGTGTAGCGGTGCGATTACCATCGCAGAGATTGTCGCATATAATAATGCGACCGCTGCAACTTTCCGCTAGGCGGAAAAACTCACAGTTTATTGAGCGCGTCGAAGAATTCCATCGGGTCGGCGAACCTCTGCGACGGCTCGGGGGCCAGCGCGCGGGAGACGATCTCGTCGATCCCGGCCGGCAGCCACGGCAGCTGGGCGCTGACCTCGCGGAACTCCCTGTCGTTCTTCAGCTGCATAATGTCCCCCGTCGTGAACGGGAGCTTTCCCGTCAGCATCTCATAAAAGCAGACGCCCATCGCGTAAATATCGGATTCCCGCTTAACCACGCCCAGGTACTGCTCCGGCGCCATATAGGCCGGCGTTCCGGATGTCGTCTGATGGGTCACTCTCGTGAGGCTTTCCCGCAGCTCGCTCGCCAGCCCGAAATCCATCACCAGCGCGACGCCGTCCCTGGTTATCATTATGTTGGAAGGTTTAAGGTCCCTGTGAATGACGTTGGTTTTATGGGCGTACTGGACCGCTCCGCACACGCCTTTCAAAATGTCCTTGCATTCCTGGAATTGCAAAAGACCTTTCGCTTTTAACAGGTCGGACAGGGTCTTCCCGTCCACATAATCAAAGATCAGATATATTTCCCCCTCCTGCTCCACGATCGCCTGCACGCCCACGATATTAGGGTGGTTAAGCCGGCTGACTATCCTGGCTTCCTGCACGAACCGCTTGTGCTCCTCCGGGAATTTTTTCAGCCAGGGATGCATCTTTTTGACCGCCACTTTCCGGCTCGTCTTCCTGTCCAGGCCTTCATAGACCTTGGCCATGCCCCCCTCGCCGAGCTCGCCTTTTATCTCATATTGATTGTTAAGCACAGCCCCGATAACCGCGCCTCCGGTTGCGGCGGCCCCGGCGGCGGGAGCGTTGCGCTGCGCCGGCGCGACGGCCACGAAGAGCCTGGTCTTCAGGTCTTCGTAGCGGGCGGACACGTCCCGATATTTCTCAAATCCCGCCTCAATCATGTGCCGGAAAATATCGCGCGCCAGTTCGGCGTCGCCCAGGCTCTCGCAAAACGCCGCAAGTTTATAATACACAGGCGCGCCGGCGGCCACGCGCGTGGCCGGTTTCAGGGCTTCGAACAGACCGCTGCAGATCCTGCGGGCCAGGCCTTGCCCGCCTTTATTACGGCAAACGGCGGCCAGCTCCTCGTAACGCGCGATATTTCCCGTCAGCAGAGCGCTGCCTTTCAGCGAGCCGAACAGATTGCCGGCCCTGTCAAAATCCCCGAGCCGGATATAGATCTCAAAAAGCTGGTCTTTATCGGCGTCGGTTATTTTTAACTGGCGCTTCCTGGAAAACAGCTCAAGGGCCTCCTGGTAGTTTCCAGCGTCCATAAGGGCTTTAACCTGCCGGGAACGCGCCGCTGAAGATCTTAACTCGCGGCCGGTCGTCTCCGGCCTGGACTGAAGCCCCGAAAAATCCGGTATTGCCGCGGGCGGCCGTTCATAATTCGGCGGGGCGGGCGTCCCCCCCGGGCTTTGGGGGGGCGCGGCGGCGGGGCCGCAGCCGGCTTGCGGCTCCAGGCCGGCGCCTGTCTTAAGGGAATAAGAGGCGAAAACGCTTAAGCACGCTATGGCGCCGGATATTATCGGGCCGGACAGTATTTTGACGGCGACGTCCAGGGAAAATTTAAAAAACACAAAACCGGCGGCTATAGACCCCAGCACCGAGCAGAGGACCAGGGTTATCATAAGCTTGCCGTGGAACTCCGTGTCCGGAGGTATGAAAAAACCGAAGAACATCCATTGGACGTCTACGCCCAGTTCCTTTGCCAGGGGACCGAGCTCGCGGCGGATCCTGCCCTGATCGCCTTTTAAGACCAGATAGGTAACGGCAAGGAAGAGCGCCGTCGTCAAAAATAAACCTATAACGCAATAACGCACCCAGTCGCTTCCCGCCGGTTTTCCCGGCAGCGGTTTGAACACGCGAACTTTGGCGGGTTCAGGCAGGTCCGCGGAGGGGTTCGCCGGGGCCCCCCCAGCCCCGGGGGGGGTCTGCCCGGGGACGGCAGGGTTCGAGCTGCCGCCGGGGGCGCTCCCCGGCGACAGATGCGGCTGCCCGGGTGAGGGCCCGGCAGGCGCGTCAACGGGGCCTTCGCTCTGTTTTGGCGCAGCGGCCTGAGCATTTCGCGCCGCCTGCTGCGCTTTCGCCCGCTCGGCTCTCTCCCGCTTTGCTTTTTCCTGCTCCTTAACCGCGAGCTCGTAGAACCGGCCCGCGACGCGCGCGGCCACGGGATCCCTGTCCTCCAGCTGCAACGCAAAAGCCATATCAAACTCGCTGACGGCGTCATCATACTTTTGCTGATCGTAGTAAACAGACCCGAGGTAGTTATGCGGCAGGGGATCCTGAGGATTGAAGCTGAGGGCCGTTTTGAAATCGTTCTCGGCGGCCTGGTAATCGCCTATCTGGGTGCGGGCAAAGCCGCGGCCCGTGTAAGCGTCGGCTTTTTTCTCTTTGCCGTCGCAAGGCAGCCAGCCGTTAATAGCCTGGCTGTAATAGGCGATCTTCCGGCGCCAATCCCCGGCGCTCTCCGCGTACGCCAGGAAAGGCCTGAACCGGGACATGCAGGCCGCGCCGCCGCTTTCTTCCCGTGTTTTTTCAAAACCGGAAGGCGCTTTCACCGGCACAGGCCAGTAATATTTATTCGCATCGCGTTTTAAACGGCATGCCTGTTTGCCGCGCACGTTCGGCACGCAGTAGGCGTCGTCGCGGCAGCCGAACGATTGGCCGCGGTCATTAAAGCATACCTGAGCGGCAAAGAGGGCCGGAACATCAACTGCCGTCAACAGCCAGATAAGCAGGCATTTACCGGTTAATTTCATGCGCATAAAAGCATTATATAAACTGCGCGGTCACAAACCGTTCTTACAGAAAGTAATCAAAGTCCTGTTCGGTCCTCGCGTAGCGCCGCAGTCGGAAGAGGTGGGCCGGGCACGCGCGCGGGTCCAGTTCCACGTAATTGCGCGGCCCCTGCCATAAGTAACGCCTATCAGTCAGCAGATCATGCATCTGATAACGCTTATTTTGCGACAAGCCGAGCTCCGCGAGCGGCAGCTCCACCCACCCGGATTGTTTGTAGTGCGGGTCCAGGTTGACCACCACCAGCACAAAATCGTCCCCCGCCTGTTTCCCGTAGCAGATAAGCTGTTCATTATCCAGCGGGAAAAACCGCAGGCTGGCGTCGTTCTGCAGCGCGGGGTTCTCCCGGCGGATGCGGTTGACGCGCGCGATGAAATCCCGGATGCTGTCCGGGCGGTCAAGGTTCCAATGCTTTATCTCGTATTTTTCGGAATCCAGGTACTCCTCGCGGCCCGCTTCCCGCGGCGCGCGCTCGCACAATTCAAACGCCGGGCCGTAAACGCCGCAGCTGGCGCCCAGCGTGGCGGCCAGCGCATAGCGCGTCATGAAGGCGGGGCGAGCGCCGAACTGCAGATACTCGGTGAGAATATCCGGCGTGTTGACCCAGAGGTTCGGCCGGAAGAACTCCCCGGCCTCAGTGCGGGTCAATTCGGTAAAATAGCTCTCCAGCTCCCGCTTGGAGTTGCGCCAGGGAAAATAATTGTAGGACTGGTTGAAGCCCGCCTTGGCCAGGCGGTACATAACCCTGGGCCGCGTGAAAGCCTCGGCCAGTAAGATCAGGTCCGGGTTCTCCCGCCGGAGATCGCGGATAAGCCATTCCCAGAATGCGAAAGGCTTGGTGTGGGGATTATCCACGCGGAAAATGCGCACGCCCTGGTCCAGCCAGAACTTAAAGATGCTTTTGACCTCGTCCCACAACGGCCGCCGGTCGAGGCAGCAAAAATCCAGCGGATAGATGTCCTCATATTTTTTCGGGGGGTTCTCCGCGTAGCGCAGGCTTCCGTCCGGCCGCCGCCGGAACCATTCCGGATGCTCGCGCAGCCAGGAATGGTCGGGCGAGCACTGCAGGGCAACATCCAGCGCGATATCCATGCCGTGCGACTTCGCCGCTTTTGCCAACCGCCTGAAATCTTCCAGCGTTCCGAGCTCAGGGTTGACAGCCTTGTGACCGCCGGTCTTGTCGCCTATGGCCCAGGGGCTGCCCGGATCCTTCGGCCCGGCTTTCAGGGAATTATTTGCGCCTTTGCGGTGGGTTTTGCCCACCGGGTGGATGGGCGGCAGATAGAGCACGTCAAACCCCATCCCCGAGATATACGGCAGCTGCGCGATAAGATCGTTGAACGTGCCGTGCCGCCCCGGTTCAGGCGAGCAGGATCGGGGAAACACCTCATACCACGCGCCGAAGCGGGCATGCACGGGATCCACCCAAACCTCCAGTTCTTTTTCATACCGGACAAGCTCGTCATCGCCGCCCCACCGGGAAACCAGCCCTGTCAACTCCGGGTCGGCCAGCCGGGCCGCCTTTTCGCCGGGCTCTCCGTCCGTCCCCAGGTCGCGCGCCAGCGCGGCAAGACGCCGGGCGTCTTTCTGGACGCCGGCGGCTCTGGCCGCGGCCGCGGCAACCAGTTCCGCGCCGGCCGGCAGTTCCAGCCGCGCGTCCTGAGCGGCTTCCAGCCGCTTCTTTAAATCCCTGAGCCATGTCAGGAAACAGTCCACCCGGCCCTGGACGGTGTAACGGTACTCCCCCAGTTCCGCGGCCGTGAACTCGGCCCGCCAGCGGTCGTTGCCGAGGGGCCGCATCGGGATCCGCTTCCAGGCTGTCTCATTATCTTTGCGCCAGAGGAGTTCGCACACCAGTTCGTCGTGTCCGTCCGCGAAAATGTCCGCCTCCACGCAGACCTCCTCCCCCGCCGCGCGCTTTATGGGAAACCGGCCGCCGTCTATTTCGGGCCTGACGTTCTCAATGACGACGCGCCCGGCCTGCGTTTCAGGACGGAGGGGTTCGCTTTCGCCCGGCGCCGAAAGGGCAAGACCGGGTTTCTCCGCTGAAATATTTTTTACCGCCGCCGCGCGCTTCACTGTTTTTTCAGATTTTTTCGGCATACTTTCTCCTTTCAAATTTTATTTTACAATAATTCCGAAAGCTCTTTAACATCCTTATATTTAACTTCCGGGAATTCCCTGAAATGCGCTTTGCCGCATTTTATTTTCATTGACTCATGCGGCCTTTGCTTGCTCTGGTCCAAAGTGGATTTTGTCTCGGCGACAAAACAAATCCGGCTTTCATTTTTATAAATCAGCGCCCAGTCCGGGTTATATTCTCCAATCGGGGTTTGAATCGTAAACCAGCCCGGCAGTTTGATAAAAAACTCCACATTGTCGTTGCGCTCGCAGTCTTCGGCAAATTTCTTTTCCACCTTGGACATGGAATCAATAACAATATGGTCGGCAATCGTCTTTTCCGCTTTGGTGATTTTGTGAAGATTATCAGTGTAAGCTTCAATCTCCTGGTCGGAGAAAAGCATCATCGCGTATTCCTGCCCGGCTATTTTCTCGTATTTTATGCCGTCAATCATCAGTTCGTGAAGGACGCTCCTGATTTCATTTACCGCCAGGTCCAGAAAAAGCTGCGGATTAACCATTATGTCGGACAGCCGGCCGGATTTCTTTAAAATTTCAAGAACTGTCGCGCGGGTAAGTTCTGTTTTGCTCTGGATATAACCCGCCACATCGGGGATTTCCATCTTCGGCAGGGGATAAGCGTCGCCTGCGAACGTCTCACCCGAAACTCCGGCAACCACGCCGTTCCTGCCCATTGTAATTTCAGCCCGGACAGCCCTTATAACAGGTTTTTGGACCTCGGGCATGGCTTTTATCTTCCTGGCGGAGATTTTTATAAGCTCGGCAGTGTCGTATTTAACCCTGTAGGTGGTTTTTTGCTTTATCTTCTCCCAGAGTTCAAGAAACTTCGGGTCAAGTTCAAAGCCTTTTCTAAATTTGATCTTTACTCGGTCGCGCTTATTTTTTATTCTTCCTTCAAAATTTACCCCGCATTCATCTTCAATCTCGGTTTGAAGCCTTTTTGCAAAATCTTCATAGCTTTCGTTAGCTATAACCGTAAGCCGGTTTATATTCTTATCCCTTAAGCGCATACCGCTCTGGTCAACACAAAGCCTCAAACCGCGCCCGATTTCCTGTCTTTTCTTCATCTCTGACCGTGTTTCATTCAGAGTGCAAATCTGGAACACATTGGGATTATCCCAGCCCTCGCGCAAAGCCGAATGGCTGAAAATGAATTTCAACGGCTCGCTTATATCCAAAAGACGCTCTTTGTCTTTCATTATAAGCTGGTAAACATCATCATCAGCTTTTGTTTCCCGGCCTTCCGAAGAGTCTTTAAGTACGCCTTTCTTGTCCTGCGCAAAATAACCATTGTGCACCTTGTCCGCCGGATGTCCGGCTATTGGGGCATACATGGGTTTCTGCCTGAATCTTGTGTAAATTTCTTCAAACCACCCGGCGAACTTGCCTTTCTGGGTAGTTCCCTGTTCCGTGTAATGGCGGTAATTGTCAACCCGGTCTATAAAGAAAAGGGAAAGCACTTTAACGCCTTTCGCGGTCAGCTTCAACTCCTTTTTAAAGTGTTCCTCAATGGCTTTTTCCATCTGGTACTTCATTATCCGGTCATTAAGCCCGCCGTGCGTCTGGCCTTTATAAAGGACATCGCCGTTTGAGAACTCAACGCAGCCTTCCCGCGCGTCTATGTTGTTGATAATATAGCCGTCTTTGTAGACATCGCGTTTATTGGAAAGCGCATACAGGTCGTCGCCATTTTTTGCGGTAAGTATTTTACGTTCGACGGCATTTTTCGCGTTTACATCAATCTTCAGTTTAACCGCCAGGCCTTTTTTAGCGGTTTTAAAATCTTCAATCTGTATAAATGCTCTGTTCCTGTCGTTTGAGGCAAAAACCGAGTCCACTTCTATTTGTTTCACAAGTCCCAGATCATAGGCCTGGACCGGGTCTAATTTGTAAATTAGATTGTAAAGATTTTTATGAGTCGCCGAATAGCGGAGAGTAAAAGCCGGATTTAAATTCGCTATAGCCCTTTTCCTTATATCCGTCTCCATATTCTGCGGCTCGTCCACAATCACTATAGGCCTGGCCGCCTGGATGAACTCCACGGGCTTTTTGCCGTTCAATTTGTCATTGGGTTTACTGATTACATTCTCATCTTTGGTGAAAGAATCAATATTTATGACAAGAATCTGTATGGCGTTGCTGTCGGCAAAGCTTCTGAGAGAAGAAACCCTCTCGGCGGAATAAACCTGGTATGTGACAGGAATTTTGTCGTAGATGGTCTGGAAATGCCCGGCGGTTATCTCAAGATTTTTAAGAACGCCTTCTTTTATGGCAATACTGGGCGCCACTATTACAAACTTCTTAAAGCCATACCGCTTGTTAAGTTCATAAATTGCGCGCAGATACACATAAGTCTTGCCTGTGCCGGTTTCCATTTCAACGGAAAAATTAAGCCCCTCGAGCTTTTCGGAGGCCGCCAGTCCATTGGTTTTTTGGACCTCTTGCAGATTTTTTAAAACCTGTTCCTCTGAAACAGCCAAATCATTGCGAACTCCGGAAAATTTAAGCCCCAGTCCGTTACTGCCGCCAAGGGAGAACTCAAACTCCCCCTTATTCAGCGGCTGCCCCTCAAAAAGCCCGAGCACGGCCTGAATAGCCTGAAGCTGGTAATCCTGGTTCGCGTCAAAATGGAGTTTCATAAAATGAAATTTTATACGGCAAATTGCCTTATAGTTTCAATGAAAACCTTAAAACTGTGCGAACGATTTGCAGAAAGATCGATAAAGGGAGCAATAACTCTGGCGCCGCCGACTTTCTGATATTCCGGCACTATCTTTAACAATTCATCCTCGGCGTTGGCAAGCCTGTCAGGATAGCGGAATTTTGCCCGGGAGGAGAGGGCCGCTATTGACGGATTATGATAAGCGAAAGAAACAGCCTTCAAATCGCCTAAAAGCCAGGATTCAAGGCAATGGATAGCTATTCTGATCCTGGTATCGGAACGGCCGGAATCTCTGCATATTTTCTGCAACCTTTTCTTAAGCCGGACGCAATCTTTAGAATCCTTGTCCCTTAAAACAAGAAACCGCACATCCGGTTCCCGCCATGCGCGGAGCTTCCGGGGAAGGGAATTTTCCAGATCTTTCTTCCCTTCATGCGTTATCAAAACAAAGTTAAGCCGGGGGGCGATTTTGGGCAAAACGGCGTTCAAGAACATTTTCGCCGATTTTTCCTCCAACATTACAACGAGCTTTGTCATTTTGGATCAACTCCCTCAAACAGTCCCTGCTTCCATAATGTTCCCGGGATATCCCCTTCCTGAACGAGATTATTCAAAAGTCCGGATTCGGAGGCTTTTTTTACGGCGGTATAGCCGGCGTTCTTGCTGAGCCAGTATATTTCGTCAAGTTGTATACTGTTCAGGAATTCGGGGGAATGGGTTGAGACAAAAACCTGGCCGCCTCTCCGGGCGTAGTCCCGGAATTCCTCCGTTAATTCGGTCAACAGTTGGGGATAAAGCTGGTTCTCCGGCTCCTCAACGCACAGCAGCGGATAAGGCTTCGAATCATGCAGCAACAGGAGATACGCGAACATTTTAATGGTCCCGTCGGAAACATACCTGGCGATGAACGGGTCCTTGAACGAACCATCATGGAATTTGAGGACCATGCGGCCGTCCTCCGTGGAAACAGCCTGCACATCCCGGACTCCCGGCACGCGCTTTTTCATTTTCTCGAGTATTTGATCAAACAACGGCCGGTGATTTTCATACAGGTGCCGGGCCACCCGGGGCAGATTATCGCCGCGCGAGGAAAGATGTTCGGCCACGCCCGCCTCCTGGCTGGGCCGGGCATCCGAGATATGGAAATCCGAAACATGCCAGTTTTCGATCAATTTCCTGAAAGACGCCACAACCTTGAATTTTTCAAACTGGCCCAGGCCTTTTACCGCAAGAATATCGTTTGATTCCAGTTTGTGCCAGTCGCGCTTCATTTCAGCCGCTGGTTTCCCATAGTCGTCCTCGTTTATAACGGCCTCGCCCTCGCCCAACTTAAAATCCAGGAATTTCCATGGCTGCCCTCGCCGTCCCCTCCTGTATTTTAATTGTTCTTTTGCAACCACAGGCGCTCCCTGTTCCAAGGCTATAGATAAACTATATGTCGCCAAAGGTTCCGCGATACCTTCGCGGAATTTGATCTCAAATGAGATCGGCCCGCCGGTGCCGCGGCTGACGGCTTCATTAAATCCGCCCTTGTTGATCAGCGCGTATTTCACGTTATGAACCAGGCAGTCGCGCAAAAATCCGAAGACCGAGAATAGCGAGGATTTGCCGCTTCCATTTGCGCCGACAAACACCGCCATCGCGGGGATATCCTTTATAACGACATCTTTGAAAGGCCCGAAATTTTTTATGGACAGCGATTCAATTTGCATATCATGCTCCTTAAAGCAACCAATATTACACCGTCCTGAATTCTATTCCGGCGTCTTTCATTTGCAGGGCTGCGTTGGTTTTTAGCTGGTCGTTGGCTTGGAAAATGTTGTCCAGGCAGACAACTTTCTGCGGTTTGAGTTTTACTATCTCTTGCAGGCATTTTTCGTCCGCTTTGCCGAGTATAACCGCCATCTCCCCGTTAGCCACGGAATAAAACCGGCATTTTCCGGCTTTTTGTTCTGATATTTTGGTGTTCAGGTCGTAGCCGGATTTTAAAACCAATTCCCAGAGCAGATTTTGCTCCTGCGCCTCCGGTTTCAC
>JACQYT010000029.1 GCA_016208085.1 Elusimicrobiota bacterium | reverse complement strand
CTGAAAACGCTTTGGCCTGGTTCCAGTCTATATTGACCACGGGCTGGTCGTCACCTCCCATATGCGAGTTTGGCGGCGTACAGGCTCCGGTCTCAACGCAGGCGCGGTACTGCTTGTTGGTCGCTTCGGTTTTTGCCAGCTGAAAGGTCCTGACCGTGACGGAATGCCTGGGTTTTGTGTCCGGCCAGTCATCTGCGCCCATTGTAAACGTCCCGCCTGGGATTGTCACCCACTATATCACCGTCCCGGGCGGCAAAAAGGGCGCCAGCTCCGCGACGTACGGGTTGTCCGTGGAAGTCTTGCCGTAGGCCTGGACAAATATCAGCGCCCAACGCTTCTTGTCCCCGACCGGCACCACTTTCTCCATGGCAAGGAGCTTGCCCAGCTTCTCCCAGTCCCGGTCCCTGGCCTCGGCAAGCTTCTCTTTCGCCTCCTCGGCCGCGGCCAGCTCCCGGCCGTAGCGGTCCCACTCGAGCGCCCGCGCTTCGGCTTTCTGCGCAAACTTGGGGGCTTCCCCGGCCAGTGTCCGCCACTTTTGAGCCTTCTCCCCGGCCGAAGCGCTGCCTTCGTCGTACTTCGCGGTCTCGTCGTATTTACCCAGCGCCTCCACCATATCCTGATCGGGGAGATCGGTGCCGCCGGCCAGGTCCGCGATCGCGGCGGGCGCCTGGGTCCTCGGCACCTGCGGCAGGCTTGATATCTTAAACATCTCTTCCCGGGCGCCGCCTCCGGCCGTAGCCTCGGCGAGCCTGGAGAGATTCGGGCCCTTTTCCCCGGCTGAAGGAGCCACCGCCGCGTCCTCCCTGCCGATCATGTCCGGCGTCTGGTTGCGGCCGCGCAGGGTCGCGTCCAGGGCGTTCGTGGCGTAGCGTAATAAATCGCCGGCCGTCACCATCGCCTTGCGCCCCCCGGTTGCCCAGCCGCGAAGTCCCCCAAGCGCCAGATAGCTGAACGCCGGCCGGGAAGCGCCAGGCAAAGAGCCGGCGAACTGATCTCCCCTGGCGGCCGTCAAAACCACTGTCCTGGGGTCAACCCAGCCGGGCACGGCTATCGTCGGCAAAGGCTGGAGGCCGGGCGCCAGCTCCGAGCCGTCGGGCCGCCTGCCTGAAAAGCAGGCGTCCAGGATTACCCGTATGGCCCCGGCTTTGCTTGTTGACAGGACTTTCAAAAGCTCGCCGCGGCGCAAACCGCGCTCCTCAAGGCTCTCGGCTTTCTGCTGCGCGTCCACGCCCAGCAGAAGCCCGTCCTTACCGTCCGCTGAGGGCGCGCCGTGGCCGATGAACACGAACCATAATGTCCCTTCGGGCCCGGCCCGCGCGGCCGCCCTGCGCGCCGCGTTTAATATTTCGCCGCGCGTCCCGTCCACCCCGGTAAGGAGCTTTACGTTCTGGGGCGGCACGCCGCGCGTATCCGAAAAATACCGGTTCCAGAGCTTGGCGTTTGACTCGGCCCCCGGAACAGGGCCGACGAAGGCGTAGCCTTCCACGCCTACCACCACCGCCGCGTCCTGCTTTCCACCGCCCACGGCCTGGACCGGCTGGGAGAGATCGGGCCAGGACGTCTGCGAATAAAGCGCCCGGATGCCGGCAAGGCAAAGAAACGTTAAAAGACAAACGAACCGCATACAGCCTCCCTTTCCATGATGAAAGACAGAAAATTTTATAATTTATAAATCACGGCGAACCGTTTTACTGGCTGCCACTCTACAACTTTTCCTTCTTTCTTCGGCATTGCCAAGCACGACTGAATCGATATGCTTGCTTTCATCGTAATCTGTGGTCATTTCTCCGCAAGCCAGGCACTTCTCGTATTCCACGTCCAGAACTTTGACCTTGCGCCCTTTATATTCGAACTCCAGCGGACCTTGGACAACTCTCACACGGGGACTGAAACAGATAGGGCATTTTCCAGGTCTTGGTCTCATAGTATGCTCCTTTTTGCCGAGATGAAGATATAGAACTCCTCTATCCCCTTGAATTTCCGAAATGTCCCCTTTGTATAAACCAGGGTGCCGTCGTACGTAGGGCTCACAATAATGTATAGTCTCTCTTTTCTGCCTCTCCTAACCGGACTCATAGAACGGATGACCTTTGTGATCGCCGGCGCATTAACTATTGACTCAATGATGTCCTCTACCCCCAGACCGTCACGGATCCTCTCATGGTCAGCCTTGAGCGTAAAGCGGATCCTGTGGGCAATCGCAAGCCTTTTAATTCTCGTCAATACGTCCATCGTCTGAATACCTCCGTTTTCTTCTATCAGACCATTTTTTAAGTTGCGCCCTCATGCCTCGGAGGGCACGCTTCGGTCACTCCGCCTGACGCGACCTCGCTGCGGCCGCTTGCCCGGCGCGGCTGCGCGCGCGCCGGGCCGCTCCCTGTGCGCTGAATTTAGGCAAAGTGTAAAAGTGTTAAAGCGCAAAGTGTAATGACCTCAGCGGGCGAGCCGCACCCCGAGGCCGGCGTCGTGGGCGCCCGGGGCGAGGTCGTTGCGATACGCGGCGCGGAAGAGCCCGGCGACGTCGTCGTTCCAAACCCGGTAGGAGCCCGTAGGATTTTCCCACGCGCTGCCGTCAGTCGGCGCGCCGCCGTACGAATCATGATACCAGTCCTGCGTCCACTCCCAGACATTGCCCGCCATGTCGCAAAGCCCCTGCTCCGTGTTCCCGGCAGTCTTTGAGCACACAGGCCAGGTTGTGTTCCTTCCGCAGCCATTGCCGCCCTGGCTCATTACGGCGCGCTCGCATGACGGCTCCTCGTCGCCCCAGGGATATTTTCTCTCCTTGCCCGCGCTCCTGGCGGCGTACTCCCACTCGGCCTCGCTCGGCAGCCTTCCGCCGGCCCACTCTGAAAACGCTTTGGCCTGGTTCCAGTCTATATTGACCACGGGCTGGTCGTCACCTCCCATATGCGAGTTTGGCGGCGTACAGGCTCCGGTCTCAACGCAGGCGCGGTACTGCTTGTTGGTCGCTTCGGTTTTTGCCATCTGAAAAGTCTTAACTGTGACGGAATGCCTGGGCTTCGTGTACGGCCAGTCATCTGTGCCCATTGTAAACGTCCCGCCTGGGATTGTCACCCATTCAATACCCGCCTTGCCGCGCCGCACCGCCGGCGCTTTGACTCCGGCAACCACCGTCACTGTCCCGGGCGGCAAAAAGGGCGCCAACTCCGCGACGTACGGGTTGTCTGTGGAAGTCTTGCCGTAGGCCTGGACAAATATCAGCGCCCAGCGCTTCTTGTCCCCGATCGGCACCACTTTCTCCATGGCAAGGAGCTTGCCCAGCTTCTCCCAGTCCCGGTCCCTGGCCTCGGCGAGCTTCTCCCACGCCTCCTCGGCCGCGGCCAGCTCCCGGCCGTAGCGGTCCCACTCGAGCGCCCGCGCTTCGGCTTTCTGCGCAAACCCGGGGGCTTCCCCGGCCAGTGTCCGCCACTTTTGAGCCTTCTCCTCGGCCGAAGCGCCGCCTTCATCGTACTTCGCGGTCTCGTCGTATTTACCCAGCGCCTCCACATCCAGCTCGCGGAAATCGGCGGCGCCGGCCAGGTCCGTGATTGCGGCGGGCGCCTGGGTCCTCGGCACCTGCGGCAGGCTTGATATCTTAAACATCTCTTCCCGGGCGCCGCCTCCGGCCGTAGCCTTGGCCATAGCGGCCGGGCTCGGCCCCTTCTCCCCGGCGGAAACCCCTACAACAGCGGTCTCGCTCCCCATCAGATCGGGCGTCTGGTCTCTCCCGCGCAGCGTGGCTTCCAGCATGTCCGCAGCGTAGCGCCACAGGTCCCCGGCAGTAACCACGGCCTTCCCGGCCCAGCCTCTGAGGGCCCCCAGCGCCAGATAGCTGAACGCCGGCCGGCGCACGCCGGGCAGAGCGCCGGCGAACTGGTTCCCTTTGGCGGCGGTTAATACCACCATCCTGGGGTCCGCGAAAGCGGCCAGGGACACGGTCACGAGAGGCTGTAAGCCGGGCGCGATGGCGCTGCCGTCTTCCAGGCGTCCGGAGAAACAGGCGTCAAGCACGACCCGGATGGCCCCGGCCCGGCTTTGCCCGAGGGCGCCAAGAAGCTCGGACCGCGTAAGGCTCCTGGCCTGGATGGTCGCAGCCTTTTGTTGCGCGTCCACACCGACCAGGAGCCCGTCTTTGCCGTCACTGGACGGCGCCCCGTGCCCCACAAACACGAACCACAGCGTCCCTTCCGGGGCGGTCCTGGCGGCCGCGCTGCGCACAGCGCTAAGCATCTCCTCGCGGGTAGCGTCAACGCCGCTTAGGAACTTCACATTGCGGGCAGGCAGCCCCCTGGTCTCGGTAAGATAATCGTACCACGCCCTGGCGTTGGACACGGCTCCCGGCACGTCAGCCACGAACGCGTAATCTTCCACGCCCACCACCACGGCCGCGTCCTGCCCGCCGCCACCCACGGCCCGCGCCGGCTCGGAGAGATCGGGCCATTGCTGGCAGCGCGCCGCCGGCGCCCACGCCGCGCAGACGGCCAGAAAAACCGGCATGGCAAGCCGGCGGATGAAGCGTTCCCTTGTATTCATTTATTTTCCGCTTCTTTCAGCAGGTCATCCGTCCTCTGGCGCAGGAACTTGCGGGCTGCCTCCTGGACCTGCGGGATATCCTCCACCGCTTTCTTGAATTTTGCGGGATTTATCCCGACAAGCGCGCGCACAGAGCCGTCGCTCTGCGTATAACGGTCGAACAGCTCCGCGCCGGATATCTGGCCCTTGGCTACGCTCCGCATGGCTCTTTCAACCAGTTCGCCTTCCGGACCGGAATAATCCTTCATAATCTGGGTTATCCTCGCTTCCAGAATTGACAGCAGTTTGGCGCGGGCGCGGTTTTCCGCCGTTTCCTCGCGCAGCGCTGTTGATTTTACGCTCGCTTCGGCCAGGCCGTCGGCGCAAAGCACGTCTTTGCATTTTGCGTCGCACGCGGGGCCTTTACTCGTCCAGCAGGGCGCGCTTGCGCACCCGCACAGGACCGCTGCGGCCAGGACGGACATCGTTGTTTTGGTCATGTGTTTCTCCTTGAGTTTTATTTCCTCAGTTCATACGGCAGAACCGCCATTGTCCATTCGCTTCTATCCAGTTTGCCCAGGCGTTCCGCAAGCTTTGAGAAGTCCCCGAAGTCCAGCAAAAGATAATCATTGAGCTTGAATTCTTTTGTTTCCTCCAAATCCAGGAGTCGGTTGTTTTTCACGCTTATTATATGCAGAAATTCCATCGCCTCCGTTCTTCCGGGCGGGAGCGCCGCCTTCATTTGCAATCCGGAACCGGTGGGAGGATAGCGGAACTCGGCGCCGGCGGCGATGCGGTTTTCTTTCAGATACCTGTTTGGGAACACAAGCCAGGTTTTATTTTCCTCATCAACGCTGAAAATATACAGATATGAGTCGCGGGTTATTTTAAGGGAAATAATAACCTCCTCTCCCTCCTGATAAACCGTTTTGTTCAACCCGCCGCTTTCCGGCAATATGTTATAGGCCAGGTCCGGTCCGCCTTTCTGCGCAATCACCCCTTTTATTGATATTTCGCAGGCCATGCCGCCGGCTTCAATGGCTTTCCGGGGTTCTCCGACGCGGTCCCAGCGCGCTATTCCGCGCGACCAGGTAAGAAAATAACGCGAGATAAATTCGCGGGAACGGTCTCCGGCCTGGTCCAACGCGTCCGCAAAGCCGTAAAGGACATCCACCCCGGCCTTTCTCATCGCTTTCATTAACGCCTCTTGTTCCGCCCGTCCCGCGCATTTGACCGGAGGTTCATAATCCGACGTAAAACTTTTCCCGGTTTCCTTAAACGATATTTCTGTATGGTCTGGAAAAGGAGATTCAATTTTAACCCCCAAAGAGGCATGCCCGGGCTTAGCCGTTGGCGGAACCGGAGCCGCATCCGCGGCTTTTCCATCCTTGCCTGGCAGCCGAATATGGTTCACGGCAGGATTTTCCGCCTCGGCCAGGAGCGCATCTGCGCTGGAACGAAGTGAAGCCGTCTTTATGCCCCCCCGGCCGGCGCAGCCAGTCAACAAACCGGCCAGAATCATAATCAATAAACCGGTGGGACTGGTAAAAAGAGGTGTCATGCGCGTAATTCCTACTTTGCAGACTGCGCGGCTTCCTGCAAAAGGTTGTCGGTGTTGGAACGTATATCCATTTTTCGCGGGGAGGCGCACCCTGAAAACGAACCGCAGAACAATGCAAGTGCGACGCTGAAAAGAATAAATTTCATAAACTAGGCACCTCTGTTTGTGTGTTTTTTCTCAACGTGTTTATTATACAACACTTTGATGTTCGGGGGGCGTTATTATGTTGTGCGTTGCAAATGACGAATCATTAGTGTGGTGTGGCCCATCTCTTTTACTCAAGCTGCCGTCGAGGATTAATTGAGCAACCGACTCCGACGGGGCTCCGACGGAAGATTCACTTGAGACAAGGGGATAGGCCTTAGTGTGGTAATTCCACTTGAGTGTCGCGAAAGTCCAAATCCCTCTTTTCCCCCTCCGTCGGAGAATTCCCCTTTTTCTTTTTTGAGTGTCGCAAAAGTGACACTTCCACGACACTGGTGGACGCAGCATTGTGCGAAGACTGGGCCGGGGCCCGGCTTGGACGATTAAAAAATTACCCCTTGACTTGTGTATACAAGTGTATTATACTATTTTTAGATGGCTGACATCCGGTGGGACATTTTCAAGAGTGATAAGCTGAAAAGAGAGCGCGGCATCTCTTTTGAAGAAATTATCCAGGGAAAGCTCCTGGTAATAAAAGAGCACCCTAACCGTGTAAACCAAAATATTCTGCTTTTCGAGCATAAGAACTATATTTGGGTTGTGCCTTATGTGGTCAATAAGAAAGAAATTTTTTTAAAGACGCTGTTTCCAAGCCGAAAGTATACGAAGATGTGGAAGAATGGGGAATTAAAATGAAAAAGATAAAATTGAGTTCTGAAGAGCAGGCGATTGAAAAGGCTTTGGTTCGAGGCGAGTATCGTCCCGTGAGTAACGCAGAGTTCCAGCGCATCGCGCAAGCTATTGCGTGTAGGAAGAAAGATGCTGTTTTAAATATCCGGGTAAATCATCAAGATTTGGATGGTTTAAAACAGAAGGCGAGGCGGCTGGGTGTTCCTTATCAGTCGTTTGTTTCCGAGCTGCTCCATCACTTAGCGGCCCCTAGTTAAAAAATTGTAGTCCGCATAAGGCCTGTTTTCGCAAGCTCTTCCTTAATTTCGCTCTTTGCGCTGCCTGAAAATTTTCCGGAAAGCGCTTCCCTTCTGTCTATTTTTCTTGAGAGTACCGAGTTCTTACTATGATTTTACCTCTTTTTGATAGCAATCTCAATTTTAAGTTTTGAGTATTTCATGGCCAAATCAATCCACCGTTTAACCAGATTTTTAAATCTCCTATAGTTATTGATCTGTTGTTT
>JACQYT010000015.1 GCA_016208085.1 Elusimicrobiota bacterium | reverse complement strand
GGCTACGGATGAAGCCATCACGCTTGTACCCAGCGAACCCGCGCTTATGTTGGCCGCCGTTATGCTCGTCAGCTTTGAACCGTCGCCCTCAAATCCCAATGGCGTTATCGTGCTGAAATTAACGCCGCTGGCCACAAATATTCTCGTGGATACGATAATACCGGTCTGGTTCGCCGCCGCCGCAGCAGACGACCCGCTGCCGAACGTCAGCGCCGCGTCCAGGGTGGATATCTTCGCGCTCGTTACGGCGGCAGCCGCCACCTTCGCGCTTGTCACCGCCCCGTCCGCTATATCAGCCGTCGCTATCGTGCCGTCCAGTATCGCGCCGGTGTATACGGCGCTTACCGCTATTGAACTGGTTATGACGCCTGAGCCTAATGAACCCGCTAGCACATTCTCCGCGGCTACTTGCATTGCCGTTACGCTTGTTAAATTTGAGCCGTCACCATAATATTCTGCCGCCGATGAATAGCCCACAATGTAGACACTTGAAGAAAATGCAGTTCTGTAATTTGCAGAATCATCATACATATACCTGCTAGATTGAAATCCAGAACCGTCGCCAGGAATGATTGAATACGTTGACCTTATTATGCCTGTAACATCCAATTTCGCTTGGGGATTGGTCGTCCCGATGCCGACATTGCTTGTGGGGATCAGAATTATTTTATCCCCCCTCAATTTTAAATCCCTAAAAACTGCGCTTTCTCTATCGCGGGCCGCGATATCCCCGCCGGTAGATGAATCGTATAGAAGCTCCAGGCCGGCGCCTGTTGCGGGAGTATTGTCGGAAGCGGTTATCCTTGAGGCGCCCGCAATATCCAGTTTGGCTGCCGGGGTCGTCATCCCGATGCCGATATTGCCGGTGGGTTCCAGTATAATTTTGTCTCCTCTTAGTCTTAAGGCTTTAAGAGTTGGAATATCCCTGTCGCGGGACGAGATATCTCCTATGCTTGCATTGTATTGGAACTCTAAACCGGCGCCGGATGTCGGAGGGTTGTCGGCCGTGGTTATCCTTGCTACGCCCGCGATATCCAGTTTGGCTCCCGGTGCAGTGGTTCCGATGCCGAGGTTGGCGGCGGTGCCCAACGCCCGCGCTTATGCCTGTCAGGCCGGAACCGTCGCCGTAGTATTTGGTCGCGGACGCAAAACCGATTATGTATACATTGGTTGAAACCGCTATCCCGCCGCCGTTGCCGGCCGCGGCGCCGGACGACAAGGCGACATTGGCCGCCAGGGTCAGCGCCGGCGCCGAAATGCCGGCCGCCGAGGTTATAGTCTGCGAAGAGGTGAAGGTCTTTACGCCGGCGATGTTCTCCGCGCCGGCCAGATGCACGGCTGAATTATTCAGGGTCGTGGTGTCGCTGGCGACGGTATCCAGCCGGCCGCTTAGTCCGCTGTCGGCGCTGATCCGATTGGTCATTTCCCCCGCCAGATTGCCGGCTATGGTGGTGGTATCGTTCTTAACGTCCAGATAGACCGCTTTTAAATTCACCGCCGCTGTTAAAGCGTTGTCGGCATTGGTCCGATCGGCGACCTCTGTCGCCAGGTCGTCGGCAATGGTGGTGGTGCCGATGCTGACCTGGTCCACATAAAGCCTGGTGGCCGCTTCCAGGTCGGAGGAGGGCGCGCGGCCCAACAGCACGGTCTGGCCGGAGGCGAGGTTAAGAGCGCCGGCGGCGGTGAAGGTGCTCATGGCGGCGGACCCGAACTGCGCGCCGCTGAAAACGCTCCAGCCCGCGAAAGTATTGACTCCCGTGAAGGTTTGCGTGGCCGCCAGCACGGCGGCGCCCGCGTCGCCGATAGCGTCGTCTACGTACGTCTTGCTTGCGGCATCGCCGGGGCTGGTCGGCAGCGCGAGATTCACGCCTTTGAACCCGCCGAAATCCATATTTGCGGTAAGCGCGCCGATGGCTGTGATGGCGGGAAAAGCTCCCCCGGACATTTTTGAATTGGTTATCGCGCCGTCCACCACATGTTCGGCGGTGGAGGACCACAGGGCGTAGATTGAAGAAGTGACGGGTTCCCTGGGCAGCAGGGTCGTGGTGCCGATGGAAAGCTCAAAATAGGGGACGACCGCGCCCCAGTTCATAGCCGGAACATCCAGCGTAATAGAGAAGAGCCCGGTTGAAACCTCAACGCTCATATCGCCGGAGTTCCAGTACTCGGCCGAACCGTCGGAGCTGGTTATCCTGACCTTCATGGTTTTAACGCCGCGGAAAGGAACATTATTGGCCTTTAACATTCCCTGGTAGTTAAGCTTTGCGGGAACGGCGGCGCTGGAGATCTCAGCGGCAAAGAATGAAAAAAGCAGAGAGAGCGCGAAAACAACGGCATACAATCCGCCGCGCCGGCTTGCCGCGCGCCGCTGCAAAATTTCCGTAAAAATATTCATAACCCCTCCGCCTTGTATGTCAATTCATCATGTAGCGGGCGATGTGAATCGCCCTTCAGGCGGATTTACATCCGCCGCTGCAAGGAGCGGATGGCAATCCGCCCGCTACAGCTTTCCCATCCTGAGCACGGCCTCCAGCTTCGCCTTCAGAACGTCCAGGTCCACCGGTTTGAGCAGGTAGATCGCGCTTCCCACCCCCAGGCCCTTCATTATTCTTTCTTTATCCCTTGCATCTCCGCTTATCAGCGCCACGGGGATGCCGGAGGTGGCGGGATTTTCCTTTAGGGCCTTGCAGAGTTCAAAACCATTGATGTCTGGCAAATTCACATCCAGCAGTATCACGTCGGGCCTGGCGGCGGCCTCTTCCAGGGCAATGGCGCCGGTAGCGGCCCCCGTGAAATCCCAGCCCTCCCCTTTGAAAAAAACCTTCAGCATGTTCAACTGGTCCTTTTCGTCTTCAACCGCCAGTATTCTGGGCATATCCGGTCTCCTCTTAGCGCCCTTTCGTTTCCGTCGCGAGGCGCTCAAGGGCCTTAAGACTCTTCTGATGGTCCGGCACAAGCTTAAGCGCCGCGTTCCAACTGCTCACGGCTTTGGCAAAATCGCCCGTGGCGTAAGCGGAAATCCCCTGGAGATAATAGGAATCGGCCGCTGCTTTTTCCTCCCCGGTGGGGAGCTTTACGCCGGCGTCGGGAGCGGGAACTTCCTCCTGGCTGCGCGACGGCCGGACCCGTTTCGGGCCTGCGCCCGCGGAAATCCGGGCCGGCGACTGGGCGGCGTTGGTCCGGGAAGCTTCCGGAGTTTCGGCCCACGGGGCCTCCGCGGCCGGAACGCGCGCCATTACGCCCCGTTCCGCGGGCGGCCGGATTTTTTCGAACAGCGCGCTTTTAAGTTCCGCCATTTTTCTGCTGCCCGGGTACCGCTCCAGGGCGTTCGCTATTAAAACCGAGGCCTCGGCGTATTGCCCCCGGCTGAGGGCGGTTTCAGTCTTGGCGATGCCGTCCAGAAGCTCGTTGAAATCATAAGCGGCTCCAAGCTGTTCCCAGGCCCTCGCGGAAAGTTCCACCCCGCCCGCAACCGGTATGAACGCCTCCAGCATGTTTACGGCGCCGTCGTAATCCTGCTTTAAAAAACTTTGCCGCGCGTCCACAAGCCAGGAGACCCCTCTTTCTTCGATTTGGGACAGGGAGATCCTGCTTTTCATGCGCGCCAGCAGAAATTTCGCCTCTTTTTCCAGTTTTGCGCCCTGCTCGGGTTTTCCGGGCACGGAAATGTTCAGCCACAGTCCAAGATTCCTGTAGACTCCTTCCCAGTCGCTTCTGCTCAACGCCGTTAAAGCGTTTAGGCAATAAAGGTCCGCGTTTATCCCGTAAAAACCTCTCACCCGTGCGCGCTCTATTTCCCGGGGCAGTCTTTCCCGGAGATAGCGCCTGATCTCGTCCTTGAGCCAGTCCTGGGAAGGCTTGCGGCTTTCAAGCAACAGGAACACATCGTACGCCAGCAAAAGCTGTCCGTCGTTGAAGAGCCGCCTGGCCCTCGCGAAGCCCAGCCGCAGTTCCGGCTCCCGGACTTCGTTCAGCATTTCAACCCCCGCGTCGTCCAGCGCGTTGTAAAGCCGCGCGTTATCCAGGGCCGCCGTGGATTTTGCGCCGGCGGCCGCGGCCGCGCGCGCGGCCAGTTCTTTCATAGCCGTAAGCGCCCGTTTATCTCCGGGGCTGGATTTCAGGACATCCAGAAAAACCGACAGGGCTTCGTGCTCATGGCCCGTGTCCGCAAGCTTGTCGCCCGTCTCCAGCCCTGATTCGAGGGATTGCGCCGTCCACGGGGTTCCGCCGGCGGCGGCCGGCAAAAAGGCGGCCAAAAGGATCAGTCCGAGCGTTGTGTGTTTCATGGCGCCTCTTTCAGCTCCTTTTGTTCCTGAAGCAGTTTGTGCGCAGCTT
Source organism: Elusimicrobiota bacterium (assembly GCA_016208085.1). GTDB lineage: Bacteria > Elusimicrobiota > Elusimicrobia > Elusimicrobiales > UBA9959 > JAHJSU01. The sequence goes on along the minus strand of JACQYT010000015.1, from coordinate 63,034 downwards.
TCAGTTTCAGCGCCGCTTTGTCCATCGTCGGGTCCTCTTCAAGCGCCGTTGCGAAATAAAGCACCGCCTCGGCGTACCTCGTCTTGCGCAGCGCCTTCAGACCCGCCGCATAAGCGGATTCGGCCGGCCCCCCGAATCTGTACAGCAGGCTCGCGTGGTGGGTGTCGCCGAGAAGTCCGAACGGGAGCCAGGCGTAATCCAGCTGCCAGGCTCCGAAGTTGACGCCCGCTCCCAGGCGCAGACCCGAGCCCTGTTCCTGGCCGGTTTCAAAGCCGGCCCGCAGGTCCAGCATGTCGGCCGCCCTGTACTGGGCGCCGGCGCTGTAATAGATACCCTGCGCTTTCGGCATGTGAACGTCCACCCCGGCGGACAGCCTTTCCAGCAACCCCGTCCAGCCGAAGCCGAAATCCAGCGTGGACGGCAAGTATTCGCTTTCCCGGTCAAACTTTACTTCTTGCCCCAGGTTTTTAGCCGCCGCGCCGAAGGAAAAAGCTCCGTTGAGCCGCTCTTTGAAAGGGAGCATGGAAAAACCGGCGTCGGCCATGACGGCGCCGGCGGAAACGAAAGACAGGTCCTGCGTCGCCTGGCGTATCGTTATCCCGGCGCAGATGCCGTGCACGCGCTCAAGCTGCGCGCCCCAGCTTGCGGAAATAAGGGAATCGCGCGCCTTGAAAGAAGCCAGCTTCCCGCCCGCGGCGTCGTAGGAATCTATTGAGCCGTAGCTGAAAGTTTTATATCTCACGCCGAAAGTGCCTTTAGAGCGGGTGGCGAAAGCGAACGCCACGTCCTGGAACCTGGAATCAACCAGCCAGTTGGCGTGCGAGAAGACCAGCTCGTTGTGCTTCAGCATCCCGAGCAGGGCGGGGTTGTAGGACATGTTCTGAAGATTCTCAAAAAGCCCCACTCCCACCCCCCCCATGCCGGTCTGGTGGGCGGCGGGGTCCATGCGCAGAAAGCTCATTGCCGTGGCCCCGGCGGAACTGCCGGCGAAAACAGGGGTTAGGGTAGAGGGGATAGGGGATAGGGTGCAGGCAAACAGAAATGCCGGGATAAAAGCGCGGTTTCTGTTATGCGTTAAAGTATTCATAAAATTCGCCCTGTTCCGCTTTACAATTTTTCTTCGTCTGCTCTAATCTTCGTCCGTCTTTTCCCCCCTCTACCCTAAACCCTCTACCCTAAACCCTCTACCCTCTACCCTATCTTATTATCACCAGCTTACCGGTCTTTGAATCCCGCGCGCTGCGGACAACGTAAAAATAAACGCCGCTTGCGGCCGCAAACCCGTCGTCGTTCTTCACGTTCCAGACATGCTTGCCGTCCCCGTCGGAGTCCCGGCCTTTCCAGACCAGCTCGCCCCTGGCGTTGAAAACGGAAATTTCAGCCTCCGAAGGGAGATTCATAAAAGTGATGCCGGAGGACTCGGCGCCGGTTTGCCCCGCCCCCGTGCCGGCGTTAGGCCCGTGCGGGCGGAAAGGCACCGGGTAGGCGAACGCGTCCTGTGCCGAAAACTCCGCGCTGCCGACTGCCGCAAAGACCGTAAAATGAGGCACGCTTGCCGTGACCTGCCTGTCGACGGCGTTCACGCCGGAATCCGGCAGCTTCACCCACATAGCGCTTGGTTCGTCAAGCCAGTAAAGCGAACTGTTCTTCTGCTTTATCGGCGTCGCAGCCGAATCCACAAGGCCGTCCGAATCCGCATCCGGATAGAAAAGCGTTAAACGGCCGGGTTTGGCAAAATTGCCGGAGAGAAGGCTGTTTTGGGCATCGTAGGCGTTTATTTCGTTGAAAGCGTAGGGCAGATAGAATTTCCCCCTGCTGCTCTGGAGCTTCGCGGTGGCCGCCTGGAGCTTCCCCGGGTCCACCCGGCGCGGACTTTCCGACGGCGAACTGTTGAATACCAGGTAAGCGTCTTTTTGGAGCGCTCCCGCGGGCAGGATTATCCTGGCCGCGCCGTCGGGGGAAACCACGGTGTTATCCTGGCCGGCTTCAAGCATCGTCACAAAACGGAACTCCAGGGCCTGCGCCAGGGAAAGCCCCTGGTAGTCGATGACCGAAGTTGAGATGGTGAGTTCGTGGAAGGTATTTCCGCTCCATGACCCGCTTATGGGCCAGATCTCCAGCGTCCTGTTTTGCGGATCGTAGGAATAGCCGGCCGGCAGTTCCGAAATTATCTGCCGGCCGTTCCTGTCCCGTATCGCGGTAAGCTTAATGGCGGAGGCAAAAGACTCGCTCAGCATATCTTCGTCGAACTGCAGTGAAACGGTGGACAACCGGGGGACTCCAAGCTTGAAGCCGGAAACCTCAGGCCCCAGCGCACCGGCGATTGCGCTGCCCAGGTTCAGTATCTGCGGAGGCGCTCCGCTTCCGAGCCCGCTGTAGAAACCCAGCGCGGCCGAATATTCGTCTTCGGCAGGCTCGCCTGTCGGATTCTGCTGGGCTATGGCGAAGGAGGCGGAGTATTCTCCCGAAGTCCTGTCAATTGCCGCGCCGTTAGAAAATATCCGGGGGTAAAGGGAATATTCGCCGCCCTGGGAAACGGCGGCAGCCGCTATTCCGCTCAGAACGAGTTGTGTGATTAACAACAAAAGCATAATTACCGGTGGCATTGTATTCCTTATCAGTTATTGATAGTATACAGCGCCGCCGGTAACAAAGTCCTCAACAAAAGGTAAACAAATTATAAACACGAATGTCGCGAATACATTCGCGTAATTCGTTCTTGATTAAAAATTTTTACCATACCCCGCCCTAAAGAAAGGATAAAGGATCAGGGATAAAGGCTAAAGGCCGGAATAATCTCTTTGTTTTTCCTTCATCCTTCAGCCTTTATCCTTTAGCCTTTCTTCGGGCGGGGTAACCTTGGGGCAAAAATGTAGCGGCGGATGTAAATCCGCTTGAAGGGCGATTCACATCGCCCGCTACAATTACCGGCATAGCCTTGAGGGGGAAAGAAATTTCCCCCTCATCCTGTTGGATACAGTTGAATTGTGTCGCTTCGCTCCACCCCGGCAAGGTGTTGAAGAAAACCCCGTGCCGGGTAAGATAAAATGTTGTCGGACAACATTTTATTTGTGTAATTCGCTATTTGGGGTTCAACCGGTAGCCGAGGCCGTGGATGGTCTCCAGGAGCCGGCAGGCGCCGGGGCCCAGCTTTTGGCGCAGGCGCTGTACGTGGACCGTGAGGGTGTGGGACCCCCCCCGCCTGTCGCCGCCCCAGACCATGCCCAGGATGAAATCCGAATTGAGAAGTTTGCCGGGACGTCGCAGGAAAAGCTCAAGCAGCGCGAATTCCTTGCCGGTCAGGCGCACCGGCGAACCTTTAACTTCCACCATGTGGTCGGCGGTGTCCATCGTTATCGGTCCCACGGCAAGCTTCAAGGCCGGCAGCGATTCCCATAAGTGCCGCAGCAGCGCTTCCACCTTGGCGGCAAAAAGCTGGGGATCCAGCGGCCTGGTCAGGAATTCGCAAGCCCCCGCTTCAAACCCGGCCAGTATTTCCGCGCGGCCGGTGGAGGTGCCTATAAGCACAACGGGGACAGCGGCGGTCCGCAGGTCTCTTTTAAGGACCCGGCATACTTCAAAGCCGTTTATGCCCGGAAGATCGGTTTCAACGGCCACAAAATCGCGGTTTGAGGCGAACGCCGATTCCAAAGCCTGCTCTCCGGTCGCCACGCGGGACACGGTCAGCCCCCTGGCGGCCAGCCCCGCGGCAAGGGACGCGGCTTCCGCCGCGCCGCGCAGGCAAAGCAGTACGTTAGGCATCCAGTGCAGCCTCCGGCGGCTCCGGCGCGGCGGCGGGCAGGGTGAAAGAGAATACGCTTCCCTCACCCGGCGCGGACTCCGCCCAGATGGCGCCCCCGTGCGCTTCCACTATCTGCCTGGAGATATAAAGCCCCAGGCCGGTCCCCTTTACTTTTCCCCGGGTCCGCACATCGTCGGCCCTGGATAACTTCCGAAAAAGGGTTTGTATTTTTTCAGGCGGTATGCCCGGTCCCGTGTCCATCACGAAGACCCTCACCTGCGACAGCTCGTTCCATGCCTGGGCGCCCAGCCTTATACCCCCGCCTCCGGGCGTGTATTTGACGGCGTTCGCCGTGAGGTTGACCAGCACCTGCCGTATCCTTTCCGGGTCCATTCTGACCGTCAGATCTTTCGGCACGTCCCAATCCAGCGTTATATTTTTCTCCAGCGTGCTGGCCGCGAAAAGCTCCGCCACGGAACGGACGGTCTCCGAAAGCGGGCAAGGCCGGAAATCATAGCGGATCCGGCCAGCTTCCAGCGCGGCCAGCAGCAGTATATCGTCCACCAGGGAGTTAAGGCGGGCCAGATTTGAGCGCATTATCCTCACGTAGTCTTCCTGCTCCCGGCTCATACCCGCGCAAGATCTTGAAAAGAGCTTCAGATAGCCGTCTATGGCGCCGAGGGGATTGCGTATTTCGTGCGAGACGTGGTGGATGAGCCCGTTCTTAAGCTCGTCCAGCTCTTTGAGCCTGGCCGCCATCTCGTTGAATTCCCCTGCCAGCAGCCCCAGTTCATCGTTCCTGCGGCCCAGCTCTATCCTGAAATCCCAGTTGCCCTCGCCGATGGCCGCGGCGCCTTCCGAGAGCTTTCGCACCGGCAGCGTGAAGTAAACCGCCAGGAACACGGACGCCGTTATCCCAAGCAGCAGCACGGCGGCCGCTATCCACAGGAACCTCTTATGGCCGGCGGAAAGGATCGCGGACAGCTTATGCTCCAGCATTGTCCGGTCATAGGCGAGAACGGCGACGGCCAGGATTTTCTTTTGGGAGGCGACAGGGTAAAACCACAGCCGCGCTTTCCCGGCGCCGGATTCAGTGTCCCTGAATGAAGCGCTTGAAGCCTTCACGGCATAGTCCGCCCAGCTCCCGAAGGCGCTTTTCCCGATAAGCCCGGCGTCCCCCCGCGTCAGGTCTGAATGGAACAAGTATTTCCCGCCGGGGTCCAGGACGGCCGCCCAGAGCAGGCCCGGGGATCTCTCCATTGCCGCTTTGGTGTAATTCAGCAGAAAGAAGTCGTTCCCGGACAATATGCACTCCGCCGACACGTTGGAGAACTTCATGGCCGCCGCGCCCTGGGCCGAAGCCTCCTCGGCCAGCAGGTGGTTTCGCTCGGAAATATAAAAAAATATATCCGCGCCCCCCAGGGCGGACCCCAGCAGAACGACGCTTTGCAGTATAAGTTTGTTTTTTATCCGCATTTTACCTGGCCAGAAGCGACAGGATTGAAAGGAACACGGCGATAAGGGCCGCTATGAGAGTAAAGTTGTCTTTCAGAGAATAGCTTTCGCTGTAAAGGGGGCCAGCGTGACCGCGCCGAGCTTTCTGTCCAGCATTTCTTTGGAGATCCTGCGCTCCAGCTCCAGCAGGCGCTCTCCCAACTGTCCGTCCGGAGCCGGAACTTCTTTTTCCCCCGCAGCCGCCGCAAGCAGCTTCGCCTGGGCTGCGGCGGCGACGGCTTCGCGCGCCTTGTCCAGCTCTCCGGCGGTGCGCTCAAGCCACGCCTTCATCTCCGTTATCCGGTTCAGAAATTCGGCGGAAACGCTCCCCATCTTTTCGCGGGCTTCCCGGCTCAGGAATTCGGACTCCGCGGCCTGCTCCGACAGAACCTTGCTGAAATTCTCCTCTCCTCTTCTCTTGAATTCGCGCAGGCTCCCGTCGAATTCAGCCGTCATCCTGGACGAAAGACTTTCCCAGCCGGCCTCCAGTCCCTTCAGCATGGCGCTTCGTCCGGCCGCCAGTTCCGCGGCCGCCATGTCGGCGAATTCCTTTATCCTGCCGGCCGCCGCTTTTTCAACGCGCTTGCGGATCTCGGCGTAGCCGGAGACGGGAATAATTTCGCTCCCCAGCTTTTTTTCCAGTTCGTCGGCGGCCTGCTCCCGCAGTTTCAGTATCAGCTCGTCCAGACTATCGGAAAATTGCTGCGCTTTAATAGAGAGCGTCCGGCGCATGTTTTCGTTTTCGGCTTCCATGGCTTTGATGGTTTCTGCTCCGGCGGTATTGAGGCGGGTGAGCGATTCCATGTGTTTGCGGACTTCCGTATCTATCTCGCGCTGTTTCTTCCTGTTGAATTCCCTGAATTTGCGCAGGCTGTCGTCGAATTCAGCCGCCGTCTCGGCTGAAAGTTTTTCCCACAGGGGTTGCAGTTCCTTGAACACGGCGCGGCGCCCGGCCGCCAGTTCCGCGGCCGCCATGTCGGCGAATTCCTTTATCCTGCCGGCCGCCGCTTTTTCAACGCGCTTGCGGATCTCGGCGTAGACGGAGGAAATTTCGCCGTCCAGCTTTTTTTCCAGCCTGGCCGCGGCTTTCTCCTTCTCCCTTTCCCAACTTTCGCGCAGGGCCGGGAAAAAATCGTCTATTTTCCGGCGGGCGTCGTCCAGCCACTGTTTCAGGGCTTCGTCGGCGGCGTTAAGCGCTGCGCCCTCACGCGCCGTTTCCGGCCCGGTTTCAGCCGCGGCCGCCCCGGGCGCGGGAGTAAGGGTGCAGTTGAGAATTGAGGCCAACTCCGGCACGGCGCCGGCCGCGATCCAGCCGGCGGACGCGGAGCCGGCGTTCTTCACGGGTGTTTCCGGGCCGAAGCCGCTCAAAGCGGCCGCTTCGGCCGCCTTGAGCGGGCCAAAAGGCCTGCCGTTCAGAAGTATAAAATAATTTTCCATTGCGGTTTGCTTGCTAAAAAGTATACCACTATCATGTTACAAAAATAATACTTTTTTCCGACTATTCCGGGCATCGGGATCATCTTGCCAGAAATGAAAGAAGAGACAGCAGCGCGGCGATAAGGGCCACGTGACCGCGCCGAGCTTTCTGTCCAGCATTTCTTTGGAGATCCTGCGCTCCAGCTCCAGCAGGCGCTCTCCCAACTGTCCGTCCGGAGCCGGAACTTCTTTTTCCCCCGCAGCCGCCGCAAGCAGCTTCGCCTGGGCTGCGGTAGTTGCTTCGCGCGCCTTATCCAGCTCTCCGGCGGTGCGCTCAAGCCACGCCTTCATCTCCGCTATCCGGTTCAAGAATTCGGCGGAAACGCTCTCCATCTTTTCGCGGGCTTCCCGGCTCAGGAATTCGGACTCCGCGGCCTGCTCCGACAGGACCTTGCTGAAATTCTCCTCTCTTTTTCTCTTGAATTCGCGCAGGCTTTCATCAAATTCCGCCCGTATCGCGGAGAACTTTTTCATCTCAAGCGCCAGCTCCCCGCGCAGATCGGCGCATTCGGTTTCAATGGCGCTCACGGCCGCCGCAGCGGCGGCGGCAAACTTTTTCATCTCAAGCGTCAGTTTCCCGCGCAGTTCCGCGGTTTCGGCTTCCAGCGCCTTGCCGGCCGCCGTGCCCGCGCGTAAGCGATTGGCCGGCGGAGGCAAACTTTTTCTCCTCCAGCGTCAGTTTCCCGCGCAGATTGGCGGTTTCCCCCTCCGCCGTTTTGCCGGCTTCCAGGGCGGCGGCGTCCAGCTCGCGGGCGAGCGCGTCCCTGAATTTCCGGACTTCGTCGTCAAGCGCGCCCTGCTTCTTCCGATTAAAATCCCGCAAGCTGTCGTCCAGTTCGGCAGTCATCGCGGACGAAAACTTTTCCCACATGGGCTCCAGCCCGCTCAATACGGCGCGGCGCCCGGCCTCCAGTTCCCCGGCCGCCAGCTCCGTGAACTGTCTGAGCCTGTCGGCCGCCTCTTTTTCAAGGCTTCTGTTGAAGTCGGCGCAGGCGGCGGGAATCTCGCGTTCCAGTCTTTTTTCCAGTTCCGTCGCGATCTTCTCCCGCAGCTCCCGGACCATCCTGTCCGCTGTGACGGAGAAATCCTGCGCTTCCCGCGCCAGTTCTCCGCGCAGATTGGCGGTTTCCCCCTCCGCCGCTTTGCCGGCTTCCAGCGCGGCGGCTTCCAGCGCTTTGGCGGTCTCCGCCCCGGCGGCGTCCAGTTTTTCGGCGAGGGCTTCCCGGAATTTCCGCAGGCTGCCCTCAAATTCGGCTGCCGCCAGGGCCGAAAATTTTTCCCACCGGGGTTCCAATTCCCCGGCCGAGCGGTCCGCGAACCCCTTTAGCATGCCGGCGGTCTCTTCGTCGAAGCGCTTGCGGATGTCGGCGTAGACGGAGGAAATTTCGCCGTCCAGTTTTTTCTCCAGAGCGGCCCCGGCCCGTTCCCTCATTTCCCGCAGCAGCCCGTCCATCGCGGCGGAGTACTTCCCGAGCCGCAGCGAGATTTCCCCCCGTAAATCGGCGGTTTCGGCGTCCATGGCTTTGCCGGCCTCCGCCCCGGCGGAGTTCACCCTGCCAGCGAGGGACTGGCGGAATTTGCGGACTTCCTCGTCAAGCGCGGCCTGCTGCGTTCTCCTGAACTCGCGCAGGCTTTCGTCGATTTCGGCCGACGCCGCACACGAAAGCTTCTCCCACGCCGGTTTCAGTTCGCTTGAAAGGGCGCGGCGGCCGTCCGCCAGTTCCGCGGCGGCCATTGAGGTGAACTCCCGGATCATGGCGGCCGTTTCTTCTTCGACGCGCCGGCGGAGGTCGGCGTAGACGGAAGGAATGTCGCGCTCCAGCTTTTTTTCCAGTTCGGCTCCGGCCTTCCCCCTTAGTTCCCGGATCAGGCCATCCACGCCGGCAAGGAGCTTTTGCGCGTCGCCGGATGGCGGTTCTCCGGCTCCGGGGACGCCGCCGCCGGGCGGACCCTGCCCCGGGGAAAGCGTTTTTTTCAGCGATTGGAGAAATCCTTCGGTCCACGCCAGGAGCAGCTGCTTCTGCTTTTCCTTTTCGGCGGAAACTTGCTCGTCCAGCTTTTCAGTTTGCCCGTCCAGCCGCGCGCGCAGCTGGGCCGCCCAGTCTTGGAGCCTGCTGTCCCGCAGGAGGCTCAATTGGGAAAAAGCGCCTTCAAATTTCTTTTCCAGCTCCCGCTTATACTCCTCGGCAAGCCTGCGGGGCTCCTTCAGGTGCGCCGCGGCCCGCTCCTCCATGAGCCGGACCTCGGAAAACCGTACCTGGTGCTCCCTTACCAGTTTGCCGACCTCTTCCGCGGAGGATTTTAGCGCGGCAAGCGTTGCCTTGAAAGAGTCCGCCTCCTCTTTCCAGCTTGCGAGCAGGAGATCCCTCTCGCGCTCCCAGCCGCCGCGCATGGCCTCAAAGGAGTCTTTAAGGTTTTCCCCTTCCCGGTTTATTTCGTTTATGCGGTTGAAGGCGGCGGCTAACTCCGGCATCCAGCCGGCCGCGCTCCAGTCCGCCGAGGCGGAGTCGGAATATTTTACGGGGGTTTCCAGCGTGAAGCCGCGCAGGCCCACGGCTTCGGCGGCCGTAACCGGACCCAGCGTCCTGTCGTGTAAAAGGATAAGATAGTTTGCCATTCGGGCTATCCAGCGTTCCGACATAAAAGCATACCACTATTTTGTTACAGAAATAATACTTTATTAATAATTTATTTCGCCCATTCCTGGACGAGGTTCAGCAGAACTTCCGCGGATTTATTCATTCCATCCAGCGAGGCCCACTCGTAGCGGCCGTGGTAATTATAGCCGCCGGTGAAAACGTTCGGCGTCGGTAGGCCCAGGAACGACAGTCGCGCGCCGTCCGTCCCCCCCCTGACCGGCTTTATGCGCGGAACAAGCTCCGCTTTTTTTACCGCCGCGATAAGGTTTGCCATTACCTCGGGGCGCTTCGCCAGCACAACACCCATGTTGCGGTACTGCTCCCTAAATTCAAGCTTTATTTCGGCCAGCGGATATTTGACGCGCTTTTCCGCCACGATGGCCTCAAGATGTTTTTCAAGCTTTTTAAGCTTTCCAAGGTCGTGCTCCCGCGCTATGCCGGTGATCTCGGCCTTTTCTATTTCAGCCTTTATGTCCGTGAACATTACAAAACCGTCCCGCTTTTCCGTGGTTTCCGGCAGCCGGTTTTCCGGCCAGGAGGCCACTATGTCGGCGGCGATGCGCGCGGCATTGGCCAGCGCGTCCTTGGCCGTACCGGGGTGGACGCTTTTGCCTTTAATATGTATTTTTACGCCGTCCGCGTTGAAAGTCTCCTCCTCGATGGTTCCCGCCATGTCGCCGTCGAAGGTGTAGGCGATATCCGCCCCGAATTTTTTGACATTAAAATATTTGACGCCCTGCCCTACTTCTTCGTCCGGCGTGAAGGCGATTTTTATCGCGCCGTGTTTTATTTCCGGATGTCGTACCAGGTGTTCGGCCGCGGTCATTATTATGGCGAGGCCCGCTTTATCGTCCGCGCCCAGCAAGGTGTCGCCCGAAGCGGTGACTATATCCTGCCCTTTGCATTCTAAAAGTTCGGGACAGCCCCCGGGCGTCAAAACAACTCCCATTCTTTTGCTGATATAAATATTTCCGCCGGCGTAATTTTTGTGGAGCCGCGGCTTTACGTTTTTGCCGCTCGCTTCAGGCGAGGTGTCCATGTGCGCCAGGAAGCCGATCACGGACGTTTTTCCTTTCGCGGTTGCCGCTATCGTCCCGGTCACATAGCCGTATTTATCCAGCTTCACTTTTTTTACGCCTATGGTTTCAAGTTCGGCGGCGAGCATTCTGCCCAGGACCAGTTGCCCCTTTGACGACGGGCAGGTATGCGCCGCCTCGTCGCTTTTGGTGTCCACCCGGGCGTATTTTTTCAGCCTTTTGTAAAGCGCTTTTTTAAAATCCATTACCGCCTCCTCATTTCGCCGGTTTTGACCGCGCGTTTTTAAAATCCTATAATCAATTATATTCTAAAACAGCCCGGACATTCAAAGGAGCGTGCTAATGGCTTTCAACCTGATTCCCAAAGAGGTCAAGTTTTTCGATTACCTGACTCTGCAGGCGGAAAATACCGTCAAAGCGATAGAATATTTTAAAGACGCCGTGAAAAAGGGCGCCATTGATGAGGAAGTGGTGAAAAAAGTGAGGGATTTTGAACATGAAGGCGATACGCTTTCCCATGAAATAGTGGACATGTTGAACCGCACTTTTATAACGCCGCTGGACCGCGAAGATATTTACGCCCTTGCCAATACCCTGGACGACGTGCTGGACCTGATAAACGCCATTTCAAACCGCATGAGGCTTTACAAACTGGACCCGCGCGACGAATATTTCACGCAATTCATAGAAACCATAGACCAGTCGGTCATCGCGCTTTTAAACGCCGTGAAGCATCTGCACGACGCCAAGCGCCAGCGCCGGGTGCTGGACCACTGCATAGAGATCAACCGCCTGGAAAATCTAGGCGACATTATAAGGGCAAAAGCCATCAGCCGCCTTTTTGAGATCGAAAAGGACCCCATCATGGTCATCAAATGGAAAGAGATATATGAAGTGGCCGAGGGCACGCTTGACACCTGCGAACATGTGGCAAAGATGATCGAGTCCATCATGGTGAAGCATGGATAACCGGCTTATAGGACTAGTATGCGCGGCGATAAATTCTGAGCGGGTTTTTGAGCTTCAGCGCTAACGAAAAGTGACCCGGGTTTGCTAACGAAAAATGACCCACCCAATTTCCACTGACAAACAGAAGATTTTGCTTTATGGCATCCTTCTTCTATACCCTGAGGCACAGGTGTCGCAACTGCCCCTGGTGGCCCCGGCACGGGGTTTTCTTCATCCCCGTGCCGGAGATGAGGGGGAAATTACTTTCCCCCTCAAACTCCCCCTTATCCCAAGGTTTCCCCGACCAAAGGTCGGGGCATAGTAAAAATTTTTGCGGCAAAAATTTTTAGTCAATACCCATAGTGAGAATTTTTGTTGACGCGCGTCAACGCTTACACCTGGGTCACTTCTGATTAGCAGAAGTGGATCAAATCTGGTTAGTGCTGAAGTTTTTGAGTCATGATTTTGCAAATGCTACAATGGGTCCAGGAAAAAGCCAAGGAGGAATCAACCAATGGCTCGTGGACCCAAGCCCGAACATCCTATTCGATTGACAGCACAGGAGTATGCCCAACTTCAACATACAACCCGGTTGCGCAAAGCGCCGCATTACCAAGTGGTACGCGCCAAAGTTCTGGTCCTGGCCTATGAACACCCTGATTGGGACAATGTTGCCATTGCCCGAAAAGCCGGTTGTTCCGTGGTTACTGTGCGCCGATGCCGCAAGGCGTGCCGGAATGGACCAGTTCTTCAAGAAGCGCCGCGATCCGGAGCGCCGCGTTTTTTTTCCCTCAGCCCAAAGAGCCCAAATCACGGCTTTGGCGTGCACGCTGCCTAAAGATTTTGATAAACCGTTATCTCGCTGGTCTTCACCGGATTTAGCTGAACTTGCCGTCGAAAAAGGCATTGTCTCTACCATAAGTCCTTCAACCATACGTGAGTGGTTGCGCCAGGATAAAATCAAGCCTTGGCAGCACCGCTCGTGGCAGAAGCCGACCGCCCCTTTGTTTCTGGAAAGAGCCACCGTCGTACTCGATCTTTACGAGCAGGCCCAGGCATTGGCGTAACGCCGGGAAATTCTCGTCTGCGCGGATGAAAAGACCTGCATTCAGGCTTTGCGCGTCACCGGCGGAATTATTCCTGCCGGTCCAGGTAAAACCTTGAAGCGCAGGTGCCGCTACAAGAGACTTGGTATTGCCAATCTTTTCGCAGGGCTTCTGGTTCATACGGGAGAAACGATGGCCCGTTTTTTTGAGCGCAAGCGTTTCGTTGACTTCCAGGACTTTCTTAACATGATCTTTTCCAGTCTCTGGACCAAAAACATCCGTGTCTTGCATTTTATCCTGGACAATGGGCCTACGCACGCTCCCAAACAGATTGAAAGCTGGATAGAAAGCTTAAGGCTGCCCTTCGCCGTCCAAATTCACTGGTTGCCCAAAAACTCGTCATGGCTTGATCAAGTAGAAATTGTATTCTCGCCATTGCAACGAAAAGTTTTGACTCCGCGACATTTTGAAAACATCGACGAGATGAAAACAACGATACTGCGGCATTTGGCTGATCGCAATAAAAACCCAAGACCAATTCGGTGGAGTTACACCTCCGCCAAGATGCGGGAAAAGTTCGCTGGACATATAGAATTGGTTCAATCATGAAACCCGCTCAGAATTTATCGCCGCGTATACTAGGAGACTGAGCGGCGATAAATAAAAATCCCGCGGTGGGGGCTGTTGGTCGAAGTTCGCCGTTACTTCGATGAACACCCTGACGGAGTCGAATGAGTTCCTTATCCGCGAGATGCCGCACGGTCGGCCACGCCGCGCGGCCACCCATGCTTCCGCAGAAGGGTCCGCGTGCTCGCCCTCACGCCGCCCCATTGGTGGGCCGGCTCCGGGCTCGCTCCGCTCCAGCGGAAACGGCATTGTCTGTCATGGCCTCACCCCCTTCCCGCGCCCTGTCGGTCGCGGGTTTCGGTTCCGCCGTACAAAGCAGGATATTTCCGCCCTCGCCCACTGCAAAGAGTTGAGTTTGATTTGTTACAGACTTGCCCGCGCTCGCCAGTAAATTTTCCCGGGAAAAATTCACTCGCGGCGCGGGCCTGTTCCTTATAATGTTCAACAGCATTAATGCCGGTGGCCACGACCGGAAAAACACCACTCCGGCGTCCGCTTGCGCGGCCGCCGCAGTGGTATTTTCTGTTAACATTATGTCGCCACCGGCCGGCGGCGGAAACAGCAATAGCCATAAGGAAAGCCAAGCCGGGACTGGCCTGGCCGTATAGGGGCCGTCCAGACCCGGCTTGGCCGCTTTATTGATTTCTGAATTGTCGGCGGGTTGACATTAATCATGGGTCTTTGGGGGGATTTGGCCGGGGAGCATCCACTATATTTGGACGGAAACGCTTGAAATAGTTACAAAGCCATCGAATGATGATAAAATTTTGCCGGCGGATAAAAGTGCAACCGGCAAAATGGAACCAATTTTACTGGAGATTGATTCGCCATCTGTTTTAGAAAATCCAGATTGGGAGGGGATTCGTGGTTTAAAATAGGGTATCAAAGTAAGCGGAATAGTTAACGTAGTGAGCAAATAACAGTGCGGAGGAAATAATGAAACGTGTAATGCTTGTTGTGGCAATCTTAACGTCATTCTCGATTGGGACTTATGCGCAAAAGTACAATCCCAATTTTGATCAGGGACCAAATCTGACAGAATTCTTGAAAGCCGCCCAGGAGATGGATTCTACCCAACTATATGTTCCATTGTCCAGAATTGACGGCAGTGTCGTAAAAAACAGCGTATTATCTACTGGGGGAATGGGAGGCAATAAAGGCAGATAGGGTACAATTGCTTGCTACAGCAGATATAATTGACCCCAAAGACCACCAGTTATATCTTGATGGGACGGCATCTGATGAAAACTATAAGAAACTGATAGTTCGAACTGATAAATATAATAAAGATTTAGCTGCATACAAACAAAATTGCAAAAACGGGCCGCAGACCAATCCAGATTGCGCTAAAGAGTATGACCGCCTTATTAAAGAGCATGACGCATTGCTCGTGGCGATAGATCAGCATAACGCCAATGTCGCTAAGCTAAAGCAGCGTTATGCAGCCCTAAAGAATGATGTCAATATTTTTGATAAAGCAGTCCGGGATTGGGAAACCGTTATTGGATATTTTATAACGTCCGTAAAAGCTTATCTTGAAATAGCTCCCTGTTCTTATTACGATGGTTACCATGTCCCGTTTTGTAAATATGACCTATGACAAGAACTAATCCCGGGGCGTTGGGTTTTAAACTGGAACGCGGCTGGGAGACGCGCCACAAAGCTGGCAATGGCGGAGAACTGCTGGTCCAAAAATCCGGGCCAGGCCCCATCTTTATCCGGTGGTATCTCTCAAAAAGCCGGAAACTAATTCTTCTTCCTTCCACTCCGATTATGCACCAGCGGAGGGGCGCCGCCATTGTGGCCCACAGAAAACGGAAATTGATATACTGGCGAGAGCAGGGAATTGTTGGGTATAATCTGACGGCAAAAAAGGAGAAGGTGCTGGTTGCTTTGGACAGTGATTTATTCAGAGCGGGGCAATTCTGGCTGAACGAAAATGAAGATATCTTATATTTTATCCGCGAAAAATATTCCCCTCCATGGGACACCATTCTGAATGTGCTAAAAAAACAGGAAAAAGCCCCAATTTTAAGGTCAAATATTCACTGCTGGCTTATTCATTCAACGATAATGCGTGCCGGATAATTATTAATTTCCACGAGTCAGGCTCATCCGACCTAGCCGACACGCGGGCTGGTTTATTTTATTGCTGGCGGAAACGGAATATCATGATAGCAGATTTACATACCGGTAGAATCAAAAAGATGCTTCCGGAACCGGACATCGTAAAACTTGCACTCCTGCCCAGCGGAAATATTTTGGTCTGGGGTTTTCACACCGACATCGCTTATCAAATTGACTCAGCCGGCCGGCGTGAAGCTTCCACTTTTAAGGGTATGTTCCCGGCTTATTCCCCGGACGGGAATCACTACAGTTTCTGGAAAAGAGACGGCAGATTGTTTCTAGCCGATGTTACGGAAAAGCCCAAGTGTCTTTTGACAATGGATAACTTTGGAAAAGATTCATGGACTGGGTTACAGCCGCCGGCATGGTCATCGTGCGGTAAATATTTCGCAATAGCGCTCGATACGCCCAATATTAGCGGTCGTCCGAAGATATCGCTCGACATGGTAGTCCCAGTATTTGTCGAAGTCCCCCGACAGGTAGACGGCCCTCATTTTGACCATCGCCTCCGCCATGGGCGGAGTCCACCTCATCCCGGAGCGTTCCATCCGGTCATTGATCAGGTTCTTGCAGGCACCCTCCACGGAACCGCCGGCAATCGGCAAGCCTTGGGCGAGATATTCATGATAGCGCATCCGTGATCGGTTGCGATAGCAGTAGGCCGCCATATTCAGCAGCGTTTTTCGTTTCTGGCCGCCCAGTTTCCTCTTGGTAACCATGCGGGATTATTCGCTTTTCATCTCATATTTTATCTCGCGGTAGTTCCACGCGGAAGAGCAGGTGTCGGGCGTCGTGCCGTAAAAGGATTTTGTCTGGGGATCGGAAACGATCTTGCCGCGCTCATCTATGAGGATGATAAACTCTATGTATGCGCCTTCCGCGGGGGCGCAGACTTGGATCATGGGCATACGCTCAAAAATAACCGCCGTGGCCTTGAAGAGCCCGTCGCCCGGCGGGCCGATTTTGAGGTTGAAAGTGCCGCTCAGCGCGGAGCCCTGCAGTTTAAGCTTCGGGTTTTCGTTAATGCCGCCGGTGAGCTCCATTGAAGTTATGCAGAACGTGACGGGCATGCCCATGCGGTCGGCGTTCAGCTCTTTTCCCCGGGTCCAGCAGAAGTCGCGTCTCCAGATAAAACCGTCGTCTTGCCGGGCGGCGGGTTCCGGGGCCGCCAGGTTCAGCTCTCCCGAGGAGGCGTTAAGGCCGAGGGCGGAATTATCAAAAGAGGCGGTCCGCCTCAGCTGTTCAAAATCGAAAGCCCATATGGATTGGGCGCATACTAACAATAATAATATACTTACCGTTTTCATCTGTTCCCCTCCGGTTAGCGCTTCCAGACAGCTATACTATAACATATGCCTTGATTTTCCGCTTTGACGCTGGTCAAGGCTGAAGACTTAAGGCTGAGGGCTGAAGGAAGAAGGGAAAGACATTGTTTTTGCCGCGGCGGCGCCGGCAAGGAGGCCGGATGTCCAGGCGAAATGCAGGTTGTAGCCGCCGCAGTCGCCGTTGATATCAAGAAGTTCGCCTGTGATGAAAAGCTTTTTAACAATCCGCGACTCAAAAGTCTCGGGGCGGATCTCGGCCGTATCAATTCCCCCGGCGGCGGCCATGGCGTCCTCAAAACCCAATGAGCCGGAGACTTCCAGGCTCCAGTCCTTTAAAAGCCCCCCAAACTCGGCCAGAAGCGGGTCTTTGACCGAACCCGCCGGGGCGGCAGGCTCTATTTTAAGCGAGGACGACAATAAATTGATCGTTCGTTCCTCGGCCAGGCCGCAGAGAAAATCCTTCCAGGGACGCTCCGGGCCGGCGTCCCGCCTTTTCGCCAGCAGGGAAAAAATCGCTTCCCGGGAATAATCGGGGAACAGATCTATATGGCAGGTCACAGCGGAGGTTTCAACCCCGGTTAAGGCCGCCCTGCTTAAGGAAAGGACCGGCGGGCCGGAAACGCCGTAATCGGTAAAGAGCAGTTCCCCCCGCTTGCTGCCTATCAGCCTGCCGCCGGAATAAACGGACAGCCCGGCTTCCAGTCTTATTCCGTCAAGTTCCCGGACAGTTTTTTCCTTTATTTTAAGCGGCGTTATCACGGGCTTCGGGTTTTTTACGGTATGCCCCAGGGAGCGGGCCAGGTCCAAGCCGAGAGCCGAGCCGCCTATCTGCGGATGAGCCGGGCCGCCGGCCGCCAGTATGACCGCGTCCGCTGTAATGGTTCTGAGAGGCCCCGGCGCGGCTTTTTTATCCCATTTGGGCGGAACCCGGCGGACGGTTATCTCAAAGCCGGAAAGATTTTTTTTAACGCTCTGCGCGCAAGTGAGCAGCAGCAGCTCCGCGCCTTTTTCCTTCAGCCGGTTGCCCAGCACGTTCACCACGTCGGCCGCTTTCCTGGAGCGCGGGAAGATCCTGCCGTCCGCTTCAGCGCTCAAAAGAAGTCCCAGTTCCCCGAAAAAATCAAGGACATGCGCCGGCGGCAGGGCCTTTAAAGTCCGGGCCGCGAAGCCCGGCGCCCCTCCGTGATAATGCCCGGCGTTTATTTTTGCGTTGGAAAGATTGCATTTGCCAGCGCCGGTGGAAAGTATTTTCCTGCCCGGCGCCTGGTTTTTTTCCACCAGCGTGACGCGCTCGCCCGCTCCGGCCGCGGCGCACGCGGCCGCCAGACCCGATGCCCCGGCGCCGATGATTGTTATGTTTTTAACGTTGATAAAATTGATAACCTCAACGTTAAGGGTATAGGGTAGAGGGTTTAGGGTAAGGAGTTCCTTATAACTCTACCCTCTACCCTAACCCCTATACCCTGTTTTTACACCCTGTTCGCGCTGCCGAGCACGGTCTGGTTCTTGTCCATGTACATCTTTACCAGTTCGTCGCGGGCGGGGCCCAGGTATTTGCGCGGGTCGAACTCGCCCGGTTTTTCGCCGAACACTTTCCGGATAACGGCGGTCATGACCAGCCTGCCGTCGGAGTCTATGTTTATCTTGCAGACGGCGGACTTGGCGGCGCGGCGCAGTTGCTCGGCCGGAACGCCCACCGCGCCTTCCATCTTCCCGCCGTACTTATTGATCATGGCGAGATAGCCGTCAAGCACCGAGGAGGCCCCATGCAGGACTATCGGGAAGCCTGGTATGCGCTTTTCCACTTCTTCAAGAATGTCAAACCTCAAGCCGGGCACGGCCTCGCCGGGTTTAACCTTAAACTTGAAGGCGCCGTGGCTGGTGCCGATAGAGATGGCCAGGGAGTCCACCTGGGTGCGTTTCACAAAATCCTCGACGACGTTCGGGTCGGTGTAGTGGGATTTTTCGGAAGAGACCTCATCCTCTATTCCGGCCAGCCGTCCCAGTTCGCCCTCCACCGTCACCTCAAACTGATGGGCGTATTCCACGACCTGTTTTGTGATCCGGAGATTTTCTTCGTAGGGGAGGCTGGAACCGTCATACATGACGGAGGAAAAACCGTTTTCTATGCAGGATTTGCACAATTCAAAAGAATCGCCGTGGTCCAGGTGCAGGGCGACCGGGATGGGTTTATCCGTCATCTCTTTCATCATTTCAATGCCGCCGCGGCCCAGCCACCTCAGCAGGGTGGGGTTGGCATATTCCCTGGCGCCTTTGGAGATCTGGAGGATCACCGGCGAGCGGCTCTTGACGCAGGCGGTCAAAATGGCCTGCAGTTGTTCCATGTTGTTGAAATTGTAGGCCGGCACCGCGTAGCCTCCCTTGTTGGCCCTGGCGAACATTTCTTTAGTGTTCACGAAGCCCAGTTCCTTATAAGACACAGTCGCAAACGTTTGAGCCATATTGCCTCCGTTCAGACAGATTAAAATCATTATAATACTTTTGCCGTTATTAAAAAAACCGAGCGGGCCGATATCCCCTCATAATTTGATAAAATTATATAACCGCTTATGGGAAACCAGACCCTTTTTAACGGCGTAAAGCCCGCCAGATTCGCTTTGAACCAGCGCCGGGCCGGTTATTACGATGTCTCGGACGTCATAATGAGCAGCCAGTACAGGGTACCCGATTTTACCCTGCCCACCATGTATTACTGGGTCAGGTCCGCGGAGGGCATCGCCCGGACGCTTCACCCGTTTAAAAACGGCCGCTACCCGGGCAGCGGCAAGGCTGCGGAGGCGCTTAAAGAAGCCGGCCTTGACGAGCGCGCCCAGTTTGACGCCGTAAAAGATTATGCGCAATATATGGAGAAAAGGCTAAAGGATAAAGGCTGAAGGATGAAGGAAAAAACACAGGAAAACAAAGAGATTGTTCCGTCCTTTAGCCTTTATCCCTAATCCTTATATCCTTAATATGGAGGTCACCCTATAATGCAGATCCAGGAAAAACCCTATCTAACCGGCCGGACTTTCATGTTCAGCATTCAAAAAGGCGAAGACCTGCTGCAGGCCGTGCAGTATTTCTGTCATCATCACCAGGTCCGCTGCGGCCTGATAACCGCCATAGGGTCGGTTGAACGGGCCACCTTCGGCGTCTATGACCAGAAGGCGAAAAAATATATGAAGATAAATCTAGAAAAGGAACTTGAGGTATTATCGCTTTCCGGCAACGTCAGCCTGTTCGACGACAAACCCATGGTCCACGCCCATCTCATGCTCGGCGATCTGGAAGGGAAAGCCTACGGGGGCCACCTGATGGCCGGCACCAGGGTTTTCAGCCTGGAGGTGTTCATCCAGGAGCTTACCGGCGACCTGAAGGTCCGCAAAATTGAGAAGGCCACGCAGCTCCCGCTCTGGGCCAACCCGCTCGGCTCCAGATGACGCAGGTAACCGGCTACGATCTTTTCCGGGCGGGCTTTGCGGCTATCACGGGCCTGCCCAACACCGGCAAATCCACTCTGTTAAACGCGCTTTGCGGAACACGGCTCTCCATCATCTCCCCCAAACCACAGACCACGCGGAACAATATCCTGGGCATCTTGAACGCTCCCGGACGCCAGGCGGTGTTCGTGGACACGCCGGGGCTACTGGAGCCGCGCACGCTTTTTGAAAAAAGCATGTCCAACGCCATAAAAAGAGCCGCCACGGAAGAAAGCGACCTGGTGCTGCTGCTGGCGGAACCGGGGTTTCCCCCGCCGGAAAAAATGTTTTTTTTTGAGCGCTTCAGAAATCTCCAGGTTCCGCTCTACCTTGTAATAAACAAGATAGACCTGGCCGCGAAAGATTCGCCCGGTCCCGGGAAGACGGCCGGGGTTTTCAGCTCGCTGCTGACTGTTAAAAAAACTTTCTTCATTTCAGCTCTGGCGGGGACCGGCGTCGGAGAGCTGAAAAAAGAGCTGCTCGCGGCTTTGCCCCTCCACCCGCCTTATTACCCCCAGGACCAGCTTACCGACCGCTGGGAACGTTTCTACGCCGCCGAGATCATACGCGAGCAGCTCTTCAACCTTTACGCGGAAGAGCTGCCCTACGCTTCAGCCGTGGAGATAGAGGTTTTCCGGGAAACGCCCGGCCTGCCGGATTATGTTATGGCCGTCGTGCATGTGGCGAAAAAAAGTCAGAAGCCGATAATTATCGGCAAAGGCGGCCGGCAGATAAGGATCTTGCGCGGGAACGCCCAGGCTGCGATAGGTAAATTCCTGGGCCGGCCGGTCAAGCTCCAATTGACGGTCAAAGTGACCGAAGATTGGCAGAACAGCGTCGCCTTCCTCAGGAAAACAGGAGTGTAGTTCCGGGCAAAGCTTCGCTTTGCGGCTATAAAATAGTTTTTTTGCCATAAGCTATTGTAAAGCTGTTTATGGGACGCTACACTGGCTATTTTGTCGGAATGCTGAAGATAAACTTGCTGCCTTTCCCCTCGCTTGACTGCACCCAGATGCGGCCCTTATGCAGTTCAACCGCCATTCTACACATAGCCAGGCCCAGGCCGAAGCCCAAGTACTTATGTTCCTCCAGCTGGGTATATTTCGCGAAAATTTCCTTCTGCTTATCTTCCGGAATGCCGGGGCCGGTATCCTCTATAAAAAAAACAACTTCTCCGGGCTCCTGCCGGCAGTGAACCGTAACAACGCCCCCGCGAGGGGTAAACTTGAGCGCGTTGCCCACCAGATTCGTAATTATCCTTTCAAGCAGTAAACTGTCCCCCTGGAACTCTATCTTTGACGGCGGCGGGACGGCGGAAAATTTTATGCTTTTCAGCGCCGCCAGGGGCTCATGGATTTCAAACACCTGCGCGCACAAGACGCCGGCGTCAACAGTGTCCAGCCGCAGTTTGAGCGCCCCGCGCTCGAGTTTTATCGTATTAAGGATGTCCTCTATCATTCCTTTCAGCCGCACGGAGGAGCGCAGTATGGCCCGCAGACACTTGTCGGCTTCCGGAGAAGCGGACACGAACCTGGCAAGGAGACTGGCGTAGCCGTGTATGCTGGTAAGGGGCACCCTCATATCGTGGGTTATCATGTGGAAAAACGTCTCCCTGGCGCTCTCGATTTCCTTTTCCACGGTGACATCCCGGATTATCAGAACGCGGCCCGGCGCTTTGAGCGTGGCAAGCGGGAATCGCCGTGAAATAACCCTGAAATTCCTGACAATTGCATAGGTTTCGTCCGGATGCGGAACCGCCACCTCCGCCTTAAGGAAGTCCTCCTGCGAGGTTAGAATATCTTTTAAGACTACCTGGAACGCTTCCCGTGATACCGAACCGGGCAGCGCGATAGAGGTGTCCGGTTTAGGGATCCCCAGCATTTTAAGGGCCACTTTGTTGGAATAAATAAGCCGGCCGCGGTCGTCAACAAGCAAAACTCCGTCCGGGATCGTCTCTACAAGAGCCTCGGCCTTCGCCCGCTCTTCCACTATCTGGCTCAGGTGAAAAGCATGGTAAGCGCTGAGCTCAAGCGTCAGCCGGTTAAACGCGGAGATAAGGTCTTCAGACTCCCGCCAGCCTTCTTTGGGGAGAACGGATTCAAGCTTGTAGTCGGACGTTATAAAGCGCTTTACGCTTGCTGAGACTTTTGCCATGGGGCGCGCCATCCCGGCCATAACGGCCCGCGCGCCCAAAAGAACCGCGGTTATAACTGCCGCCGCGGTGATTAGAAAGACATATAAATTTGAAAATTATTTTTACCATACCCCGCCCTAAAGAAAGGATAAAGGATCAGGGATAAAGGCTAAAGGCCGGAATAATCTCTTTGTTTTTCCTTCATCCTTCAGCCTTTATCCTTTAGCCTTTCTTCGGGCGGGGTAACCTTGGGGCAAGGAGGAGTTTGAGGGGGAAAGAAATTTTCCCCTCATCCTGTTGGATACAGTTGAATTGTGTCGCTTCGCTCCACCCCGGCAAGGTGTTGAAGAAAACCCCGTGCCGGGTAGGATAAAATGTTGTCGGACAACATTTTATTTCTATTGTCATGCCCCTGAACTTTCACTTAAAGATTATACATTTTTAAGACCAGACGCCGGCGATCTCCGCGCAGCAGCCGGGACAGTCCCCCGCGCCGCGCTCGGATACCCTGATCGCGTTTTCCAGCGCTGTAAAGCCGCGCCGCCGCACCAGCGTCCTGCCGCAGGCCGGACAGCAAGTGTCCTCGAAACCGCGGCCGGGGATATTGCCGGTATAGACGTATTTCAGTCCTTTCCTCAGGCCCGTCTCCCTGGCCTTCGCCAGCGTTCCGGGAGGCGTGGCCTCCCGGTCCGTCATGCGGTAATCAGGGTGGAAGGCCGTTATGTGCCAGGGAATATCCTTTGAGATTCCGGCGAGGAAAGAGGCCAGCGCGGCAAGTTCCGCCGGCGAATCGTTAAACCCGGGGATCAGCAGGGTCACTATTTCAAGCCAGAAACCCAGCTCATGTATTTTCTTTATGGAGTTAAGGACATGCTCCAGTTTTCCCCCCGCCGTTTTCAGGTAATTCTCCGGGTTGAAGGTTTTCAGGTCCACTTTGTAGAAGTCCACCAGCGGCCGCAGGTATTCCAGGGCTTCTTGCGAAGCATAGCCGTTGGAAACATAGGCGCAGCGCATCCCCGCCGCTTTCGCCCCGGCGAATATCTCGGCGGCCCATTCGGAAGTTATCAGCGGCTCATTGTACGTGGAAACCAGCAGCTTTACGCCGGCGGACCGGGCGGCCGCGACAAGCTCCCCGGCGGAAATTTCCTGGATATCGGCCGGACAGCCGGGGTCCCGCAGGGCCTGGGAAGTTAAATAATTCTGGCAGAAATCGCACTTAAAATTGCAGCCGAGCATCCCGAACGAAAAAGTCAGGGCGCCGGGCAGGACATGGAAGAACGGTTTTTTTTCTATCGGGTCAAGCCCTGAGCCGGCGATATAGCCCCAGGGCGCCTTTAAGGCCCCCCCGTCATTAAAGCGCGCTTTACATCTGCCCGAGCTTTTATCGGCTATAACGCATTTATGGGCGCAGGCAAGGCACCGGCACGCGCCCCCGGACAATTTTTCAGCCAGCAGGGCCGGCGCGGAATATTTGCGCAATTGTTCAAGAAGAGTCATGGCGCGTGGACATTGAGGACCTGGCGCAGGACCGAAAACTTCAGGTTTCCGTCGCTCTCAAAATCTTCCCCGTCCAGATGATACGGGGAGCCGGCCGGGCAGGTGAGTTCGATAGTGCGGGCGGTGAAATTTGCGACCAGGTCTTTGTTCCTGGGCAGCTTGCCGTTAAAAAGATCCGGTACGGCGCGCAAGGTCCGTAAAATACCGGCTTTTTTCACGACCACGACGCTCAGGATGCCGTCGTCTATATAGGCGTCAGGCGCGATCGTGGCCCCGCCGCCGTATTGGCGTCCGTTCAGGACAGCGGTTACCATGGGCGAAAATTCATAGCGGTGACCGTTCATGGCGATCACCACGGCCCTGGGCCTGTATGTCAGGAATGTGACCGCGCAGTGATAGACATACGGCAAGATACCTCTGCGGCCGCCGGTGCGGTTATTGAAGATCCGGGCCACCTCGGCGTCAAGGCCCACGCCCGCCGCGCAGAAAAACGGTTTACCGTTCGCCAGCCCCGCGTCTATTTTTCGCGGACGCCATTGGAGCACCCCGTTCAGGGCTTCCTCTATTTTCAGCGGGATATAGAGGTTCCTGGCTAAGCCGTTGCCTGAACCGATGGGCAGTATCCCCAGCGCCTGGGTCTTGCCTATCAAAGATTCGGCAGCCTCGCATATGGTCCCGTCTCCGCCGGCTGCGACTATATGGGAGAACCCGTTTATGACGGCTCTTCTCGAAAGTTCGCCGGCATGGCCGCGCCGCTCGGTAAAGGCCAGCTCATAACGGAGTCGCCGCCCCTTAAAAAAATCATGTATAAGTTCCGGCACCTGAGCGGCGCTGTCCTTACCGGCGCAGGGGTTTATGATGAAGAAATAAGACATAGAAAATAGTTGACAAGTAAGAAACAGCAGTTGATAGGTTGACAAGTGAGGAACGGCAATTGATAAGTAAGAAAGTTGCGGTACTTATCAACTAATAACTTTTCAACTTATCAACTTTTTTTATTCTATCGCGCTCACTCCGGTGGCCCAGGCGGCTTTCTTGCCGCTCGGATTTATCCCAAGCAGTTTATTGCCGGCGCTTAAGTCTCCTTTCGCGCATTTGAACGTGACATTGTAAAAGTAGCCGATCTTAAGCTCCGGTTTTTCGCCCAGTAGGAAATCGTCTTCCATATAGACATAGTCCACGTTTTTCCCGCCGCGGGCGTGCACAAAATTAAGCAGCCAGCCGTTCTGCGTTTTTCTGGCCAGGATCATCTGGAGTTCCAGCTCAAGGTCCTGCGCGGCGTAGCGCTCCGGATTTTTAAAGAAACCCTCTTCAGCGTTTTTGACTACGTCGTCTTTATTTTCCGCGTCGGCGGCCCTGGCCGGCGGCCCGTCCGCGGCCCCGGGGGTTTGCGGGGCGGCCCCTGTGGAGGGTTGCAGGCCGGAGGTTTTTGGCCGTCCGAAGGCCATAGGCCCTGATACGGCGCCGCCATAGGCCTGAGACGGTCCCGTGAATCCGGCGCTGGTCTGAAAATCGCTTCGGCTATAGGTAATATCATAATCCGCTTCGGGCCCGGGCTTGACCGGCAGAACGAAATCCTCCGCGGTCTCCCTGGTTTTCGCCCGGGGTGAAACCGCCCGGCTCCCGGTTGAAGCGGACATCCAGCGGTCGCCGGCCGCCGGATCTTTTGCGGCCAGGGTTTCAAAACTATCGTCCGGGGCCGGTTTAGCCGCAATATGGCCGCGGGGATATATGGGGATATAACGATCCGCTTCCTTCGTGCCCAGGCGATCTTTTATGAGATAGCCGAGGATGAGGCCTATAAGCAGGACCAGCAGCGTATTTGTTATGCGTAATCTGAAAAAGTTCACGGATTCTTCTCCCAGGAAATTTGACCGCCTGCTGGTGCCGTTTTTATTAGCGCTTCATATATTGTATATTTTAATTGTTAAAAAAGGATTGCTAATTTCTGGAGGCAAAATGAAAAGAATTCTGGCCGCGCTTATGCTGACGGGGTTTTTGACGGGTTTATGCCGGGCGGAAACGGCATGCGTCTATGAATACAAAGGCCCGGTGCTCCTGCTTGAGCCGGGTTCCGCCGTCTGGCAGACCCTGGCTAAACCGGCGCCGCTTAAAGAAGGCTCGCGCGTAAAGACCGGGGCGAAAGGTTTCTGTAAAATCCTCGCCGGGGACGGCACCTTGATCGACCTTGATAGTAATTCCGAAACCGTGGTGGAAACGCTGAAGCTTGAAAAAGACGGGCGCAATTACGTCTTCAATCTGATAAAGGGCAAAATAATGTGGCTGATCCCCAAGCTGAAGGAAAAAATTTCCAGACTTGAAGTGAAAACTCCGCGGGCCGTGTGCGCGGTGCGCGGGACAAGCTTTACCATCGTGGTCTCATCGGACATTTCCAATATAGGCCTTTTTGAGGGCGCGCTGGACGTAACGGCGGCCGGAAAGGAAACAAGCCTGAATCCCGGAAAAGAGGCGCTGGTGGGCGCCGACGCCGAAGTGAAAGTAAGCGGACGTTTTTCAAAGTTTATGCAGGCGGAACAGCGGCGTTATGTCAAGCTTCAGAAATACGCCGACACGCTTCGCCGGAAATTGGCGGCCCGGGAAGGCTATATAGACGATTTTCTTAACGAGCAGGATAAAAAATTAAGGGCCCGTGAAAAGCGGATAAAAGACAGGCTTGAAAAGCGCGATAAAAAGTAAGGGAAGTTATAAGTTGACTGGTTGATAAGTGCCGCAACTTTTCTATTTGTCAACTGCCGTTCCCACTTATCAAATTATCAACTGTTTTATTTCCCTGCAGCCGCTTCAAGTTCGGCTTCAAGGTCGTATGACGAGGTCCTGTTTATCTTCACTGGGAACCGCGCGTTCTTCATCAGCAACTGGGAGAGATCCGACGCGTTCCCTTTGCGCAGCCCCACGTCTATGGCGGCCGTATTCCCCGTCAAAGACCTCAGCCAGCAGTCCCGCACCATCGGGATGTTCCTGAGGGACTTTAAAAAATCGCTCAACTGGTTCATGCCGTCCACTTTTGAAAGAGAAAGCCTTACCACTGATTTTTCCCGCAGACCCTTAAGCACCCTCTCTTTCAGCTCCTCGCCGGCCCTTCTGGCCGCGTTAATGATGGCGGCCCTGGCGGCGGCCGATTCGTTCAGATCTATGCCGCCGGTTGTTTCCTGCAGCGCGGCAAGCGTTTCACCCGAACCCTGCTTAACGGCGTCCACCGACAGCCCCGCCCTGTATGAGATAAAACCGCCCAGGCCTTCCTTGGTGTTGAAATCGGATTTGACCAGGCCTTTTATAAGGACGTCGGCTTTCTCTTTTTCGCCTGTCATAAACCCGGCGTTCGTAAACGTGTTTTTAAGTTCCAGTTCCGCGTAATCGGTTTCCTGGGTTTTCCCGTCTACGACCTCCTTTATCTCAAAGCCGATAACGGGGTTCCCCAGTTTTTGCGGTTCGCTTTCAAGGTTTTTGAGCTTGGCGGAGATATCCTCTTTGCGCACGTGCGCCCGTATCCTGATCTTGTAGGAATCTCCGGTCTTTTCTTCTTTTAGCGTTTCGTATTTCTCGATGTAGCCTTCGGTCTGCGAAGTGATGGTATCGTCTATCAGGACGGCCTTTGAAACCATGGCCTCCTGCGAGACGTAGATGCCGACCACCAGCCCCAGGGCGCTCTTCATCGCCTCGTGGAGCGCCGTCTTCTTCGCCCCTTGCGCGTCGCCGTTGACTATCGGGGCCTGGCCTTCCGCCTCCACCACCTCGGTTTCGTACGCGCTGTTAAGGGCGGACCTGCGGGCGCCCGAGCACCCGCCGACAAGGAGGGCAAAAAAACCGACGCACAAGATATGCGTATATCTTTTCATTATGAGGGCCTTTTGCGCCGGCGCTATTCCTGTATCTTTACGCCGGAGTCTTTAAGAACCTGTTTGGGAAGCTTTAAGATCACCACGCAGCCGTCGTCCGGGGTCCAGTTGGTCCGAACCACCAGCGCGCCTTTGATAATGCCGTCTATTTTGGTGGCGAGCACCGAATCGGTCTCTATGGCTTTCTCAACCGTTATGCCGCCCTCAAGGCTGACGCCTTTAACAAAAGACAGCATATTGTACTGGGCGCCGACTATAGCGGCGTTTTTGGAAGTGGCCATGCGCTGGGTCTTATTTTCCAGCGTCTGATCGGCGGCGCCTATGCCGCGGGCGAAGATCGCGGTTTTGGTGATGCCTTCCTCGACCCATTCCCTTTCTATTTCTCCATCTTTTGAAACCACGCTTTTATTGGGCGAAGAAGCGCAGCCGCACGCCAGTATCGCGAAAGCCAGTATCGCCATCGTTTTTTTCATAATTATTGCCTCCCTGGTTGTCCCCCCCGGCGCGGATGCCGATCCGTCCCCGGGGAATGCTGCTCTTATTCTATAAATAATACATTTTACCTGTCAAATAAAACGTTGCCGGGGCAACATTTTATGTACCTGGCGCGGGGTTTTCTCGCTAAATATTCAGTAAACCCGTCATTCGTGCTTGTCATTCCTGCGATCTTTTGGCAGGAATCCAATCAATTTTATAGATTCCCGCCTACGAATTGCGGGAATGACAATGGGTTCACTGAATGCTTACTTTTCTCGCGTCCCGCGCCGCCTGCCCTGCCTGCCGGCAGGCAGGGAGATGAGGGGGGTATATTAAAAATTTTTGCCGCAAAAATTTTTAATAAAGCATGAAGAAATCGGAATCTTTCTTCTGACCGGGTTCCTGCGGTTTTTTCGGCCGGGCCGGTTCTTTTTTGGCGGGTTTGTCCACTTTTTTGGGCGGCGGCTTATTTTCTTCCTGATCGCGGTACTGTACGGACTTTTTATATTCCCTGATGCGCCAGCCCGCGAATTTATAGCTGAAGGACGCCTGTGAGGAATTGAAGACTTCATTGGCAAGTGACATGGCAAAATCCAGCGCGAAGCCCTCGTGGCGCACGCCGACGCCCAGGGTCAGGCCTTTATTATCGTCCACGGCTTTATAACCGAAACGCGCGTTGAGTAACTTTTGGAAATGATATTCAAGTCCGCCCTTGAAACTTTTGATTCCCTCGTTCGTATAGAAGTCATATTCTAGGGCCAGCAGGACGGACTGGTCCATTATGGTGGGCCGCTGCCAGGACAGGCCCAGCCGCATTATGGACGGCAGGGGATAGGATTCTTCCAGATATTTTATACTGCCCCCGTAATTTGAAAGAGAAGCGCCGCACGTAAGACCGAGCCCGGGCTCCACCAGCAGCCAGCCCGCGTCGAAAGCCAGGGCCGAAGCGGGGTAGGTTCCCAGCAGTTCGGATTTTACGTACTTGGCCGAGAGGCCCAGGAATTGATCGATCCTGGCTTCATAACCCTCTATCTTCATCTCCGCTGAATATACCCTTTCGCCGTAGCTCAAAGCAAATACTTTTGTGCCTTCGGCGTCCATGCTCCTGGACGAAATGGAGCCGTCGTCATTTATGCGGCGGTGCGTAAAATTACCGCTCTGCGAGAGTATGGCCGAAACGGCCACGCCGGGCTTGTCAAGACCGATCAGGCCGTTGATCGGCAGCGGCATGCCATAACCCAGAAATTGGAGCTTTGCGTCGGAAAAGCCGGAAAGATACATCGCCGAAATTTCGGGAAGATAAAGCCGGCCCAGGCCGGCCGGGTTATAAGTCACGGAATAAATATCGTCCGCCGCCGGCACAAAAGCGCCGCCCATGCCCATGGCCCTGGGGCCGATATCGGTCTTTAAAACCTGGACGCCGGCGGAACCGGGCCCGCCCGCGAAGACAGGGTAGAGGGTAGAGGTTAGAAAGGAGAGGGTAAAAACCAGCAGAAATGCCGGGACAAGAATATGTTCCCTTTTATAATTGGAAATATGCATAAATCCGCCAACTCTTTCTTCCTCTCCCCTCTACCTTTTCCCTTCTACCCTACCTAACCACCGCTATCTTATCCACCGTATTGAGGCCCGCGCCGGATACCTTCAGGAAATAGATGCCGCTGGCCGCTTTGGAGCCTTTGCTGTTGGTTCCATCCCAGTCTACGGTGCCTTTGCCCGCCGGCACGGGGCCGTCATAAACTGTTTTTACCAGCGTGCCGGCAGCGGTATATATTTTTATGGACAGGGTTCCTGCCGTCAGCACGTCGTATTTTATTATCGCCCGTGAGCCGGCGCCCGTTATGATGTTATTGTAAGCCGTCGCGGCGGATTTATTAGTGGAAAGATTTATGGCGTTAGAAACGCCCATTGACATGACCCTGCCCATATGATTGCGGCCGAATATCTCAAGATAGACCGTTCCCACTCCCGGATAGCGGCTGGCAAAACCCGGTTTAAGTCTTACGCTGCCTTTGAGTACCTCGCGGTTATCAACCTTATCGTCGTATCTCAGGCTGCTGAGGTCCACTTCAAGATAACTGCCGGTATCCGTCCTGGCCAGGGCCAGCGGAACGTAGTTATGATCGCGCAGCTGGGCGTATTGAAACACCGTTTCCACCCCCGGCGGGATGTCCGGGGTCGTGGAAGACGGGTGAAGCTCCATCGCGGCTTTAAGATACGGCACGGTAAAACTTATCGTGTCGTTATCGTAAACGGCGGCGGCTATCGCCGCGTTCGCGGAACCTTTGGGCGTATAGGAAAGGTTCAGCCTGTACGGAACCTGGGAGCTGGCCTGGGAATTGCCGCCCCATTGATTAAGAGAACCCGCGACCACCAGGTAATAGCGGCCCGCCGCGGCGACATTATAGTTGAGCGTAACGCCGGCCGCCTCCGTATAGCAGGGGCCGGTATCGCGGCAGGCGCCGCCTCCGTAGATCACGGGCTCGTATTGCGTTATGTAATTGCGTAAATTATCAAAAAGGAACAGGGAGTAGGCCTGGTAGAGGTAAGCGCTGCTCGCGGGCAGGTCCAGGCGGGCGGTGAAATTTCCGGCCGCAAGCGGTATTGAATAATAATCCAGGTCTCCGACGGGAGCAATGGTGGCTGAAAGAGAAGACAGCGTGCTTATATCCGTGGCCCATTCGGGGCCGTTGTTCCCCTCGAAGGCGTCGCCCCCGGCCTGTATGCCCGCTATGGCATGCGACGAAAAAGCGAGGGTTATCTTGTTCTGCATGGCCGCGTCGCAGCCGCTGCCGGGCAGCTGTTTGCAGGCCTCGATCATGGCGTCATAGAAATTGGCGAAATTATCCGGAAAATAGAACAGCGCGGTATAAACGAACACGTCGGACCGGGGCATATTCGGAAAATAGATTGAAGCGGAGAAGTTCCCGAGGTCCGTGGTGGTCGTCGGCGTGCTGTTTTTCAGCCTCCATAAGGCCTGGGACAGGATCAGGCTGTCGTCGTGCACTTCTCCCGTCCAATCCCCCGGCATTTTCTTTATGCCTGCGCCGCCTGATAAATCGCGGTATCCGGAGCCGAGGAAATTACCGATAATATCCAGATCGGCTCCGCCGGCCCGGAAAGACGCGAGGGAAAAATAATCCGCCAGCGCCTCGGAAATAGCCCCGAATTCCCCGAAATTGATGACAGGATAGATTCGGTTGACTGCCAGGTGGGTGTATTCATGGCGGACGATGGTGCCGTCCAGCGCGAAAGAGCGGTAATTGCCGTATTCGTCCATAGGGCCGTCGCCGAAGACGAGGTTGTCGCCTTCCGCGTCGTACCAGGCGTTCATCATCCCGCCGACGCAATCCCCGCCGCCGGCGCTGCCGGGCGCGCAGAGATTGTCCGCGGTGCCGTGCGCGTGCACCATCACTGGCACCTGTTTTAAAAGGTCGGCCGCCGCGGCGCCGCCGTTATTCGGGTCTTTATTGACAGTGCCGAAATAATCGCGGGCTTTGGTTAAATGGTAGAAAGCGTTTACTTCGTCCAGCGCGTTTTCCACGCCTGCGCTCGTGTCCATATTGATCCCCGCGGTCGTGGTGGACCAGACGATTGAGCCGGTGAGATTGTTTTCGCCGGGCGGATTATCGGTCAGTACCAGGTATCTTGAGCTGTCTATGGAAAAGCCGTTATAGACGCCGGTTTCATCGGTTTTGAGATTAACGCTGTATTCAGGGCTTTCAACCGCCGCGCCGTAAAACGGCTTGGTTCTTTTACCTGTATAGTTTCCCGCTATATTGCCCGCCGCGTTCTTGATGGTAAGCACATCCCAGTCGGTTATCGTGCCTTCAATATCCATAGCCCCCACCTGGAACGGGTCGGAGACGGAAGCGGCGAAGCGCGGCATCGCCTTGGCAAAAGTATCTCCGTCGGCCGTCCAGGTATCGGGAATAGTCACGGTATAGGGAGGATACGTATAGGAATTTTCATACGGATGCGGGCTTTGTTTTGATACAGGGCTCTCCTTCCAGACTCCGCCGCCGTTGTCGAAATGAGCGCTCTGGCCCCTGAAATTGGTAACGGCGAAATAAGGGCCTTTAAGCGAGGCGAACGCCTTGCCGGTCTTGCCGATCAGATCGCCGCAATATTCGGCGCTCGTCGCGTTCAGGGGCCTGGTGATGGTCTTGTCTAGATAGCTTCCTATCCAGACATACTGATCGGTTATGGGCCTTAAGACCGGCTTGGTCCAATAGGGGGCGTTATTGCTTACGCCGACAGGCCAGGGCGAAATGTCATAGACCGTGCCGGAAACTGTGCCGGTGGATTTTGTGTTATCCGAGCAGACATAGCGCAGGTCGTTATATTTAAAAAGAATGCCGCCGTTTGAGGCGTCCACGTAATAGATCCAGACGCCGCTGGCCGCATCCGCAGCCCTGACCTTTAGTTTCCAGGCCAGTTTCAAGGCGCCGCCCGCGTCGGCATCCGGAAATATGACCAATTCCGGTTTATGCGCCCTGGCCTTAAAGCCGGAGTCGCCTGAAGCGATCCCGGCGGCGTAATCAGCCGGAATGGACGGCAGTACGGCGATATTTATATCCGGCTCAAATTTAGACTGGCAGCCTGTCACTTCGCCGGAGGCGGTAACGTGGACCCTGACATAAGCGAACTCAACAGGTATGGAATTGTAGAACTGGGAATACTGCAGGTGGGTCACGCCCAGAAAGGTCCTGGAGAACGCCGGCTTGAGCTGGGAGACGTCCACTTTGAACAGGTCCTTATTGTCGTTTAAGAAAGCCAGGGCCGCGGCCTGGGGTCCGCCCGGATATTTGCCGGTTTTGCCGCCCACCACGGCTTCGGGCAGGGCGGTTTTCGGGCTATAGCGCACGCGCCAGGGCGAATTGCCTGTTTTTGAAACGAATTTACGGAAAGCTTCCCGGGCGGCGCGATCGGGGGTTTTGCCGACTTTCCGGAGCGAATCGGACAGCGGCGAGATTCTGCGCGCGTTTTTATTGCGCGGCCCGGCCGCAAAAGCAGGGGAGAAGGCAGAGGGGAGAGGGTAGAGGGTAGAGGCAAAAACAAAGAGCAGGACCCAAAGCGGTTTTTTTATATTTAAAATCTGCAAGGACGCGGCCGGCCGCTGCGCAATAGACAAGTTATCCGCCTTTAAAGTCTTCATAAAAGTATTCACCTTAAATACTTTTCTTTTCTCCTCATGCCCTTCAGCCTTAAGCTTATCCTTCAGCCTTTTCCCTGTCACTTTGCGCCGCTGCTTTGCGCCTGTTGCTTGGCGAACCGTTTCAGGATCTGCTGGGCCGCGGCCAGTCTCACATTGACGCTGGAATCGCTTAAAGCATCCCGCAGGTATGGCTTAACCTCGGCTTCAGCCATGTTTTCCAGCACTTTAAGGGCTTCCGTTTTAACGTCCGGATTGGCGGAGGCGAAAGCGAGGTCAAGCAGGTCCTTGTCCGGCGCCCGGCCTCCGCTCATAAGCCCTTTGAGCGTCGCGACTTTCAGATTCAAGTCGGTCGTCGCGCCGTATATTCCCGCCAATTTTTCAAAAGCCTTTTTATCCCGTATGGCGCTTAAAACCCCTACCGCTTTGAATTGGATGGAGGGGTTCGCGTCATCCGCGAGCTTCAGCAGTTGGGGCAGCGCATTCTTCCTGGCGCTCATGCATTTCAGGGCGTCAAGCGCCGCAATTCTGACGCGGCTGGACATCTCCTTCATAAGCAGGGCGCCAAGCGGTTCCACGGCGTCGGAATTGCAGATCTTAGCGAACACTTTTACGCTCGCATACCTTATCGCTTCGTCGTCGCTTTCCAGCGCGTCCAGGAACTGCGCCATCTCGTCGGAGTAACCAAGCCCGGAAAGTTCCCTGGCTGCCACATCCCGGATGGAACCGTAAGTATCGTTCTTAAGCTTGAAAAGAAGCTCCGAAGCTTTTTCCCCTTTTATCCGCGCGTACGCCTCTATAGCATGCTCGCGTATTTTGTTCTGGGAAATTATTTTAAGCTCGACCAGCGCGGTGTTTCCCACGGGGCCCTGCGCCGGCACATCGTTGATAATGGCGTAAATGGCCTGAAAGCCGCCCGTGTCTCCCAGTTTCCACAGCGACTCGGCCGCCGCGATGCGCGTATGCTTGTCCGGATCCGCGAGCAGTTTTTTCAGGAGACCCGCGGCGGACTTATTGCCTGTCTGGCCCAGGACCTCGGCCGCCATAGTTCGGACATCGGAATCCGCGCTTTTGGTATACGTCACCGCTGTTTCAAGCGCCTTGCGCCCCAGGTCATGATTGGATAGTTCCTGGGCGCCAAGGCGCCCTGCCATAAAAAGAACCACAGCTAGCGCGTTCGTCTGCATGGATATAGCATCTAATATAGATTTTTCAGTAACATTAAGGATTAATTACATAAATGTTGCGTGCCCCCTGCAGGAGTCGAACCTGCAACCTACTGCTCCGAAGGCAGCCGCTCTATCCGGTTGAGCTAAGGGGGCAAACAACAGCAAGATAGCAAGAAAGCGTGAAAGCGAGATAGTACAGATAACTCTTTCTTGTGAAAGAGCTTGCATTATTATAGAATTTAAGGCTTAGGAATTTCAATGTTTGCTGTAGCGGTCGCATTCATGCGACGAATTTGTGCGATAAATCGCACCGCTACAAAAGTTGCCCCCGAAGGGGGCCTAATTTAAGTTCAGTTCCCGTATGCGTCCGGCCGGGCAAATTCGGGCGGATATTACAAGGAGCGACTATGGGTGGACATTCTCACTGGGCAGGAATAAAGCACAAAAAAGCCGTTACCGACGCGAAAAAAGGCAAAGTATTCACCAAAATCATAAAAGAAATAACCGTAGCCGCCAAAACAGGCGGCGGCAAGCCGGAAGAGAATCCGCGCCTGCGCAAGGCCATGGAAGACGCCAGGGACGCCAATATGCCCGTGGACAACGTGAAGCGCGCCATCATGCGCGGCACGGGCCAGTTACCCGGCGTGAGCTATGAGGAGATAATGTACGAGGGCTACGGTCCCGGCGGCATCGCGGTCCTGGTGGAAGTCACCACCGATAACAGGAACAGGGTATTCAGCGAAATACGCAAGATCTTTGAGGTCACCGGCGGGAACCTGGGCGGCACCGGCTGCGTGGCCTGGATGTTCAAACCGAAAGGCTATATTACCGTCAAAAAAGCCGGCGACAGGGAAGATGAGCTGATGACGCTTGCCCTTGATGCCGGAGCCGAGGATTTTAAGTCGCCGGACGGCTCCGATGAGTATGAGATCATCACCGCTCCCGCGGATTTTGAAACCGTCAGGAAAAAACTCCAGGAGCGTAAGATCCCGATTGTCCAGGCGGAACTCGCGATGCTGGCCGAGAACGAGGTCAACGTGGGCGAAGACAAGGCTCAAGCTGTCGTAAACCTGATGACCGCCCTGGAAGACCACGAAGACGTGCAGAAAGTGCACTCCAACTTCAACATTCCGGATTCTATTCTGGCCAAGCTGGAGTAAAGTCTAAAGTGGAGAGTCTAAAGTCTAAAGATCAAAGAGAAATGTGCTTTAAACTCTACACTCTAGACTCTCGACTTTAGACTCTAGACTATCCACGTATGAAGATTTTCGGCATAGACCCCGGGCTTGACAGAACCGGCTGGGCTGTCGTTGAAAAAACCGGAGGCGGCCCTCTTAAACTTGCCTCTGCGGGTTTGATTCATACTGAAAAAGGGACGGGCCTGGGGAAAAGACTTCTTGAAATATTCGACGCCGTCACGGCGGAGATAAGACGTTCGGCTCCCGACGCGGCCTCCATAGAGGAAGCCTTCTTTTCCAAGCGCGCGGACACCCAGGCCAATACCACCCACGCCAGGGGAGTGATACTGCTCGCCTGCGAAAAAACGGGGCTGGCGGTAAATTCCTATAACCCGAAGACCATAAAAGCGAATTTGAGCGGCAACGGCAACGCGGACAAAAGGCAGATGCAGCGGGTAGTGCAATTGATCCTGAACCTGAAAGAAACGCCAAAGCCGGACGACGTAGCCGACGCCATGGCCGCCGCCATCTGCCACCTGAGGCTGGGCCCCTTTAAGGCGGCTGTAGCAAACGCCGGAAAAAAGGGAATTGCAGTTGATTAAAAATTTTTGCTGCAAAAATTTTTATGATCGCTTACATCAAAGGAAAACTGATCGCTAAAACGGAAGACCGCGCGGTCATAGAGGCCGGCGGCATCGGGTATGAAGTGTTTTTCTGCGCCGAGTCTCTTAACTCCATGGGCGACCAGGGAACCGAGACGGCGGCATTTATAGCGGAATCCGTCAGCATGTACGGCGGCACCGCTCTTTACGGGTTTTTGAGCGCCGAGGAAAAAAACCTGTTCGAGCTTTTCCGGGAAGCCGTGCCCAATACCGGCGCGAAAAAGGCCCTCGACTACCTGGCTAAGGCCCTTAAATCCCTGCCCGACTTCAAGCAGGCCGTCATAAAGAACGATCTCAAGCTTTTGGTCACCATCTTCGGCTTTACGGCAAAAACGGCGGAAAAGCTGATCGCGGCGCTGAAGTACAAGATGCCTGATTTTGAAACTTCCGGCGACGAAAATATCCGCCGCTCATGGAAGTCCGGCGCTTACGCCCAGGTGCTGAGCGCGCTCGCCACGCTCGGGTTTAAGGCGGGAGAGGCCAAAGCGGCGCTTGACGCGGCCGGGACTGAAGCCCCTCATGGGCCGGAGAACGCGGAACAATTGTTAAAAAGGACGCTGAAAAGACTGTCGCCGAAATAGAACAGAAGTATAGACTTTAGACTAACGAATATGGCCCCGAATAACGAGTTTTTATCTTCAAAGCCCACGGACGAAGAGCTTAAATACGCGGACCTGCGCCTGAGGCCCAGGGATCTCGGAGAATTCGTGGGACAGGACAAACTCAAAGACAACCTGCGCGTTTTTATAGACGCGGCTAAAGGCAGAAAGGAACCGCTTGACCACTGCCTTTTCTATTCCCCCCCCGGCCTGGGAAAAACCACGCTTGCGCATATCCTGGCCGTGGAAATGGGCGTAAACATTAAGATCACTTCGGGGCCGGTTCTGACCAAGCCCGGCGACCTGGCCGCCATGCTCACCACGGAACTGGCCGAAGGCGACATCCTTTTTATAGACGAGATACACCGCCTTAACGCCGCGGTGGAAGAGGCCTTATACCCGGTAATGGAGGACTTTTTGTTCTTTATAAGCACCGGCGCCGGGCCCGGCGCCACCACGCTTAAACTGGCGGTGCCGCGTTTTACGCTGGTGGGCGCCACCACCAGAAGCGGACTCCTGACCGGGCCGTTAAGGGACCGCTTCGGAATAGTGTTTGACCTCGGCTTTTACTCGCAGGCCGATATAGAAAAAATACTGGCACGGTCCGCCCGGATACTTAAAGCCGAAACCAGGCCGGAGGGCTTAAGCCATATAGCCAGGCGCTCCCGCGGCACGCCCCGGATAGCTAACCGCCTCCTTAAGCGGGTCCGCGACTTTGCGCAGGTGCGTGCCGACGGCGTCATTACGCGGGAGGTTACGGTCAACGCCATGGATTCCCTTGAAATAGACCCGGAAGGCCTTGATAAGCTTGACCGCAGGCTTTTGCTGACCATTGCCGAGAAATTCGGCGGCGGGCCGGTGGGCCTGGAAACGCTCGCCGTAAGCGTCAGCGAAGAGATAGACACCCTTACCGACGTAATAGAGCCTTACCTCATGCAGAGCGGCTTTCTTCAGCGCACCGCCCGGGGCAGGACGCTGACCCCGAAAGCCTGCCTGCACCTCGGGCTGAAGCCGCCCCCGTCGGAAGGCTAAAGGCTAAGGGATGAAGGAAAAAACACGAAAACAAAAAGATTTTTTCCGCCCTTTAGCCTTTATCCTTAATCCTTTATCCCTGCTTCTTTTACTGTTTTTCCTCCATGGCGCGGCTGCGGATTCCGGCGACGGGAACGGCGCCGTCATAAGGGTGGCCATCGCCAGGAATACGCCGCGCTTCACGCTCAAGACCTCAAGCAGGGTGTATGCGATAGAAGTCAGGACCGGTCAGAAATACATGCTGCTTGAAAGGTCTTCATACGAGATAAAGTATATCAGCCCTTCACGGCTTGCGCTTGCGGGCGCTACGCTTGAGTCGCCCGTAAAGCTTATGCCCCCCGACGGCGGCGGGAAAGTGAACCTCAACGGCCGATTCTATAAAGGCGAGCTCTTCATTAAAACCGCGGCGGACGAAAAGCTGGAGGTCATAGAACAGCTTTCCGTAGAGGATTATCTCTACGGAGTGCTGGGAGTGGAGATGAGCCCGGATTGGCCCCTTGAAGCGCTTAAGGCCCAGGCAATCGCGTCGCGCACCTACGCCCTTAAGAACATAAATCCGAAAAAAGATTACGACCTCACGGACGGCGCGGAGATGCAGGTCTATAACGGAGCTTCCCTCGTAAACTCAAAGATCATTAAAGCCGTGAATTCCACCAGGGGTTCGGTGCTCGCCTATAAAGGGAAACTGATAACCGCTTTCTTTCACGCCTGCTGCGGCGGGCATACGGCAAGCGCCGGCGCCGCGTGGAGCGGAGACAGCATTAAACCCCTGGCCGGCATCAGAGACCCTTTCTGCTCCAATTCGCCGCATTATCGCTGGAATTTCTACGTCGCGGCCGGGGACCTGCTGGCGTTTATACAGAAAAACGGTTCCACGGCGCTCAAGATTAAGGGCGCGCGGATACATAAAAAAGACCGCTCCGGCCGGACGCGGGCTTTCCGGTTTGCGACCGACGCCGGCTCCGTTACGGTCGCGGCTTCCGCGCTGCGCAGGCATTTCGGCGCCTCCGACATAAGAAGCACTTTCATCACCCGCGTGGCGCGCTTGAGAGGCGGCTATGAGTTTAAGGGCAAAGGCTGGGGGCACGGCGTGGGCATGTGCCAGGACGGCGCCAGACAGATGGCTCTGAACGGCAAAAACTATAAAAGGATACTCAAACACTATTATCCGGGCGTTACGATTGACGATGTAAAATAAAAAAAATGACCGGCCACAGCTTACCAGAATTCTTAACCCTCGCTATTGAACCGCTTATAGCCGCAAAACCGGCCGAGCCGCGCGACTCCTCGCGGCTTATGGTCCTGGACCGGAAAAGCGGGACGATAACGCATAAAGCCTTCAGGGACCTGCCGGAATTCCTGGCGCCTTCCGACGTCCTGGTCCTTAACCGGAGCAGGGTTTGGAAAGCCCGGCTTCCGACCGCGCGGCCGACCGGCGCAAAAGTGGACCTGTTGCTGATGAAACCGGCGGAGCCGGGGCTGAAGACCTGGAAAGCCCTGGCCCGCAAGGTCCGGCCGGGAGAAAAACTTGTCTGCCGCGGCGGCGTCCCGGCCCAATGCCTGCGCCGGGAGCCGGACGGCAGTTTTCTTTTTGAATTTTCGGCGGCGCTGGACCCCGTCTACCTTGAAAAAAACGCCGAGGTCCCGCTTCCGTGGTATATTTTGAGGGCCAGGAAAAAAGCCGGCTTAAGCCCCGCGACGGGCGAGGATGAGCGGGGGTATCAGACGATATTCGCCGGCGAACCGGGCTCCATCGCGGCGCCCACCGCGGGTTTTCATTTCACCCCCGGCTTGCTGGAAAGGCTCCAGGCCAACGGCGTCAAGGCGGTTTATGTGACGCTTCATATAGGCTGGGGGACGTTTAAACCCGTCAGAAACGGCAACCCCAAACGCCATGTGATGCTGAGCGAGGATTGCTGCGTGCCCGGGGAAACGGCGGCGGTCATCAACGCGGCAAAAAAGAACGGTTCAAGGATAATCGCCGTCGGCACCTCCTCGATGCGCGCGCTTGAAACCTTCGCCGGCGAAGACGGGAGGGTTTTTCCCGGCGCGGCAAAAGCGGAGCTTTTTATCTATCCCGGCTACAGGTTCAGGGCGGCGGACGCTTTCTGCACCAATCTTCATGTGCCCTCTTCCGCCCCGCTTTACATGACGGCCGCTTTCGCCGGCCGGGAACTGCTTTTTGACGCATACACCCGGGCCGTTGAAAATAAATACCGGTTTTACTCTTATGGCGACGCGATGCTGATACTGTAGGGAACAGAGGACAGCGGACAGCATATTATGAACCACTTTGAGATCATTAAAACCGACCCCGCCAGCCGGGCCAGGATCTGCCGCCTTAGGACCGCCGGCGGCGTCATCCATACCCCGGTCTTCATGCCGGTGGCCACCCAGGGCGCGGTCAAGGCCGTTTCCGAGGAAGAACTCAGAGCCGTAGGGACCGAGTGCATACTTGCCAACACCTATCATCTCTATCTGCGGCCGGGCCTGGAGACGCTGGAAAAATTCGGCGGCCTGCACGGCTTCATGAAACACCGCGGGCCCATCCTGACGGACTCCGGCGGCTACCAGGTCTACAGCCTGAGCCACTTGAGGAAAATAACCGACGGCGGCGTTCATTTCAGTTCGCATATAGACGGCAGCCCGCATTTTTTCACACCCGAGCGGGTCATAGATTACCAGGCAAGGATCGGCTCCGACATCCGTACCTGCCTGGACGTCTGCGTGGAGAACCCGGCCGCTCGCGCCGAGGCCGCCGAAGCCCTGAGAAAAACCAGGCTCTGGGCGCAGCGCTCCAAAGAACATTTCGCGAAAACCACCGCCCGCCTGGAGGAAAGCAAAAGGCCGCTGCTGTTCGGCGTCATACAGGGCGCGGTTTTTCCGGACCTGCGCAAAGAAGCCGCGCTGCACATGGCGGAAACGGTCAACCCCGACGGCTTCGCCGTGGGCGGCCTTTCGGTCGGGGAGACAAAGAACCAGATGCACCGGGCTTTAGCCGTGGTGACCGAAAACCTGCCGAAGGACCGGCCGGTTTACTTCATGGGGCTCGGCAGCCCCGAAGACCTCTGGGAGGCGGTGGAGTCCGGCGCAGACATGTTTGATTGCGTCCTGCCGACCCGGAACGCCCGCAACGGCCAGGCCCTTACCTCCCGCGGCAAGCTTTATATAAAGAACGCGCCTTTCAAGCAGGACGATTCCCCTCTGGACCCGGACTGCGACTGCGGAACCTGCAAGAATTATTCCAAAGCCTATCTTTCCCACCTTTTCAAGGCCAGGGAACTGCTGGTGAGCCGGCTGCTGTCCATCCATAACCTGCGTTTTCTGATTAACCAGACCGGGATCATGCGGGAAGCGATAAAGAACGGGGACTTTCCGGCAAAAAAGAAAGCGTTTCACGACGCTTATTTCCGCGACGCCCCCCGCCCCGAACGCGGCTAGTGTAGTGTCCCGTAAATAACGGGACACTACACTAGGCCGAAAAATATGTAGCGGGCGATGCAAATCGCCCTCATTTTGCGCGGATTTACATCCGCCGCTACAGCAGGTTAAAAAAATTTGTTAGAATATTAAGCAGTCCTGACCGGCGATGGAAAATTTCACAGGCGTTTACCGGTAGAGTCTATTGGCCGAAGTCTATAAACAGACGAACGATGACCCAAAAATCGCTTGTTGCGATTTTTGGGTAAAGGAGCTGCAATGAGCCAGAACGCTTTAATGCAATTCGTGCCGCTGATTATAATAATGGGCATATTTTATTTCCTGCTGATCCGGCCGCAGCAGAAACAGATGAAAGAAAGAAACGCCATGCTTAAAAGCCTCAAAACCGGCGACAAAATCCTCACTAACGGCGGGATTGTCGGGCTCATAACCGGCATCAGGGAAGACGACATGGAAGTGGAGATCGCCAAAAACGTTAAAGTCACCGTTATCAGGTCGGCCGTCGCCGGCCTTGTAAACCAGAAATAGGGAGCAGGAGAGCTATGAACGTCTTACACTGGAAATTAGGCCTTGTGCTGGGCCTGCTGATACTTTCGATCTGGCTGCTGTATCCCACCGTAGAATGGTACACGAAGCCGGCGGAGGAAAGAGGCAAGCTTGAAGCCATCAAAATGCGCCCCAGGAGAATACTCAATCTGGGCCTGGATCTGCGGGGCGGCACCCACATGCTGCTGGAACTGGATGTTGAGAAACTTGATAAGAAAACGAATTTAGCCGACGCCCTTGTCCGCGCCATAGAGATCATCCGCAACCGCATAGACCAGTACGGCGTGGGCGAAACCCCCATCTCCAGGCAGGGCGAACGCTGGATCTCCGTGGACCTGCCCGGCATCTCCAATACCGAAGAAGCGGAAGACCTTATAGGCAGGACCGCGCTGCTTGAATTTCGGCTGGTAAACACCAGTCCCGAAGCGGAGAAAGCGCTGGCCAGGGTCGCCGAACTTAACGAATCCCCTTTCGCCAAAGGCGGTGCGCTTAGCCCGGAAATAGCCAAACTGATGCCGAAAGGCGCGCTGCTGTTCAGGGCGGCCAGCGAAGAAGACGGCGCCCGGACGAAATATTATGTCCTGGAATCCACCGTCCCCGTCACCGGCGCCTATCTTGAAAACGCCAGGGTTGAGACCGACAGCCAGTTCGGCACTCCCAACATCGCGTTCACCTTCAATAAAGAGGGCGGCAAAATCTTTGAGAGCTTTACCGGCGATAACGTCGGCAAATACCTCGCCATAGTGCTTGACGACGTGGTGCACTCCGCCCCGGTCATAAAATCCAGGATAGGCGGCGGCTCCGGCGTCATAGAAGGCTCTTTCACCATAGAGACTGCCCGGAACCTGGCGATCGTGCTGCGCGCGGGCGCCCTGCCGGCCCCGGTGAAGATAATAGAAAAAAGGGTCGTCGGCCCTGACCTGGGCGAAGACTCCATCAAAAAAGGCCTGACCGCTTCCGTCATAGGCTTTCTGGCTGTTGTGCTTTTCATGGTCGTGTATTACAAAGCCGGCGGCTTTGTCGCCAATCTGGCCATCGGTCTCAACGTCATACTGCTGATAGCGGCCATGAGCTATTTCTCGGCCACACTTACGCTGCCCGGCATTGCCGGCATGATACTCAGCCTTGCGATGGCCATAGACGCGAACGTCCTTATCCTTGAAAGGATGCGCGAAGAAATGGCGTTGTCCAAGCCTATCCCGCTGATCATCCCTACCGCCTACGACAAGGCCTGGAGCGCCATTCTGGACTCCAACGTGACCACCTGGATAGCCGCCATCTTTCTTTTTCAGTTCGGTTCCGGGCCCGTTAAAGGCTTTGCAGTCACTCTGACCATAGGTTTGTTGTGCGGTATGTTCACTTCGGTATTCGTGACCAGGGCTGTTTATGAATTCTGGCTCACTTCCAATCCCAAGGAGCTCAGCATATGATCATCCTCATCGGAAAGACAAACATCAATTTCATAGCCAGGCGGCATATATTTTTCGCCATTTCAGGCTTGGCCCTAGCCCTGGGCGCCGCTTCCGTGGCGGTCAAAGGCGCGAACCTCGGCCTTGATTTCACCGGCGGAACGCTTCTCCAGGTGAAGTTCGACAAGCCCATAACCATCGCCCAGGTCAGGCAAGCCGTAAAGTCCGCCAATATAGAAGCCGGCATTCAGACCTTTACCGGCCGCAATGCCTTCGCCTTAAAGGTCAAAGGCAAGCAGGAAAACGTCAATGAGACAGCCGATAAGCTCCTCCAGGGTCTTAAGGCCAATACCCGGGGCAATACTTTTTCGGAAGAAAAAAGGGATTATGTCGGGCCGGTGGTCGGCAGGGACCTGAGCAAAAAAGCCCTGTTCGCCATAATACTTTCCCTGTTCGGCATCATCATTTACGTCGCGTTTCGGTTCTCTAACCCCGTCTGGGGCGCGGCGGGCGTTATCGCGCTGCTGCATGACGTGTGGGTAACTTTCGGCGCCATGTCAATAACCAACCGGGAAGTGGACCTGGTGGTAGTGGCGGCGCTTTTAACCATCGCCGGTTACTCCATCAACGACACGATAGTCATCTTCGACCGGATGCGCGAGAATATAAAAAAGTTTCCCAAAATGCTCCTCGGCGAGCTGGTCAACGTCAGCGTCAACGAAACGCTCTCCCGGACCCTTATCACCAACGCTAC
The DNA here is from genome assembly GCA_016208085.1 of Elusimicrobiota bacterium. Classification (GTDB taxonomy): domain Bacteria; phylum Elusimicrobiota; class Elusimicrobia; order Elusimicrobiales; family UBA9959; genus JAHJSU01. Next base: position 19,184 of record JACQYT010000015.1, on the reverse strand, counting down.
GGTCCTCGGCGTGGTGCTGACGCTTTTCATATTCGGCGGCGACGTCATCAACAACTTCGCGTTCGCCATGCTGGTGGGCAGTATTTGCGGGACTTATTCCACCATCGCCATAGCCACCCCGCTGGTGTACCAGTGGGAGAGACGGAGGAAGTAACCCGAAAATTGCCGCAATTTTCGGGTAACCGTTCGCCTGTCAAACGACTATAGCTATATGGTTTACCAGTGAACGCCGGTGAGATTTAGCCTCGCCGATACAGGAAAGAAACGGAAATATGCGAAAGATAAAAAAATTTAAAATACCTGTCTACACCTACGACATCCTGCGCAAGGCCAAAAAGCGCAAAATAGATCTGTTCGCCCTGGGGCTGGCCGCGCAGGAAAGCGCCAGGGAATATATCGCCTCCCTGGCCGCCGCCATAGAGCCCGCCGTTGTTTTTGACTTCCTGGATCCGAAGGACCCGCTGGCCAAAGGGCCGGGACCCCTTGAAGGCGGGTCGCTCACCCTGGGCGCGCTCACTTTAGGCGCTCCCTTCGCGGACAAGCTCGGGGGTATTAAGGAACCTGACCTTTTGAGACTGGCGGAAACGGCCGCGCTGGTGTTCGGCGACACGGGCCTTAAAGTGATAACCGAGCTTATCTCGCAGGAAAGCGGCATGGAAAGTTTTGAACCCGGAGACGCCGCGTACCTGTTCGCCTGCCCCCAACCGGAGACTGAAGGCCGGCCGTCCGCCGCGAACCCTGGGACCGCAGCGGCGGCGTTGGCCAGGCTTCAGGCCGATAAAATCGGAGTCGGATTTGAAAACGGAACGCTCAGCCCTAAATATTCTCTGCTTTTCGCCCTCCCCTGGCTGTCCCGGAAAAAGAAGAAACTCTCCGCCGCTCCCGGAAATTGAAAGGCTAAAGGATAAAGGATGAAGGAAAAGATACAACGGTTTTTTCGCCCCTTAGCCTTTATCCCTAATCCTTTAGCCTTCCCGGAAAATTCAACTAAATTTTTCGGGTTTATTCACCGCCTGGCGGCCCTGGCCGGGTGTTTCTATCTGAGGCTGGTGGGGTTTACCACTTCCATCAAGTTCTACGGCGCGCCCCTCCCTCCGCCCGCTGGGACCCTCCCCCCGCCTCAAGGCGCGAACGAGCCTGCGGACGTTGGGCAGGCCCCGCCCTTTTTCCGAACGGGCCAAAGGGCGGGGCAGGTCATATACGTCATCTGGCACTGTCAGCAGGCCTTCCTCATTTACGCCCACCGCGGCCGGGGCATAACCGCGCTGGCAAGCAAAAGCGGGGACGGGGAATATGCGGCGCAGATGCTTGAGCGTTTCAATTATGTCCTGGTGCGCGGCTCCACCAGTTCCGGCGGATTGCGTTCCCTGATCCAGCTTATCCAATGCGCCCGTGACGGCCAAACGCTGGCAATCACGCCGGACGGTCCGAAGGGCCCGGCCCGCAAAGTGCAGAAAGGCGCGGTTTATCTGGCCCGGAAAACGGGGCTGCCTATAATAGCCATCGCCGGCGCCCTGTCCAATAAAATCCTGACCCGCTCCTGGGACCGGTTTCAGATACCTCTTCCGTTCGGCAGGGCCGTCGTCGCCTATTCGGCGCCGTTTTATCTCCCGCAGGCGGCCGGCCTTGAAGAAAGCGCGGCAGAGCTTGAAAAAGTCCTGAATGAAACCGGCCTGAAAGCCGAAGAGCTACTGGAGAAAGGATGAAGGCTAACTCCGTTACCCCGCCCTGTAGCGGGCGATGTGAATCGCCCTTCAGGCGGATTTACATCCGCCGCTGCAACGGGGTATGGTAAAAATTTTTGCCGCGAAAATTTTTATGGGAACGATTCTTTTTTTTCTTTACAATCTGCTGGCCCCGTTTATAGCCGTTTTTTATCTTCTTTTTTTCTTTTTTTCGCCGCGCCGGAACTTGCTGAAAAGTTTTCTTTCCGAGCTGGGCGAAAGGTTCGCATTTTCCGGGGCGGCTCTGCCGCGGCAGCCGATCTGGCTTCACGCGGCGTCCGTGGGAGAGGCGAAAGCCGTTAAAAAACTGGCGGAAATCATAAAGCAAAAATTCCCGGCGGTTCCCATTATGATAACCACCTCCACCCGGGCCGGCCGCACGGAGGCGCTTAAACTCACCCCGCACGCCAGGCTCCTGCCGCTTGATTTTTATCCGTTCATGAAACGGTTCATAAACAGGGCCGGGCCGAAGGTTCTGCTGATAGCCGAAACGGAGCTCTGGCCCAATCTGCTCGTGTGCGCGGCCGCGGCAGGCGTCAAGATCTGCATAATAAACGGGCGCCTGTCGCAAAAAACGCTCGTCCTCTACAGGGCACTGTCTCCGCTGACGGCCAAAATATTCTCGGGCGTGGAAAAGATCCTCGCGGCCAGCGTCCCGGACGCCGCCAACTACGCCGGACTCCTGAAAGACGGCTCAAAGGTCGTCTGCACCGGAAACATAAAATACGACCTGCCGGACGCCAATCCGGACAAGCTTGAAGGGATAAACGCCTTTCTGGAAAAAATATCCTGGACCGGAAAAACTATCTGGACCGCGGCCAGCACGCACCGGGGCGAAGAAGAAGCGATACTGGACTCCTACCTGGCGCTCAAAGAAACCGCTCCCGGCTTAAAACTGGTCCTTGTCCCCCGCCACCCCGAGCGGGCCGGGGAGGCGCGGGCGCTGCTCACCCTTAAAAACATCCCCTTTATAGTCTGGAGCGAAGCAGGGATGTCACAATATTCCTCCCCCCTTGCGGGGGAGGGCAAGGGTGGGGGCAGCCCCGACTGCCTGCTGGTAGATGAAATAGGCCGGCTTATAAATTTCTATCCTCTTTCCGCCGCCGTTTTTGTGGGCGGGACGCTGGTCAACGTGGGCGGTCACAACCTGCTTGAGCCGGCTTCTTTCTCAAAACCTGTCCTGTTCGGGCCGCATGTGCAGAGCGCCAGGGAAGCCGCCGAAATGCTTTTAAAAGTCCGGGGCGGCTTCATGGTTGAAGACGGAGAGGAACTGCGCGCCAGGCTGGAGGTCCTGCTGAAAGACGCCGATCTCAGGAAGGCCGCCGGCGGCAACGCCAGAAAAGCCCTTGAAAACCTCCAGGGCGCCACAGCAAAAACGATAGCAATAATAGAAAAATGGCTCAAATAATGGGTTTATCAGCCCAAAAGCTACAGTTAAAACCGTCCGCCTTAGGCGGATGTCGGATGAAAAAATGCGGCAAAAAAATCCCCTTCTTGCCCCGGCCAATCGCATTTTTCGGGTTAGCTTTGCTCCCCGCCCTGCTGGTCGCGGGGGAAAGCGGCTGGAACACCCGGTGGACGTCCCATTTCCTGATCCATCAGGAAAATACCAGGTCCGCTAAGTGGATCGGCGCGGAGATGGAAAAGATCTTCCGCTGTTTGCGCAAGGAATTGTGGACCTTAAGTTCGTGGATGGACACGGAAAAGGTGGAGGTTTATCTTTATAAGGACCGGAACAGCTATCTTGAAGGCCGGTTCAAGCCTCCGGCATGGTCCGGCGGAATAGTTTATAACTGCGGCCGGCGCGGCGCGCAATGGTCCCTGGCCGTCTATGAGCCTTTCTGCCCGCGAACCGTCGCCCATGAACTGACGCACCTGTATTTTGCGAGTTTCTTTAAACGGGCTCCCGCTCGCATCCCCCTCTGGCTGAACGAAGGCCTGGCTGAAATGATGGTGGAGGAGACGGCTGGCCGTGTGAAGTCTTCGTACCGGCCTCACGTGAACGAACCGCTGCCTGCGGCGGTTTTCTTAAAGCTGAAGAAAATTCCCGATCCCGATTCCGTGCAGGATTTTTATTCTCAGGCTCACAGCGTCGTCCGCTTTCTTAAAAAGGCTAATTCTCCGTTTAAATTTGAAAAATTCTGCCGGCAATTGAGGGATGGGGAAGATGTTGAGCGCGCCTTATTCAGCGCATACGGCTTCGGGAGCGCGGAGCAGTTCGAAAAAACCTGGAAAAAATGGGCCGCCCCGTCCGGTTCCGGCAAGTGATGGTATTTTCTCAATACAACATTAAAGTTGTTTCCTCAATCTTGTCGATTACCGGATTCACTTTAATGCCCAGCATCTCTAATGTAACGCGGCCTATTAAAACTTTGTCTATGATATCGGATATCCAGATTGTTTGAATATCCTCTTTCCTGCCGATAGTGATAATAATCCTGCCCTTGTCTATTTCAATATTCCCCGCGCCGGTTTCAACTTGTTCCCTCATAAACGTTTGAATGCCTAATTCATCAGCAAGAACTCTTGGTATGGTAGTCAAAGTAGCGCCGGCGTCTATCAATCCTTTCACGCCTTTAGCCTTGGTTTTATCAGTGTTTGATATATGCACATCAATCCATGTATGACCCATATTTTTGTCTCCTCTAAGGCGAAAATCCGCCCGCTGCACCGGTTATTCGCAATTATCCAACTCATCCCGATTCAATTTTTGATAACGCTTTTTCATTTCGTATCACATGTTCGTAATAATTCCATTGCCATATTCCCTTATCTGTTGCGGCCGCATTGCTATGCGGCGTTTTCAAGGCGGATGGTAATCCGCCCGCTACAATTTTTGTAATACGGAATAATCGTAATTTTTCAGCCTGATACTCTTCCTGAATTTTGTTTCCAAATGATTGGGGGACTTGACAGGCTCGTTCATATCAGTAGTTACAATCGGTTTCTTAATTCCCGCTTATGCCGGATAAGAATTGTCTTCAACTCGTCAATTCTTTATTTTGACGCGGAATTAAAAGAAGATGAAACCCTTCGCAGATTCAACCGCTCCGTGACCGCTTTCGCACGGGCAGAAATATTCCGCGTTATATGCGGCATGTTTTTCATGTCTCTATGCACGGCTTCTTTCCACCGCCATACCTCTTCCAATGATTTTGGATAACGGCTATTATTCATCCTGGACCACCTCCAGCGGAATCGTCAACTCCAATGGTTTATCGTAACCCTCTTCCAGATTAATAAATGGTGTCTGTCTCTATTTTCCTACTATTTTCCCTAATTTTCCTGAATTTTGTTTCCATACAAAGTTATTGAGATATTGAGAAACGTCCCCTATACACCCCCTATACCCCCTAATTACAAGTTACTGTGGTTTTTCCGGTGAGAACGCCATTGGTAAAAGTCAAATCATAACAAGTTGAACTTATTGTGGAGCCCACGACCTGAAAGGCCGCAACTGTCAGGCCGGCGACCAGGTTTACGGCGGTAGTGCCGTTTCCAACCAATACGTAACCGGATGTTAACGTCGACTGCCCTGTGCCGCCGCGGCCGACCGCCAGCGTGCCGGAGGTGTCACTTATGGCGCGGTTGGTAATCTGGGTAATGTCGGTGAGCGTGATGGTGTCCGGCACGTCCGCATCGACTATGGCGGAAGCGGTAAAAGCGCTGGTACCGTTGCCGCGCACCACACCGGTCAGGGTAGTTGCCCCGGTGCCGCCGTTGGCGACCGCCACGATGCCGCTGACATTGCCGACGGTGACATTGGCGGGGGTTACGTAGCGCAGAAATTTATCCCCGCCCCATTCCCCCACCAGATACTCGGGGTTGGTGGTCTCGACATTGGCGACCATATTAAACCAGTTGCTGTATAGGTAGCCGCTGGCGTGGCGCACCGGAATTTCACTGCCGGTAAAATCATTGTAGGCTGTGTTGACGCTAAAACCATCCACTGAAGTCGCGTTGCCGCTGAAGGTAGGGGCGGTGACGGTGCCGGGAAAGGAAGTGTTTCCGGAGCCATCCAATAATACGGCTTCGTTGACAATGGATGGAACTGTGTTATACTGCCTTACATATATCGGCTCCGTCCCGTCATCGCCGGTGGCTATTTCCAGCCAACCCGCATTACTTGATCCTCCGCCCTTAACTCTGATATAATCGTTGCTTGCAACAGTAGCCTGAATATAAGTTGCGGCGCCGGCTGTGTCCGCCGACCATTTGGCATTACCGCTGCCGTCGGAAACAAGCACATAATCAGCGTTTGCCCCGGTGGTCATCCTGAAAGCAGGGGTAGCCACTAAGCCGTTGTTGACTTTTATGCCGGAGCTTGTTTCTATGCTGTATTGGTTTGCGCCGGTTAACCTGAAAGTGCCGCTGGAAGCGGTTGTTATGGAGCCGGTAAGGTCGGCAGGGGCCGAGACGGTGAACCTGGCGCTGTCATCCGTTAGAATTGAACTTGCGCCGATTGTATCGGCGTCAGACCAGCGGGTGATTTGGTTTGTCGTGCCGGTCATGGCGCTTAAGACTCCAGTAGCTCCTTTAATGACGCCGGTGAGCGAACCAACGGTCAGCCCCGCGAATGCCGGGCTGGCCCCGCTATTTATATCCTGCGGCAGGGAAAGGGTTATGGCGCCCGCGGCGTTGGTGACGTTCACCTGGTTGGCGGTCGGGGTAAGCGTGGCCAGCGTAGGGGCGCCGGAACCGTCGCCGATGAGCAGCTGCCCGTTGGCGAGCACGGCCGTGGGCGCAATCGCCGCGGTTCCGTTGCCGTAAAGGATGCCGCCGGAAGTAAGCGAGGTTACGCCCGTCCCGCCGTAAGGGACCGTTATCGTGGCGCCGTTCCAGGTCGTGTTGGATAAAACGCCGGTAGCCGACATTCTCTGCGTACCGCCGCTCATTAACGCGCCGGACAGGTTGACGTCGCCGACGACGTCCAGCTTATATTGCGGGTTGTCCGTGCCTATGCCGGTCCTGGCGGCCGCGACCGTGGAAAGATAGACATTATTGGTGACGGTCAGCCCGCTGAAAATGGCCATTGAAGCCGCGCGCTGCTCTATGCTGCCGTCCACCACCAAATTGCCGCCCAATATCAGATCTTCCTTGCTGTCGGAAGCGTAAGGATTGTAGGGCGTGCCCAGCACCAGGTCCCCGCCCCTTACATTGAGCCGCGCAACCGGGTACAGCGTGCCTACGCCCACGTTGCCGCCCGTGTTCAGCGCCAGCCCGTCCAGCGCGCCCGCGCGCAGCACGACGCTGCCGGAACCGTTTAGATCGGCGTCCGACTGCACTATAGCGTCCTCATTATGCGAGATGGCGCCCGCCGAAATGCCGCCGAGATTGGCGCTGGTCAGCGTGGTGCCGTCGGCAAAAATAATGCCGTTGGAAGCGGGCCCTGAGATCCTAATGTTCCCGCTGACGGTAAGCTTCCAGTTGGGGTCAAGCACCGCGGTCCCGACGCCTACGTTGCCCATCCACGAGCTTACGAATATAGCAGGCGTGGCGTTGTTGGTGCCGGTGGAGACCCAGAACACGCTGTTGTAGATCCTGTAGTAGGTCGAGTCCACCAGCGACTTGGTGTTGCCCGCCACGAGAGCGAGGTTACTGCCGTTCTGGGTCTCAAGGCGCGCCGCCTCCGTCGGTCCGCGGTAAAAATATATTTTGGAATTACCTGTCCCGGCGCCGGACATCAGATACGCCTGGGCGTCGTCGTTGGCGACCAGGCCGTCGCCTACCTGCAGATACTCCGAAGGCGCGAAGCTAAAGCCCGCCGCGCCGACGCCCAGGCGGTTGGCGACGGTAAGATCGCTTAAAGCCGCCACCTGTCTGGCGAAGGTGTTCTGCCCCGTGAAAGTCTGGGTGGACGCCAGGTAAGCGGGCCAGCCCTTATCGGAACCCACGGCGCCGTACACCGTCAGCGTGCCGTATATCACCGTGGAGGAAAGTTTCACTACGCTGCCCTGGCCGGAGTTGGCGGTGAAATTGGCGCCCACGGTCACCGCATCCGAAAAAGCCGCGGTGGCGGCGCTTATGCCGTAGTCGGCCATCACGCTGCCGCGCACATGCAGCTTCTCTTTTGGGCTGTCGGTGCCGATGCCCACATTGTAACTATTCGTCTGCTGGAGAAGAAGATGGTAGCCGGCTTCGGAACGGATCTCGTTGGGCAGGTTGGTCCAGGTGGAATAATCGCCTATGGACACCCGCGCGCCGCGCACGCCCGTGTTGGCCGAAATATCGCCCGCCGCCTGGAAATTATCGGTGGGGTTGGGCAGCCCGCCTACGCTGACGTTGCCGCCGGTGACGATCCTCATGCGCTCCGCGCCGCCGGTCTTGAAAAGTATCGGCAGCTCGGAGCCGGCGCCGCCTTTTTCCTGGTAAAATTCCAGGCCGTTGGCGGTCATAATCATAACGCCGCGCGTATAATTGACCGGCGTCCCCGTGGAAGTGTCCGTCAGCGTGTAAAGTTCCAGCGCGGAGATGGAGCTGGGAGCGGCGGAATTATCGTCCCTCGGCATCAGCCTGAAGACCGCGTTGGACGCGTCCCTCGGCCGGGACACGAGATAGTCGCGGGAATATATGGCGAAAGTGCCGGCCGTGTTGGCGAGGTTCCCGTTGACTTCAAGCCTCTCCGACGGCGCCGCCGCGCCCACGCCCAGGTTGCCGTTGGAGGCCAGCACGCGCGCCCGCTCGGCGCTGTAGATCTGCAGTATGATGTCGCCGCCCCCGGAATTATCCGAGTCGGAGGTGACGACGGCGTCCGAAGGATTAGAAAGGTTGCCCGCGCCGGCCACGCCGGCGGTGTTCTGGAGCGTGCCGTCCGGAAAATAATACCCGTCGCTTAAAATCCTGATGCCGCCGTTTACCGTCAGCTTTTTATCCGGAGCTGCGGCCATGCTGCCTATGCCGACATTGCCGGAAACCGTGGCCAGCAGCACCTGGTAAGACGCGGCCAGCGTGGTCACTGAAATGGAAGAGCCGTCCTCGAGCTTTTTGGCCACCATGGCGTAAACAACGCTGTTCAAGGGCTCCCTCGGAGACAGCACGTCGCTTTCCACCTGCACTTCCAGATACAACTGTTCCGCCAGGGAAAAAACCTCCCAGCACGGGGCTATAGAGGCGCTGAAAATGCCCTGGGTGGCGGTCGCCGTTATTTCAGAGCTCGGACAGGCCGGCGTCGGCCAGCGCAGAGTCCCCCCTTCGGCGGCGTTGTAAATCCTGAATGTCAGGTGGACGATGCCCGTAACGGGCGCATTATCCCGTTCAAGGCGGCCCTGGTAGTTTATTGAACCGGAAACCGCGCCGGGCTTTATTTCCCCGGCGGAAACTGAAAGGTTGAAAACGCCCAGCAAGCCGAGCGTCAGCGCAAGGTTTTTAAATATTCTCATAATGTCTCCCTGTTAACCCTCATTTTGATTACCCCTCTAAAATTTTCCGGGTTCACCGCACTATCACCAGTTTTCCTTTTTTGAAAGCGCCTTTGCCCTCTACAAGATACAGGTACAGGCCGCTTGCCAACTGTCTGCCGGCGGCATTTTTCAGGTCCCAGGGTTCCGTGCGGTCGGTGTTGCCGCTCTTGGCGATTGTGCGCACAAGCTCGCCGGAGATAGTGTACACCTTGACCGTAGCCTGCAGCGTCAGGCCGGTAAAAGTGACGCTGTTGCAGCCGGCTTTAAAGCTGCATGGGTTCGGGAATGCGTGCGCGGAGGAAACATCGGCCCGGGACGGAGGCGAGGAATTAACGGTTCCCCAGTTTATGGAGTATTTGCCGCCGGAAACGGCGCCATACCCCAGTTGCCCGGTGCTGCCGAAAAGGACGTAGCCGGCGCCGGTCTTGGGCCTGGTGTTGCCCGCTGATACCAGCTCGCTTATGAGGATGCGGTAGAGTTTGGAACTCATTACGGCGTTGACCGCCGCAAAAGACAAAAAAGCCAGCCCCCAGGCAATGGCGGAGACCGCAAACTTTCGCCGTTTGCTCATACTATATTAATAGTCTAAATACTGTTGCTTGTCAATAGCTTTTATGTTAACTTTTTGTTGCGGAAAGCGGCGCGGTCAGCCACCGCCTGGCCAGGATCAGGGTCAGCGGCGTCGCGCAGGCGATAAGGGCGTAGATGAGCCACAGGGTGGAGCTGTCCTTGAGGCCGGAGGCCGGCACAAAAACGGCAAGCATCCTGCCGGAATAAAGTCCGGTGGTAAATTTGGCGAGGAACCAGGGGATGCCGGCCAGGCCCATATAGGCTCCCACCCGGCCCGCCGGCGCCAGCTCCGCCACATATTCCAGGAACCGGGAAGACCACACGGCCTCTCCGAACGAAAAGATGATCACATAAGCGAGCAGGGCCGTCAGGTTCGGGCCGGGCACCAGAAGAAAAGTGGTGGCGGCGGAGAGGGCGGTGCCGGCTATCATCATGGTCACGACGCTGACCTTGCGCGTGAGCGCGGCTATCAGCGGGACGAAGATGACGATGATAATGGGATTCAGAGCGGTTATCCATTCGTACTTAGCCCCGACCGAAGCCGGAAAACAGCGCATGATGTAGTCGGGTATGGTCAGCCATTGATGCGCGAAAAGGGTGCGCACCGGCAGCAGAGCGAAGATAAAGAACATGAACCGGGCGTCCAGGAACGGCAGCCCCTTGAGTTTTTCCGCCAGGGTCCTGCGCTTTTCGTCCGTAACCGGAGCGTCCCCCGCCGCGCGGTCGCGGGCTTCCACTCTGGCGGTAAAAAAGCCTGTGTGAACCAGCAGCATCAGCAGCGTTACCGCTATGCACAGCCAGAAGACCCCGGGTATGCCCAGCCCGAGCCCCATTATCTCCCGTCCCCGGATTTTTATGAAAGGCCCGTCGGTGCGGATCAGGGGCGAGACGAAGCTTTCCATTACTATCCCCAGGTTCATTATCGCGTACAGCAGACTGTAGCTTATGGTCGCGGTCCGCGCATCGGTATATTCCTTGACCCCGGCGTAAAGCGCGGGTTGTATGACGCCTTCGCCGAAAGCCATTGCAAGCAGTCCGGCCCAGCACAGCATAAAAGAGGGCGAAAGGCTGATCTCGGTTGCGAACAGGCTGAATGTTGCCGGCGCGGCGGCGGAGAGCCCGGGGGCCAGGACCAGCAAAAGCCGGCCGCCCAGAAGCATCGCCAGGCAGAGAGTGAGCGCGCGCCTTACGCCGATGCGGTCGGAAATGAACCCCCCGCCGAACATAAACAGCGTCACCAGGCCCGTGAACAGCGACACGCTCCAGCCGGTCAGCTCGTCGCTCATGCCGAGGCCTTTGAGGCCCAGGAAAAGCGTCATCAGGTTCAACATGCCGAAATAGGCTATGCCGTCGCCGAAATTAACCACATTGACAAGCCAGAAGCCCCTGGAGGCTTTGAAGAGCATCCTCATTATTTCCTTCAGCGGCAGCTTTTCTTCGGCGGCGGTTTCGTTCATAGAGTCTCGTTTCAGGCGTAGCGTGACAGCGCGACAGCCGGAGAGCGTGACAGTAAAAACTTTTTTACTTTCTTGCTTTCTCGCTGTCCGGCTCTCTTGCTTTTTTACTGTTCTACAAATGATATAATTTTTATTCTGTACAGCATAGCGGGGAAAGGGTACAGAAATAAGAAACTCCTTTACCCTATACCCTAACCCCTCTACCCTATACCCTGCCCTTATGGAAACGGCTCCCGATATCCTTATAATAAGACTGTCCTCCCTGGGCGACATCATACTTACGGCCCCGGTTCTGAGGAATCTCAAGGAGCGCTGGCCCGCCGCGCGCATAACCATGCTGGTCAAGCCGCAGTTCGCCGCCGCCGTCCGGAAAAACCCGTTCGTGTCCGCGGCGCTGCCTTTCACCGGGATTTTTTCAGCCCTTCGGGAGATAAAGCGCGGCCGGTACGATATCCTGCTGGACCTCCACGCCAACCTCCGCAGCCTGCTGCTGTGCGCGGGTTCCGCAATACCTGTCAAAGCGCGCTACAAAAAGGATTCTTTGGCGCGCCGTCTCTTCGTCAATTTCAGGGTGCCGAACCCGGCGCTTGAAAAGCGCACCCTTGAGCGGTACCTCCAGGTCCTTGAGAAGATAGGCGTGCCCGTCGTCTGCCGCGAGCCGTTGCTGGGCGATTGGGTCCTTGAGCCCGGTCCGGCCGTCTCCGCGCAAGGTCGCAAGCGGATCTGCCTGCTGCAGACCGCGTTCCTGGGGGACTGCGTCCTGACGCTGCCGCTGCTTGCAAAAATAAGGAAAGCCGCGCCGGACTCCGATATTACCGTGGTCGCGCGTCCCGACACGGCCGCGCTATTCGCCTCCTGCGGCCTTGCCGCCGAAATAATAACGGACAATAAAAGGGAGGCCGGCTCGTTCTGGCCTGAGTTCCGCAGGCTGGCCGGCGAACTGAAGAGAAGAAAATTCGACATCGCGATAGTTCCGCACCGGTCGTTCAGGAGCGCGCTGCTGGCCCGGCTTGCCGGGATACCGGTGCGCATCGGTTTTGACTCCAGCGCCGGGAGTTTTTTTTTCACGCACAGGGTCCCGTTCTCCTGGCTGATACACGACCTGGAACGTAATCTGACCCTGCTGCTCCCGCTGACCCCGGGCCCGGCGCAGACCCGGTTCCCGCCGCTTCGCGAGAGCTCCGCCGCTCTGAAGGGAGCGGGGACCGACATTTTTATCGGCGCCAACCCCGGCTCGGTCTGGCCCACCAAGCGCTGGCCGGCGCGGCATTGGGCCCGGCTTATAAAAAAGCTGTCCGCCGCGTACGGCGCCCGCGTCCTGCTGGTGGGCGCAAAAGACGAGGCCGCGTGGAACGCCCAAATAGAGGCCGCCGCCGGGCCTGGAACCTGCCTTAACCTGACGGGTAAAACCGGAATAGAGGAGTTGATGGCTCTCGTTAAAAGGCTGAAAATTTTTATAACCAATGATTCCGGCCCCATGCATATAGCCGTGGCTTTCGGCGTGCCGGTCGCCGCCGTCTTCGGGCCAACCACAAAAGAGCTGGGGTTTTTCCCTTACGGAGAACGGAACGCGGTGCTTGAGGCGGACCTGGCCTGCCGCCCCTGCGCGCTGCACGGCTCCGCCTCCTGCCCCCGCGGGCATTTTCTGTGCATGCGGCTGATAACGCCGGACAAGGTCTTTGACGCGGCGAAAGAACTGCTTGAAAGATCGCGGGAGAAACGAGCATGAGCATGCTTGAGCTGGCGGTTTTTCTGGGCGCCGCGGCGGCGAGCGCCCGCTGGACCTGGTGGCGGAGAAAAGCGGCCGGCCTGCCGGTCCTTGTCTATCACAAAATAGGCCGCGCCCCCGCCGGCTCCAGGCTCGGCAGCCTGTGGGTAACCCCGGAAAAATTCCGCGCGCAGGTCGTCTGGCTTTTGAACCACGGTTATACCACGCTGCTTTTTTCGGACCTCAGGAAAGCGCATAAAGGCGGAAAAAAACTCCCGGAAAAAGCGGTCCTGATCACTTTTGACGACGGTTATGAGAATAATTACGCCGAAGCTTACAGGATCCTGAAAGAACTGAACGCCAGGGGCAATATTTTCGCGGTGTATAACGCTATCGGAAAAGCCAACCTGTGGCATAACCCCGCCGGCGAGCCCTGGATCAATATGGCCGATCTGGAAATGCTCAGGAAAATGCTCTCCAGCGGCGTGATAGAGCTCGGCTCCCACACCATGAACCACCCCGATCTTGAAAAGCTCCCCTTTGAGGACGCCGCGTGGGAAATCGCCGAATCCAGAAAACAGCTTCAGGCCGCGCTGGGAACCGAAATATGCGCTTTCGCCTATCCGTACGGCGCCGGCGCAGGCAACCCGGCCTTAAGGGAGAGCGTGTTCAAAGCGGGCTATACTTTTGACTTCAGCTTCAGGCAGGGAAAAACCCCCTGGCCCTGGCAACGCGAAGCCGGACCCATAGACAGGCTGTTCATAAGAGGCGGGGATAATGAACTGGACATGTATTTGCAGTTGACCCGGGGCGCGTCAAGGCTTTTTTAATCGCCGCGCAAAGTCCGCTGATTAAAAAAAAACGCCATATTGCGGAGATTGAAAATGAAAAAGGCGAATATCGGAACTCTAGTCAGCGAACTTTCCCTTACGAACGTGCTGCTGTGGCACGAAGAGGACAAAGCGCGCCTGAAAGACGACCTGGTCGTGGCCAAAGCCAAGCGCAACATAGACAAACTTAACCAGGCCCGCAACGACCTCATAGAACGTATAGATGAGGCGGTTCTGGAGGCCCTGGATATTTCCGGGAGGCTTAGTAATGGCTGAGACTATCGGCAGCCTGGTGGACAAGATCAGCATAATCCAGCTTAAAATCTGCCACATGGCCGAGCAGTTCCAGCGCCCGGACGCGGACGCCGCGCATAAAAACGAGGCGGGTTCAAGGCTCGCCGTCCTTAACGTCCAGAAAACCGATCTGGAAGCCGAACTCACCGGACTGTTTAAAAGCGTGATCGCCGGCAGGACCAGGCTTAAAATCTATCGCCAGTTTAAAATGTACAACGACCCCAGGTACCGGATACGGTAGGGTATAGGGGTTAGGGTAAAGGGTATAGGGTGCGGAAATATGGAACTCCTTACCCCAAATGAACCCTATACCCTGACCCCTCTACCCTGTACCCTGCCCTTTATGGACCCTAAACGGATACTGCTGATAGTCTTTAAAGGCATAGGGGACGTGCTCCTTACCACGCCGCTTATCCGGGCGCTTAAAAAGCGCCACCCTTCGGCCGAGATATTTTTTCTGACAAAAAAGCCTTCCGAAAAGATCCTGAGGAACAATCCCCTCGTTTCGGGGATAATCATAAGGGGCAAAGGGGCTTTAAAACGGATACGCGCGCTTAAGCTCGACACCGTCATAGACTTTATGCGTTCCGCGCCGTCGGGCTGGTATACGCGGCTGTCCGGAGCAAAACAAAGAATAGCCTTTCACTATCCGCTCGGTTTTTTCTTTTACAATATCATGCCCCGCTACCGCGACCGGGGCTACACGGTCCATAACAGGCTTCGGTTGCTGGAGCCGCTTGACGTCAGGGACGGGGATATTAAACTCGACCTGAATTTCACCGGTGAAAACGCCGCAAAAGCGGACGCGTTTTTGGCCGCCGCAAACCTGGATCCCGCCAAGGACCTTATAATAACTTTCGACATCACCAGCCCCCGCGGTCACCGGATGTGGCCCGGCGAAAAATTCGCGACGCTTGCGGACGCGTTAAGCGAAAAACTGGGCGCCAGGATTATATTCCTTGCGGGCCCGGGGGAGCTTAACTGTGTAAAAAAAGCGCTGGCCGCCGCCGCGCGGCCTCACCTCGTGGCCGCCGATTTCGACCTGCTGGACCTGGCCGCCTTCTTTAAAAGGGTCAAACTGCATGTGGGTACGACTTCAAGCCCCATGCACATAGCGGTAAGCCAGGGCGCCCCCACTTTCACCGTTTACGGCGCGCGGAACGGCCCGGAAAATTGGGGGCCGCCGCTGGCGCTCCACGGCTACGCGCAGGGCGACCTGGCCGGCCTGGCGCCGGACGAAGTCTTTGAAAAAATAAAAAGACATCTGGAAAGCCTCGGAATTCTAATTTAAGGAATATTCCTTTCAAAATGGTGAACAAAAAAAAGTGGAGCCTCCAAGAGTTCCGCAACGGCATAAGGGAACATGCCGCCGGCCGGCTGTTTTTGGGCCTGTTAGCCGTATTTTATCTGGCGGCGATAAAAATACGGGCGGCTCTTTATTCGGCCGGCCTTCTTAAGACTGCGACTCTGATCGCCCGGATCGTCTGTTTCGGCAACCTGTCGGCCGGCGGCACCGGCAAGACCTCCATGGTGGCCGCGGCCGCCAGGGCGCTTAAACAACAGGGGCGAAATCCTGCCGTGCTGATACGCGGCTACAAAAGACGCGCTCCGAAAAACAAAGTGACCGTGCTTCATTCAGGCGGAATATTTTCCTCCGGCGAAGCCGGCGACGAAGCCCTGATGCTTTATAATATGCTCAAAGATACCGGCGTGCCGGTGCTGGTTTGCGCCGACCGCCGCAGGGCCGGGCTCACGGCCATTGAGAAATTCAGGAGCGATATACTCCTGCTGGACGACGGATATCAGTTCTTTAAACTGCGCCGCGACGCCGACATCGTCCTTATAAACGCCGCCGCCCCCTTTTACGCCGACTCGCTCCTGCCGCTCGGCAATCTGCGGGAAAGCCCCTCCGGCCTTAAACGGGCCGGCGCTATAATAATATCCCATTGCGAGCATGCGACTCAAAAAAACCTGGAAATCCTGCGCGCGGAGATAAAAAAAATAAATCCCGGGGCCCCTGTCATAGAAAGCATGCATTCGCCCGATACGTTCATCGACGCGCTTACGCATGAGCGCGTGCCGCTGTCAAAGTTCAGGGACAGGTCCGTCGCGGCGCTTTCAGGCATCGGCGACCCGAAATCTTTCGAAGCGACCCTTGCAAGCCTTAAAGCCGAACTCGTCTACATCTGGCGCTATCCGGATCATCATCAGTTCACCTATGAAGAACTGGCCGCGCTGGAGGCGGCAAGGGGCGATCTGCCCGTAATAACCACCTATAAAGATTTCGCGCGATTTCCCGGCGACTGGGCGCAAACGCTTAAAGGCGGCGTATTCATACTGTCCGTGAAGATAGTTTTCCTGTGCGACGGATACAAAGTATTGATGGATGTTATAGCGCCGGAAAGAAGCGTAAAGAGTAAAGAGTTATGATCGCATATCTCAAAAAAAACGGCGATAAGGCAAAAAAACCGGCGGTTTTCCTGGACCGGGACGGGACGCTGATACACGACCGGCCGGGATATTATCTTACGGACCCCGCTAAGCTCCGGTTCTACAGGCATACTTTCAAGGCGCTCAGGCTTCTATCCCGGCTCGGTTACCGGCTGATAGTCGTCACAAACCAGTCCGGCGTAGGGCGGGGCTATATGACGCTTAGCGCCGCGGCGGCCATAAACCGCAGAATGCAACGGGACCTCGTGAAGAACGGGGCGATGCTGGATGGAATCTATTTCTGCCCGCACGGACCGGCTGAAAGCTGCGCCTGCCGCAAACCCGCGCCGGGCCTTGTCAGAGAAGCCGCAAAGAATCACCGCCTCGATCTCGGAAATTCTTACCTTATAGGCGACAAACTGAGCGACATGCGGCTTGCCGGCGCGCTGAAGCTCAGGCGCGTGTTTTTAAAAAGCGGCCATGGAAGGAGCCAGCTTAAAAAATATCCCGGCCCGCTTAAAAGCCTCGTCATCAAAAAGGACCTGCTGGCCGCCGCCCGGTGGATAAAAAAAAGTCACAAGACACCAGTCACAGGTCACAAGCCAGCAAAGATTGAGAGGGCTTAAAATGTTTTTTTCCAAGGTTACCCCGCCCTTCAGGGCGGGGTATGGTAAAAATTTTTGCGGCAAAAATTTTTAATGAAAAAAAGAATTCTTGTTTCCCAGATAATCGGGGCGGCTGCCGTTCTGATAGCAAGGCCGAACAACTGGAAACTGTTTTCGGCGGGCATCTGCTTCATGCTGCTCGGCGCCGCGATACGGGCGCTGGCCTCCTCGGCGATAGTCAAATCCAGGACTCTCACGATCGCCGGCCCTTACGCGGCGGTCCGCAATCCGCTGTATCTCGGCACGGCTTCCATGGTCCTCGGCCTGCTCGTCAGCCTTTCAAACCCCCAGGCGCCTTTGCGCACCGGGGCGGTCTGGCTGATCACGGCCGTTTCGTTTACGCTCATTTACCGGGTGCAGATAAAGGCGGAAGAAGAGTTCCTGCTCTCGGTCTACGGCGAGGAATTTGAACGATATAGAAGCCGCGTCAATGCCATCCTTCCCCGCCCCGCAGATATAGCCGGATTTTTCGACCGGACTGCGTATTCCTGGGAGATATTCCGAAAGAACAAAGAATGGCGCGGTTTCCTGGGTATGAGCGCGATAGCCGCCGTTGTGGCCGCGAGAATAAAATATGGCTTTTAACCCGAAAATTGCTGCTGCAATTTTCGGGCGCTCGTTCGCTTATCTGCCGACTTTAAACCGGATGGTTTTACCAATGAACGCCTATAAAATTGGATGTCGCTGGTCAGGAAAAACCGCCGTAATCGCGGTTTTTGGACTGGCGTTATGCGCGGCTCCGCTCCGCGCCGAAGATACTGTATTTCTCGCGCATCCTTATTCCCCGCTGCCGGCCGACGTGCAAGTCAACACCTCCGCCGTCCGGGGCGACTGGTACCGGGAGCGCCTTGAATACGATATCTACTGGGGGATAATCTATGTGGGTTCGGCCTACCTGCAGATAGACAAGATAGTGACAATAGAAGGCCGCCCGGCCTATCATATCGTTTCCGGCGCCAAATCGGCCGCCTTTATAGACAATTTTTACCATGTCGCCGACCTGAATGAGTCCTGGTTCGACATTGCAGAGCTTTATTCCCGCGGGTATTACAAGCGGATACAGGAGGGCGGGTATTTTTTCAACGAGTGGGTGTTGTTCGACAACGCCGCCAAGACTTTTCGCGGCGAGAAGATGAACAAAAAGAGGGTCGTTTCCCCGGTGGACGGAACGCTGGAGGGGCCGGTCAACGACGTTCTTTCGGCCTTGTATCTGGTGCGCACAATGGAGATCAGACCCGGCAGCAGACAGGATATCACCGTCAATACGAAGCGGAACTGGAACATGAACGTGAAATTCCGCAAGCGGGGGAAGGAATCCACCGCCTACGGCAAATTCAAGTGCATCCTGGCGGAACCGCAGCTCGGCGACGACGGTCTTTTTGTGGCCAAGAAAGGCAAGAAGATGCTGGTCTGGCTGACCGACGACGCGCTGCGCCTGCCGCTGATCCTGAAAGCCGATATCTTCCTGGGCTCCGTAACCGCCAAACTGGTAAAACGCCGCCTGGAATAACACCAAAAAGGCGCCTGCTGCCTTTTCTACCTTTTCCCCTATTGACTTTTCCGCTTTTGGCTGGTACACTTAAGTATCGCGGTTTCGCGGCTGATATCTTATGAAAAAAGCTATGCCGATCGGTATTATATTCGCGTTCTTATTCGGGTATCCCAATTTGATTTCCTTTGCTGAAAACAATAAAAATGCCCCCCCCCCCTGTAAATCCTGCCGGAAAGCCGATGATTCCAGCGAGTCCAGTAAAAAACAACCCACGGCAGGAAAAATATGTTCCTCCATCTCCGACATTCTCAAGGGTGAGATAGGCAAAACAAAAAACAAGACAAAATTAGACATTCTCCAGGGCGGCTTGAAGTATGCCGACGATATCTGTAATTCGGGCGGCGCGCCGGATTTAGCAAAGATTACAAAAGGCCTTCCCGAAAAAGACAAGCTAAGGATTTCACAAAAAACGAATGCCGCGCTTTTTGACGGCAAAGCGGATCTTCCCTCCCGAAATTTCGGCATAACTTCAAACCAGTCATCCGTTTTGACCGGCAAAAGCGGACAAGTGCTGAATTTGAAAAATTCTGAACCGGACATTAAGCGTGTGAGTC